>CAZQKI010000260.1:0-5804 GCA_964592855.1 uncultured Lentisphaerales bacterium
GCAGGAACCGTCGCGGGCACGGCGGCGTGTGTTCAAAGCCGCCGTCAGGCAGGAACCGTCGCGGGCACGGCGACGTGTGTTCAAAGCCGCCGTCAGGCAGGAGCCATCCCGCACACGGTCGCGCTTCTGAACACCTTGCGCAGCACCTGTTGCCGAAGCTGTTTGGGTGCAGGTCCCTTGCCCGTTGGCATTTCCATTACGCTGCCTGACTTTACCCCCTCCAGCCAGAGCCACATCGGACGCCAGCGCCAACCCGACCGTCACAGCGACAACCACCGCTTTCCTCAGACTTGCCGTCTTCATATGAAGACTCCTTTCAGGGCTTGCGCCCACGTTTCGTGCACATCCGACCACCGGATGCTCTATCTGGTATACACCGCATCGGCAGAAATCGTCACCTGCATGCGGCCCGAATAAAATAATCTTCGTTTCACACGTCGCGAAGTGACAAAACCGGCGTTGCCGGTGTATAGTGACTGGAGATGATGAACGCTGATGACAGTCAACTCGCCAAGCAGTCCCGCTCCGGGGACACCCGCGCTTTCGAGGAATTGATCCGCCGCAATCAAGACGCCGTTTTCAACCTGACCTGGAGGATGACCGGAAATTATCATGAAGCCGCCGACATCACGCAGGAAGCCTTTATTCAGGCCTATCGCAAGATCCATACTTACAAACCCGAATACGCTTTCAAAAATTGGGTGATGAGCATTGGCGCCAATCTGGCGAAAAACCATTTTCGGAGCCACAGCCGGCGGAAACGGATGGAGCAGACGCTGTCCACCCGACAAGACATGGAACCGCCGCCCGCAACCGAGGCGCGGAACGAAGACCTTGAGGCGGCATTAGGCCGGTTGCCCGAAGCGTTTCGAACCGCATTGGTGTTGAAGCACATGGAAGGTCTGTCCTATGATGAAATCGCACAAACACTGGGCATCGGCGTGAGTGCGGCCAAAATGCGGGTGGCGCGCGGGCGTGATGAACTGGTGCGTCTTCTCGATCCTGTGCGGGAGCAAACGCAATGAAAGACGAAACTTACGGGAGAATCCATGCGCTCTTGGACGGCGACGCCCAGCCGTCACCCCGCACGCCTGCGGAGGAGGCGCTCCTGGCAAACTATCAAGGGGTGCTCGAGCGGTTGGAAACCATGCAGGCGCATGCGCCGGCAGGCCTTATCCCCGACATCCTGGCGGCGCTCCCTGCGACCCGGCGGCGGAGACTCCGCGAGCGGCTGGGGATGAGTCTTCCGGATCGACGGTGGCAGTGGATCATGCCCGCCCTGGCCGGCGCCGCGGCGATGCTGGTGGTGATGCTGGGCGTCGGGCTGTTGACCTCGCCGCGCCGGCCGCAGCAGCAGGTGCGGGTGCATTTTCAGATTCATGCGCCCGGCGCGCAGCAGGTGGAACTCGTGGGCGATTTCAACAACTGGTCTCCGGGTGCGATCCGGCTTCGTGGACCGGACGCCTCCGGGCATTGGACGGCGAACATCGACCTGCCCGAGGGGCATTACGAGTATCAGTTTCTGGTGAACGGCAAAACGTGGGTGACCGATCCGAACGCGATCGCCCACCGGCCGGACGGATTTGGTCGTGAAAATGCGATCGTGGATGTCTATGCGGAGGGAAGTTGAAGCATGAATGTCAACGCCAAGTTGGGTCTCTGGACGGGTCTGCTGTTAACAATCCTGTGCGCCGGGTCGTCAACCGGCCAGTCTGTCCCCGCCCCTGCCGGGACCGCCGCTGCGCAAGCGCTGGCACCGGCCGGTGTGGACGCCGGCCGCTGGCAGCGCCTGGTCCTGCAGCTTAAGGCCCGCGGCCTTTCGATGGATTCGATTCACGAATGCCTGACCCCGGTGCAGACGGCGGCGCGGGAGGGCCTCCCCGCCGATCCGGTCATGACGCGGATCGAGGAAGGCGCGGCAAAAGGGGTGGAGGGGAATGCCCTGCAGACGGCGGCACGTCAAAGGCTGATGAACCTGCAGAAAGCCTCGGCCGTGCTGCGGCAAGCCGGGTATGCCGACCGAAACGCCTCGAACGACCAGTTGATGAAATCCGTGACACTGGCGCTGGAGAACGGACTTTCGGATGATACCTTGCGTGGCGTTTTTGCCCGGGCGAAAAACGGACAGGCAGAGCGGCTGCGAAGCATTGTCGAGGCGGGTGAAACGATGCGCCTGAGCGGCATGGATGAGGCCACCGTGGGCTCCATGATGACGGACTTCACGGAACGAAACATGCGCAGGACCGAAATTATGCGCGCCAGCCGCTTTGCGGTGCGGCAGCACGGCGCCCATGTCGAGGGCGAGCGCATCCGGCGCCAACTCTGGGACGGGAGCGGGACGGGCGGGCGCTGGGGGAGCGGCGGGAATACGCCCGGCACAGCGGGTTCGGGAGCCGAAACCCCGTTTCGCGGGAACGGTCCGGCAGCTTCGGGAGCGACATCCGGGCAAGGCACGCATAGCCCGTCACCGGGAAATGCCCCTGCGGACGCCGGGACCGGTGGCGGCGGACCAGCAGGAGGTGGGCCTGGCGGTCCGAGCGGATCGAGCGGGCAAGGGGGGAACGGCCCGGGAGGGGCTGGCGCGACGGGCTCGACACAATCCCGGAGGCCATGATCATGACCAGGCAAACCGTGCGTTCTGCGATCTGTTTTCTGGCGATCATCCGCTCCGTTTCACCCGCTCCCGCCAGCGATGTCTTTGTGAGTCCTCGGTTGGCGGCGGAAGCCGGCTACGAGAACAATCGGCTGGGCGAACCCGGCAACGGGGAAGGATCCCCCTTCTGGCAGGTTGGCCCGGGACTCGATGTGACGGCGTTCGGCGTAAACGCGGATTCATCGCTGCTGTTCGACTACCGGCGCACGCAATACACGCAAGACTCCTCTGAAATCACAGATGCCGCGTCCGGCTTCGCTCGCTGGCGCTATCATGGGGGATCGTACGAGGCCGGCGCGAGCCTGGGCTGCGGGCTGTATCGGGACAAAGCCTGGCCCGAGGACGATTATACCTTCTGGCAGGTGAGCCCCCAGATCGTCCGCACCCTTGAGCGATTGCCGCTGGAGTTGAGCCTGAACGGAACTTACCGGCAGACCTTTTATGAGGACTCGGTCGATGCGGCCGTTGCGAATCGCGTCGACAGCCGCATGGATGTACGGCCGGAGTTGCGATGGCTGTTGTCTCGTCAAGCGACGGTCTGGACGGAACTTCACGCGGAGCAGAACTTATCCGATGCGGCGGAAGAGGAATACTCGGGGTATGGCGCCTCCGCAGGTTGCGAATTCCGACCTGCCGCGCGCCTCGATCTGGGTGTGTGGGCGGGAATCGGCACCCGCTCCTACCCCGAGAAGGTGGATGGCGAGAACCGGCGTGACACAAGCCTCCCTGCTGGCGCATGGGCGTCCTATCGCCTGCGCCCCTGGCTGGAGTTGTTCGCCTCGGCGGACTGGGAGTCCAACGCAAGCACGATCGACAATGACGATTATTCCTGGTGGCAGATCAGCGGCGGCTTGAGGATCGTTCTTGAGCACGAGTTGGGCGCGCGATGACAGTATCCTGCTCTTGACTTTCAAAAGTGCAGCCCCTAACCTTTGGCCTTTTGCAGTTCTATTCGAAGGGATAAGAATATGAAGAAGCTCAGATTGGGTTTGGTCGGATGCGGCAAGATCGCGTCGTGCAACCACGCGCCGGAAGTGGCGCAGCTCGGCAAGGCGAAAGCCGAGATCGTCGCCCTCTACGACATCAAGCCGGGAAAGGCCGAAGCCTTTGCGACCGCCGTCAACCTACCCAAGGCGACGATCTGCAAGAACTATGAGGCGCTGCTGGCGGCGGACATCGACGCCATCATCATCGCCACGCCCAACCTCTTCCACTGCCCCCAGACGCTGGCCGCGCTCAAGGCCGGCAAGCATGTCCTCGTCGAGAAGCCCATGGCGGGGACCGTCGCCGAGGCCGACCGGATGATTGCACTCGCCGAGAAGCGCGGCCTCGTCCTCCAGGTCAACCAGTCCCTCCGCTTCATCCCGCTTTATGTCGAAATCCAGAAGTGCGTCGCCGCCGGCCTCATCGGCAAGCCGCTACATGCACGCTGCCTGCGCGCCTCCGCCAAGAGCCCCGATCTCGGCTGGTCGCCCGGAGCAACCTGGTTCGTGCAGAAGAAGTACGAAGGGAGCCTCGTCGGCGACATCGCGGTACACATGGCGGACTTCCTGCAGGGCGCCTTCGGCCCCGTGAAGCAGATCCAGGCCATCACCCGCAACTGGTCGCACGAGGTGGTGGACAACGTCACCGCCATCTTCGATTTCGTCAACGGCGCCACGGGCGTGCTGCAGCTCAGCTGGACCTTCCCGCAGGGCGACGGGGCGCTTGAGCTCTATGGCGACGACGGCAAGCTTTGCACGAACAAGGAAGGGTTCCTGGTCACCTTCAAGGACGCCGCGAAGCCGCCCCTGCAAGTCAAGCACGCCGACATCAAGGCCATTCCCGATTCCCATGCGGTCTTTGTCCGCCGGGTCGCCAAGGGCGAAAAGAACGCCTGGCAGGCCGGACGCGAAGCCCTGGCGCTCTGCGAAGCCATCAGCCTGTCGGGCAAGACCGGACAGGCCGCACGGCCGAAGAACCGGGCGAAGCGCGCCTAGCGCGGCGGGCGGCGCATGACCAAGCTTCCCGAACTGCTGGCCCCCGCGGGCGACATGACGTGTCTGGCCGCCGCGCTCGAAGCGGGGGCCGATGCGGTCTACCTCGGCCTCGACACGCTCAACATGCGCCAGATGGCGACGCGCAATTTCACCCGCGCGTCGCTTCCCGAGGCCGCGGCCCGCTGCCGCGCCCGGGGGGTCAAGCTCTACCTGACCGTCAACACCCTCGTTTTCGAAGGGGAGCTGGCGGCGGTCGGCGAGACGCTGGCCTTCGCCAGGCCCTACATCGACGCCGCGATCGTTGCCGACTGGGCCGCCGTGGAGGCCTGCCGGCGGCTCGGGATTCCCTTTCACATCTCGACCCAGTTCTCCTGCGCCAACACCGCCACCGCCCGCTTCCTGAAGGCGCAGGGCGCCAGCCGCGTGATCCTCGCCCGCGAATGCACGCTGGAGGAGGTGGCGGCAATCGCGCGGGAATCGGGAATCGAAGTCGAGACCTTCGTCCATGGGGCCATGTGCATCGCCCTGTCGGGCCGCTGCCTCCTGTCGCACGACGCCTACGGCTGCTCCAGCAGCCGCGGGGAGTGCCACCAGCCCTGCCGCCGCGCTTTTCACATCCGGGAGGTGCGGGAGGGCGAGAACGCCGATGCGGAGTTCACGGTCACACCGCACCTGGTCCTCTCCGCTCGCGACCTCTGCTCACTCCCTTTCGTGGACCGGCTGATGGCCGCAGGGATTGCCTCGTTCAAGATCGAGGGACGGGCGCGCAACCCCGAATATGTGAAGGGGGTGGTCACCGCCTACAAAGCCGCCATGCAGGCCGTCGCGGACAACCGCTTCACCCCCGAACTCGCGGATCAGCTGGTCGCGGATTGCGCCAGGGTCTATCACCGCGAGTTCGGCGTGGGACTCTACTACGGACGCCCCGGCACCGAAGCGTTTACCCACACGGATGAAAACCAGGCGACGGAGAAGAAGCTCCATGTCGGCGTGGTCCTCAACTACTATCCGAAGGCGAAGGTCGTGCAGGTCGCCATTCAAGGCGAGGCGATTCATGTCGGCGACGCCCTTGCCATCCACGGCCCCACCACGGGCGTGGTTGAGCTGACGGCGGGCGTCCTCCGCCGCGAGGAGGCGGTCCTGACGGTCGCCGAACGCGGCAACTGGGTGAC
>CAZQKI010000261.1:0-5777 GCA_964592855.1 uncultured Lentisphaerales bacterium
TCGATCGCATACAGCAGGGTCTGGCCGAACGCGGCCTCGACCGTGATCTGTGCGGCGTGGTGCGCCACCACCGCCCCGCTGCGCAGATCCGTCCACCGGGCGGGTTGAGGCAGGCGGAGGGTCTTCGGTCCCGCTGAAGCGGTGTGCAGGGCCAGGTACCCGCAGCCCGCCATCAGGTTGTCCTCGCTCTCGACAAAGACATGCGCCCCCGATTTCCGCAGCAGGCGGCGCAACGTTGCGGCGGCGGGTGGCGGCTGGGGCACATACCAGGTCCGCTCCGATTCGGCTGCGCCATCGCAGGCATCGCACAACGCCGGAGGCAGGCTGGAGTGTGGCGGGGGTTCGTTCGAGAAGCGCAGCGGCATGTCCAGCAAATCACGCATCCGGTCGAGCGAAAGCCCCGCCGGCGAGGCGATACCTGCCGCAACCAGGAACCCCAGTTGCGCCCCGCGCGCGCGGAGACTCTTCAGCCGGGCAATCTGCCGGTCGGAGAGATGCACCGCGTCCAGAAAGACGTACGCCTGGTGGGGCGGCATGCGGAAAAGATCCGTGAGGAGATACAGGTCGAAAGGCACGCCGCAGCGCGAAAGCTCGCGCATCGTCTGATGATAGAGCCGGGGGAAGATGTGATTTTCCGTCCAGTCGGAGTCCGCCAGATGAAAGGCGCTGTGGAGATCGGCAACCACGGCGACTTCCGCGCCGCGGATCCGGGACCGCGCCAGCGAGTCCGCCGCGACGCGGCGCATCTGTTCGAAGGCCGCCACGATGGCGGAATCGCGGTAATACCCGGGATCCGGATCGCCGGGATACCACATCGCGCCCTGGTCCATGAACCACAGCCCCTGGGCCTGGGTCAAGGCGTGGGCGAAGCCGCGCCAAAGAATTTCGACGCTTTGGGCCATGTCCCTGACGTGGATGTAGCGTTTCTGGCTGACCGCCGGCGCACGGATGGTGCGGTCATCCTGCTCGTCCCAGAACATCTTGCCGTGCAGGCGCACCGAGGCCGGGAAGCCGCGCGGGATGGCATCGTCTCCCGGCGCACGCCGCCAGTAGGTGTGGGGACTGGAGAAAACGTCGAGTTCGGGACTGGCCAGGGCGCGATCAAAGGCGCGGTGGTCGATCTCGTGATTCTGGCCCAGATCGGGGAGGTAGCCGTTGAAAGCCAGGACCAGCGCCCGGCCTCCGGTCGCCGCCTTCACCACGCGTGCGAAACGGCCCAGCAGCCGGGCGCCCACTTCGTGAAAGAAGGTAGAGGCGTCGATGGCGTCCCGACGCCGGGCCGGGTCAAGCACACCCGCCCAGTCGCCGTGCTGTCGTTCGGCCGGATCGGGCGGAACCGGGTCGGGCGTCGCATCCGGATAGCGGCGCCGCAGCCAGCGCGCATAGGCGCGGAGGAAGGGCGCCGAACGGTCCGGGTATTGCGCGGAGTTGTAATAGTGCCACTCGCCATACAATCCGGCGCCGATATGCCAGCCGATCACGGCCTGGCCCCACGGTTGTACCGCGACATGTGCCAGCAGCGCGCGGAGCGCGGCGACTGCATCCCGCTGCCACACGGCGGAGGCCCAGCTTGGATGCCGCTGGTCGCCGCGGCCGGGGTCACGCGAGGCCTGCGCATCGATCGCGCCGCGGATCAGTTCCCCGGGATGCGCATCAAGCCACGCATCGGGCGCGTCGAGCGAGATCCGCGGAATCACGAGCGCCCGGGGATCGGTTTGCAGCATTTCGGCCAGGTGGGCGTCGAAGCCCGAAAAATCATAACAGCCGATCCCCGTCCACCACGCGGGCGAGTCGACGGTATACAGGTGCGTGCCCTCGAACCCGAGCGCCTGCAGGCCGCGCAGGCCGGCCGCCGTGCTCATCAGAAACAGCGGAAAGACGGGCTGTCCGTCGATCCACAAGGCGGGGGCGCCGCGGTGCGGTCGAATTTCGGTCGTATGCATGTGCGTATCCCGCTCGATGCGGGTCTGGGCCGGCGCGGTGCTGAATGCGTGTCCAGTTACAGGCGGCGGGCAAATTCTACATGGAGCGCTTCAAGGGGTTCCGTTTGATTCTGACTTCAGCAGGGCGCTTGTCACCTCATCCAGGATGCGGTAGATCAGCCCCTGGTAAAGTCCGCTGACTGGGCCGATACGGCCCGGCGGAAAGGGTACCGGCACGACGGCATCGCCGTACTCCCAGTTCTGTTCGATGTGTGCCAGCGCGCCATGACCATTGTTCTCCGGATGCAACGGATCGCGGGCGAAGCATGTGATCAGGTCCACTCCCGCCTTACGCAGCGGCCCGTCGTAATTGATCCACGTCCGGGTGGGTCCGTCGTCATCCGAATAGGCCCAAATACTCACCCCGTTGAAACTCAGCCAGAAGAACAGATTGCCAGGTTTGGTCTGCTGCTCGAGGACGCTTTCCATCTGGCGCAGGGTGTGCAACGCCGTCCAAGGCGTTTTGTTGTTCTTGTCCATTTCATCGAGCATGATGTGCGTACTGGTCGAAACAAACACCTTTTCGCCCTGCCGGAGCCGGTCGGCAATCAGGCCGGAGGCGCGCTTGATCTGATCCCCGATCCTATCGCTTGACAGGTCCTGGATCAATTGATCGACCCGCCGCAGATAGATGCGGGAGAGATCGCCGGCCGGCACGGCCACGCTGATCGGATAGTCGTGGTGACGGGTCTGCCGGCTCTGATAGATTTGATTGTGGGCGCGCGCCCCGGCGGTCGTGATACTTTGCAGGATACCCGGATGCCGGCCGTGCCGTGTGAGCGCCGCCGTGTACTCGCAGACCCAGAGCCAGCCATTGAGCGCATTGGCAATGCTGTTGACCGCCGCATCGTGCTCAGTGGCACTCCGCGCACCGTTATCGATCAAATAATCCACATCCAGATCAGCCGGCCTGCCGGCGCGGGAGGCGAAAAGAATGATCATCCATCCTTTTTCCCGACATTCCCGCAGGTACGCCGCGGCGGCCTCGCCATTCTTTTCCCAGGAGCGCACCGAGAACACCACGATGTCGTTGTCCGTCACCAACGCGGGGCGCTCTTCCGACGGCAGGGCGCCGGCCAGACCGCCGGAGCGGTTAAGCAGCTCCTCGGCGAAGGACGGCTGGCGGTGGTAGGTCAGATTCAGCAGCGCTTCAGGGTTCTTGATTTTTCGCGCCGCTGCGGCCTCTGCCGCCTCGATGATCAGCGGCAGTTGCGCTTCGGCAACCTTGGCCCGGTCCATGAAGTCAAGCAAGGCCGGCGCCTGCCTTGCCGACAGTCCCCGTGCGCAGGGAACGCCCATGAACGCCGCACAGGCGATCAAACCAACGATTCGGAAATAATAGCGCATTTTTTTTGCTCGGTGGGACTCGCGAGTCCGGCATCGGTCTCAGGGAGCTGCCGCATCCCCGCCTTCCCCGGGCAGCACGCGCCGGGGCGGTTCCTGCTTCGGCGCCACCTGTTCGAGACGGGGGCCGGCAAAAACGAAGCTTGGATAGACCAGCCCGCCGAGCCAGACCTCGTTGGCCATGCTGCGGCGGATGACCTGCAACGCCACCAGGTTCGTTTCGCCCGGCCGTGCGCGCCCCGTCAGGTCGAATACGAAGGGGCGGGGAAAGCCATTGCCGCTCCCCAGATAGTCGCCGTTGCACCAGACATGCACCTCGTCTTCGACGGCACCGATGAACAGGCCGATCCCCGGTTCCGGGATCGCCTTCGGCAGTGCGAAGCGGACCCGGTACCAGACCGCCCCGCGGCGGTACGGCCCCAGCCCCTGGGCGTCCCAGGTGGTGGAATAGGTGCGGGTGGTCATCAGGTTGTCCTCGCGCCGCGCCGGATGGTAGAGCCCCATGAACTGCCCCATGGCATCGGGATCCAGAATGGTGGGCAGCGCGTCGGGGAACGGATAAACCAGGCGGTAGTCTCCCGTGGCGTATTTCGCCCCCTGCTCGACGGCCGGCTTCTGCAGCCGCTCCAGATACATGCGGCCGGAGCGGCAGACCATCTGGCTGTTCTTTTCATGGCAGGCGTCGAAGCTGGCCAGCATGGCCTCGATGTGCTTCAGGGCGGTCGGGAAATCGAAGGCGCGCGCCGCCTGGCGGTAGGCGTGGAAGAGCTCGAGCATCTCCAGCGGATGGCTGAAATAGGCCACCATTTTCTTGTGGTACGGCTCCTGGGCCGCCGCCTGGGCCTGGTTGATGAAGACCTTCGCCTGCCGGACAAAGTCAGGCGTCAGGATCAGGTCGACCGCGTGGTGCGAGCCTGCCTCGTGGCCCGCCGCCTCCTGGGTTTCGATCAGCAACAGATAGTATTGCTCCATGGCCGGCGCGGCCGGGCCGAAGGCCAGCGTGCAGTAGCGCTTCAGCACCTCGCGCCAGTCGAGGTCGACATCCCAGCCCATGCGGACCTGGAGGTAGTTGTGCGGCCCCAGGATGCTCCACGCCTTGAACCACTCGGTGTTGTAGCCGATGATCCCCATGCGATGGTAGTAGGGGAGATCCTGACCCCAGATCTTCATCTTGCTGTAGGGCGTCAGGTTCTCCGCCAGGTTCCAGTTGTAGCCGTAGTAGGCGTAGGCATTGCCCTGCTCCCGGTGCAGCTGGCCCCATTGATCGAGGATGTTCTTGTAGTAGGTCCGGGTCGCACTGCGCGGATCCAGCAGGCTGTGGTAGCGCGACTGGGTGATGTCGGCGATGTTGATTGTGAACCGCGGATGGGGCTTGTGGCGCATGGGATAGTCGCCGTGCGCGCCATAGAGGTACATGCCGAGATGCAGATTGGGAAACTCATCCTTCAGCTTTTCCAGGACGGTGTTGGCGTAGAGCACCAGAACGTCGGTCTGGTCCGGCTCGCCCGTGATCGGATCCATGCGGCCGGCGCCCGCCGCCTGGGCCTCGGCCGAGAGGGAGTAGCCCATCCCGTCGTTGGGGCTGATGCTGAGGCTCGACACGACGTCATTGGACCAGCCCGCACGCTTGTACGTGTCGCGGATGTGTTGTACCGTCAGCTCGATCACCCCGGGATTCATCGGCTCCAGCTGACCCCAGCCGCGGACCAGCTTGCCGTCCGGCTGGCGGATCAGCGCCCGCATCTCCGGATGCTCCTCCAGCAGCTTCTTGTTGTGAAAGATCACCGAGGCCCAGAAATGGCCGCCATCCAGAAAGAGGGGATGGCGCCGGCCCCGGAACTGGGTCTGCTGCATGCGGATCTTCCACTGGTCGAACTCGGCGGCCTCGGCAGGCGTCTGATTGCGGACGGTTCCGCTGTACCAGGGCGAGCGGACTTCAAAGGCCGGTTTCTTCGCACGGTCGATCTCGTCCACCACCACGGTCTTGCGGGGCGGGATGATCTCGCCCTCGGCGCCGGGGAAGATCCAGTCGCAGCCCAGCTCGCGCAAGAGCTCGTAGACCCCGTGGGAGACGCCGTAGATGCTCTCGCCGCCGATCAGCACCCGGTTGCCGCGGGTCAGCAGGCGGAAGGATTCGACCATAGCTGTCTGGTATTTCGGTTCCGCACCGAGCCGCTGCGCCGGCGCGCCGAGCACGATCGCCGGCGCGGGTATGGCAACCCCCTCGCCCGCGACGATGATCGCCGGCCGCTGGCCGGTCATCCGCTCCAGATGGTAGGCGAGGTCGTTGACGACTGCGGCCCGCAATTCGGCCTGCTGCCGCAGCTCGCTTGCTTCGCCCGTAAGCGCGCGCCGCGCCGCCGCCGTCAGTTCCGGCAGCTCGACGGCCTGATCGACGACGATCGGCGCGATGGGCTTGCCCGGCTCGAACAACCGGACCGCCGCCGCCGC
>CAZQKI010000262.1:0-5754 GCA_964592855.1 uncultured Lentisphaerales bacterium
TAAAGGGGAAAAAGATGGTGGCAAGGGTGGGAATCGAACCCACGACACGCGGATTTTCAGTCCGCTGCTCTACCAACTGAGCTACCTCGCCATGTAAACGCGCGCGAGAGGCCGGGGGAACAGCCCTCGTAAACGCGAAGAACGGGGCATGTTTTACACGAAACGCCTTGTTCCGTCAACTCTCAAATCATATTCTCTTCCACATTCGGGTTGGCCGATAGGCCGGTTCGGAAATCCGCCAGCACCTGGTCGGCGATATCCCTGAGCCTACCGAATATGGAGCGCCTACCGAATCAGGAGTTGACTCATTCTCGCTTTCCCCTTTATGCTCAACCCCGTTTTCGCGGATGCTGGACACAATTTTAATGAATACGAGTTCTGATCTTCTCGACCTGACACGGATTCCGTCGCCGATTATCTTTCAGGGTGACGCTCGTCTGGCGTACCGTGACCCCACCGTCCATTTCCACGACGGCGTCTTTCGCCTCTTCTTCAGCTACCTGGAACGCGAACGCGATGGCCGGGTCTTCGCCTATCTGGGCTCCAGCCAGAGCCGCGACCTCGTGACCTGGACGCCGCCAAGCCTGCTGACGCCGCGCGATCAGTCCCTCAACTTCTCCAGTCCCGGAAACATCATCCGGCATCAGGGGCGCTGGGTGATGTGCCTGCAGACCTACCCCACGCCCGGCAACGAGCTGTATGGAACAGCCGACGCGCGGTTGTGGACGATGACCAGCGACGACCTGGAGACTTGGAGCGAGCCGGAACTGCTTCGCGTCAAAGGACCCGATGTGCCGGTGTCCGAGATGGGCCGCATGATCGACCCCTATCTCGTGCAGGACCTGGATGACCCCGCCAAGTGGTGGTGCTTCTACAAGCAGAATGGCGTGAGCATGTCCTGGAGCCGCGACCTGCAGAACTGGACCTTTTTCGGTTCCACCCGCTCGGGCGAGAACGTCTGCATCCTGTGCGAGGGCCGGGAATATCTCCTCTTCCACTCGCCGGCCAACGGCGTGGGCCTCAAGAAGTCGCACGACCTGATCCACTGGGAGGACTGCGGGTTGCTGAACCTGCCGCAGGCGGACTGGCCGTGGGCCGGAGGGCGGTTGACCGCGGGGTTCGTGCTCGACATGCGGTCCCACCCCGGCATCGAGAGCTATCTGCTCTTCTTTCACGGTACCCCCGCGGCGGCGACGGCTGAGCGCGAGACGCATGGCGAAGCCAGTCTGGCGCTGGCTTGGAGCGCCGATCTCAAACATTGGCGCTGGCCCGGCGCCGAGGCCCGGCCGTGAGGGAGTCGCTCATGCACACCGGCGGTCGCATCGGACCGGTCGGTGGCGTGCCGACCCTGATGGCCGGCCAAAACCCCTTGCCGGCGCCGGTCTTCTGCCTGATGTGGGACCAGGCGATGCGCACGGAGGTCGTGGCCTCGCTCCATCGCGCCGGCATTGGGGCTTTTGCCGTGCGAACGATGATGGGCGTCGGCGACTGTCCGCAGACGGATGCCACGATCGACTTGGCCGTTGCGCGAATGGTCAGTGTCGCTCGCGCCGCCCCGAAGGCCTGGCTGATGGTCGACTGCGACTTCTTTCCCGCCGAGCAATGGATGATCGACAACCCGCACGAAGGGTTCATCACGGCGGACAGCAGGATGCTCGTGCTGGGAAAAGACGGCATGAGCGACCGGCGCGAGTACCTGCAGGTGCCAGGTCCCTGCATCAAAGATGTCAAAGGGCCAACGCTGCACGGGGAGTATCCGCGGATTCTCTATGGCCGGCGCCGGGTCTCGCCCTTCTCGGAGCGCTTTGCCCGTGAGGCTCAAGCCACAGTCGACAAGCTGCTGGCCGCCTTGCGCGAACAAGGGCTGGAGCGTCGCCTCTGGGGCATCTTCGTCGGGTGCTACATCTTCGGGGAGTGGAACCTCCACATGACGGCACCCGATCAGAGCCGGGCAGCGGTGCGCGGCTTGCGCGAATACCTGCAGCGCCAACACGGGTCAACGCGCGCGCTGCGCGCGGCCTGGTCCGATCCCTTCGTAACGTTGAAGACCGCCCGTCCGCCGCGTGAATACGGCCAGATGAATGTCCCGCCCCTGAAGCTTGAAAACCAGCGGCAGGCGGACTACCAGGGGGCGGAAGCCCATGCGCTGGCGGAGCAATTCTCAATCATGGCGCGCGGCATCAAGCAACTCAACCCCCGTCTGGCCGTGGGCGGCTTTTTCCCCGGGGCCAATCCGCCCCAGAGCGACTGGCTGCGTCTGATCCGAGATCCGGCCGTCGATTTCCTCGCAACACCGATCTGCTACGAAAACAGGGGGCCGGGTTGCGGCGTGGGGAGCCAGTCGCCGTTCTGCGATGGATTCCGGGCGATGGGGAAGGTCTGGTTTGACGAATTGGACACCCGGACGTTGCGGGCCGACAAGTCCGAGAACTACCGCTTCGGGCGTGCCCGGACCTTGCGGGAGTCGGTGGACCTGCTTTGGCGCGATGCCGGACAGATGCTGATTCGCGGGCATCACGGCTGGTGGCTGGATTTCGGCCGCAATGGGAAAACGCCCTACAGTTGGCATCTGGACACCGAGGTACTTGCGTTTCACAGCCGTTTCGCCGCGATCTGGCGCGAGGTCGGCCGGCTCGACCGGCGTCCCCTCGAGGAGATCAAGGTCTTCATCCCCGCCGCGGCCGCCCGTCATTTCCAGATCCTCCATCACGCCGACTGTCAGCGGCATGTCGAATGGACGCTGCTGGGGGCCCCCGTGGAGTGCGAGGTTCTGGAGAACCTTCTGGATGGCCGTGCAAATCCGGGCAAGCTGAATGTGATCTATGGCGCCGCCTGCCTTGATGCGGCGCAGCTTCAGCTTCTGCAATCGCGCTTCGGTGCGAGCCGGTCTTTCGTGGTGTGGATGGGCGGAGTCGGACTTTTCGAGCCGGGCTGTCCGATTGACGCCCATCGGAGTGAAGGCGTGCTGCCGATCCGTCTGGAATATGCCTTGATGGAAGAGCCACTGGAGCTTGAAGCGGTTGCGACACCCGAGGCGGATGCCTGGCTGAAGTTGCCTGCCGGAGCGCTCATGGGGCAGTATGACCGCCTGTTGACCAGCGGGTTTGTCAAGGGGCCGGATCAACTGAACGTACCCATGAAACGGGTTTCGGTGCGGGGCAAGTTGACGGTCGTCGATCCCGACGCCGTGCCGCTGGCCCGGCTGGCATCTGACGGTCCGGTGCTGGCGGCCATGAAGCGGGATGCCGACGGCGTGACCCACATCGTCTACAATCTCCCCGTGCTGAACACGCCATTGTTCCGCGCCCTGGCGCAGCAGGCGGGCTGCCACCTGTTCACGAAACGCGATGACGTGGTCTACGCCTCGAAGGGGCTGGTGCTGCTGCATGCCGCCTATACGGGGACGCACGATCTGTTTTTTCCGCGCGTCGCGCGGATCTGCGATTTGCGGAGCAACACACGGGTGCGGACGAAAGCCGGCCGATTGACGCTGAAACTCAAGCGGGGCGAAACGCGCTTGTATCGATGGGACTGACCGGGCTGGAAACGGCGTGGTCGGATTGAAACAAGAAAATGGGAAGGCCTGAATCATGAAGCGGACCGTGCTGGTTTTTGGTGCGACAGGAGAGATCGGCGGACGCATCGCGCGCCTGTGTGCCGATGCCGGTCATACGGTGATTGGCGTCAGCCGGGGGCAGAACCGGCGGGAGATGATCGATCTTTCCGACGTTGAACTGCTTTGCGGAAACAAGCGCGACGATGCCTTCCTGCGCGATGTGTGTGCGCCGCGCGGCATCGATGTCGTGATCGATTCCGTTCCCTCGATCGAGGATGCGGACCGCTATCGGACGCATTTCAAGGGCGCCGGCAATTTCATGTTCTGCGGCTCGACCGGCCGGTATGTCCCCCTGCAGTACCTGCCCGCCGACGAGGCCCATCCCTGGCGAGAGAAGACGGCGGTGAACTTTCACCGGCAGTGCCTCATGGACATCCATTTTCTCGACCTGTGGGCGCGGGAGCAGTTTCCGGTCACGATCTTCTGCCCGACCAACATCATCGGCGAGCATCGCATCCCGCTGGAGCTGTGGGGCGGCCGGAACATCGAATTCTACAAGAAGCTCAAGGCCGGCGCGCCCATTACCATCGCACCTTGCGAGCAGGTGCTGGTTCAATCGGGCTACAACTGGGATCTGGCCAGTGCCTTCGCCCGCGCCGTGGACCGGCCGGACGCGGTCCGGGGGGAGACCTTCATCATCTCGAGCAAACGCGCCATCACGCTGGGCCGTTATCTGAAGACCGCCATGGACTATCTCGGCAGCGAGTCGATTATCTCGCACGCCGCGCCGGAGCGACTGCCGGAACTGGTTCCGGGCGTCAGGCTGCAGGGCGGCCTTGATTTCCTTCTGGAGCACATGTGCTTCGACATCGGCAAGGCGGAGCGCGTGCTCGGCTATGCGCCGACGCACACCACGGAACAGGGGCTGGTCAAGGCGCTGGCCTGGTGCGAGGCTTCGGGACTGCTGTAATGAAAAATATGAACGCGCTAAAACTATCTGGATTTCGTGCTGCTACCGATGAATCTGGAGCTCAGGCGACGCTGCTTCTGGGCGGCGACTTGTGTCCGATCAAACGCTACGAGACGAAGATCCTTCAGGGAGAAGACGTTTTCGACGGTGTCCTGCATGCCGCATTCCGTGACAACGACTTCTGCCTCGTCAATCTCGAGGCGCCACTTTGCGCGGGGGATATCCCCTGCAACAACCCGGGGGAGCGCGGCCTGCGGGCCGATCCTGAGATTGCGGGCTTTCTGCACAAGCTCGGAGTCAACGCCGCGGGACTGGCCAACAACCACATCCGCGACTTCGGCAACGAAGGCTACCGGCAGACCGCCGCGAGTCTGGACCTTCATCAGGTGTTGCACACCGGCGCCGGCCGGAATTTGGCGGAAGCGCAGCTGCCGCTTGCGGTGACGGTGAAGGGGCTCAAGGTGGGAATCTGGGCGCTGGCCGAGAAAGAGCTGAACGTAGCCTCGGAAAACGCCGCCGGCTCCTCCTGGTTCAGACCCGGTGAAGATTTCTTTGCGATCCGCGAGATGCGCAAGGCGTATGACTTCCTGCTGATTTTCGTGCATGCGGGTCACGAGTTCATGTCGACGCCGTCGCCCCGTATCCGGGCGGCGTACCGTCGTCTGGTGGACGCCGGCGCCGACGCCGTGATCGGCCATCATCCGCATGTCGTGCAGGGAGCGGAGCGCTACAAGGATGCGCTGATCGCCTACAGCCTGGGGAATCTGGTCTTCGACAGCCCCTATGTCTCGGCCCACCCCGACACCGACCTCGGGTACCTGCTGCGCCTGGGCATTTCGAATCGCGGGGTAACTGCGGCGGAACTCATCCCTTACAAACTGCGCGAGCAGATCGTCGTGTCCTCCCTCGAAAGCGAGGAACATGAGGCATTCGCGCGCCTGTTTGCGGAGTTGTCGGACAACATCACCGACGACGCGCGCTTCATGAGGGAATGGGAGCGCAACGTGGCGTTTCGCTGGGAGAACGAGTTCAAGGCGGTGATCGACAACCTGCCGAAAAACCTCAGGGATGTCGACAAGATCGGCGCCCCTCGCCGGATCAGGAATCTGTTCACCTGCCCGACGCATGTGGAGCTGCTGGGTCAGGCGTTTGACATGATGGCGGCGGGGCAGATTCCGCGCGTTTGAGGCAAGCGCGTTCAGGCCCGTGTTGTTGCTGCCGGTTGCTG
>CAZQKI010000263.1:0-5748 GCA_964592855.1 uncultured Lentisphaerales bacterium
GATGACAACCGTTTTCTGTCCATCACCCAGGCCTGAAGGCCTTCGCTTGCTTCCGGCTGAAGCCGGGACTCCGACCTCGGCGTCTGCCTTGGAAACAAACCCCGGCGCCCCGCCTCCCCTTGCCGGAGTCCCGCCTTCAGGCGGAAGTGAGTTAGGGGCTTCAGCCCCGGATGCAGGACTTCATGCGCCATCTTCCTGGCCCCCAATCATTCTCCGCGACCCCAGATCTGCTGTTCCAACGGGCGCCCTTGCGCCAGCGACCGGATTCGCCATGCGCGCCTCCGGCCGGCTACTTCCGGTGTGCCGTCAGCCAGTGGCTGTAGAGCGCGCGGGGCGGGGTGACCACGTTGAGGAGCGCGGTCATCGCCCGTTCCGTCGCCGCCTCGTCGCCGCCGAGCACGACCATTGAAACCGGCATCTCCGCGGCGATCTCTTTCTTCTTCACGTCGGGAACGCGGCGGAGGAAGCGGACGACATGGCCGCCGGCCCGCGGGTAGCTCGCATCGAGATCGGCGAGGTCCGGGTGGCGCGCCAGCGCCGGCAGGAGGGTTTCAAGCTCGGCTCGCGTTCCGGCAAAGAAAACGGGATAGGGGTTCTGCCCGTCGACGGCCGCCGGTTCGGGAATCGCCAGTTCCAAGCCGGCTGCCGCGCTGGCGAAGAAACGGGCCGCCTGGGGCGCCAGGGTCATTCCCGCGGGGAGCGTGAACTGCACGACCCCGTCGCGGATCAGCGGATGGAGGCCGAAGTCCGCCGCCGCCTTCTGGACCGGCGCCTGTCCCGCCAGCTCGCCGACGAGGTCCAGCAAGCGCTTCTTGGCGTCACGGAACATCGCGGTGTCGTGGCGGACCATCGACGTGACCAGGCCGGCTCCGCTAATTTTCTCCTCGAACCGGACCCGCGAGGTCTCGCGCTCGCCGACGATCTCCTCCAGTTGCCCTTCGTACCGCGACCGGACGGCGGGGTCGGGCAGCGCCCGGATCATGGCCCGCGCCAGCAGGAGGAAGTTGCCGTCGTCGAGTCCGTCGCGCGCCCCCTCCCAGGCGGCGCTGGAAACCGGCCCGGTCTCGCCGGGATAGATCACCGCCTCGCTCTGGTTCCAGCGGTAGTAGGTCTGGATCCAGCAGGCGTCGAGGCCGAAATAGGCGGGGTTCAGGCCGCAATGGCCGCGCATCTGCGCATACGGCTGCCAGTGGTTGGCTGAGGAGTGGTAGGTGGTCACCCAATGTTCGGGCTTGATGATCGCCTGCGCGCGCCGCCGGTCGAGGGTCGGCTTGTGGAGCGTGCCGACGATCCAGTGCTGCATGAAGGGGGCGACGAGGTTCATCCGCAGATCGTCCGCGATGGTTTCGGCCGACTGCGTGACGCCCGGTTCGAGTCCCATCTGCTGGGTGCGATAGGCGTGCTGCACCCACCAGGCCAGCTTCTCGCCGGGAATTTCGTCGCCGATCGTGCCACGGACGCGGGTGAGGCCGCGGTCCTTCAGGTAGCGGGTGACCTCGCCGAGGTACCATTCCTGTACCGCGATCTGCCGCTTGTCGCCATCGGGCAGCGTCTGCCCGTAGATCAGCGCGGTAAGCGGGTTGTGGCCCTGCATGAAGCTGCTGCCGGGACTGCCCATCGGCCAGCGTGCATGGGTCATGCCGTGCTCGACCAACCGATCGACGAACCAGTCCCACTCCGCGAAATCGAGCGCGGGGAGGTCGAGCCGGTCGCGGAAGCGGGCGGGATCGGCCTTGATCGCCTCGGTGAGCGGCTGCCCCGTGCCGCGTACCGTGACCTTGCGGTACCAGTAATGGGAGTTGGGGGCGTTGACGCCGTTGATCGTCTGCCCGGCCACGCCGTGCGCGGCCATGTCGGCGAGGTAGTTGCGCGCCTGCGTTTCGTCCCATGCGTACTCCTGCGCCGAGAGCTTGCGCGCACAGAGGTAATTGACGACGTTGTTGACGTCGAAGACCATGAACGGATGGCGGGGGAAGACGACGGGGTGGACAAGGGCCTCGACGCGCACGGCCACCGGCTCCGCGCCGGGCAGGCTGAACGTCAGGGTTGCCGTGTGCAGTCCGGGCGGGAGGGTGGTCGCCTTCAGCCGGAAATAGAAGGGGAGATCGTCGCCCGGCTTGATCTCGAATTCGTTGCCGGGGTTCAGCTTGAGCCCGTTCATCGTGCGGCCCCACAACGTCTCGGGAACCAGCTCCGGCACGAACGTCTCGAGGGTCATGCCGGCGGGGGTTTCGGCGCGGACGGCCACGCGTCCGGTTTTGTCGAGCGAATGAATGCGGAGCGGAAACGCCTCGGGCTCCTGCTGCGCGACATCGAAACGGATCGCCTCGACATGGCGGCCGGCGCTTTCGCCGTACTCATCGAAGACCAGGTAGCCCCGCGCGCGATCGGCGGCTGCGGGCTGGATGACATAGGCCACTTCCTTCTGCCAGCCTTCGATGGGTGTCTGTGCGACGGGAGGCCCGATCCACCGCACCGGCCGGGTGTAGGCGGCCAGCTTTTTCGGGTCGCCGCCGGCCGGGAACGCCTTCTCGACGATGATCGGATCGGGGCCGAGGACCGCCGACTCGAGCTTGAGCAGGAGGATCGCGTAGTCGCCCGCCCCCGGCGCGGGGAGCGCGAGGTCCAGCGTGACGACCGTGTCCAGCTGGGCGACCGGCAGGGGCTGCGCCGGCAGCGCGCCGAGCGGCGAGCGGTCGGCCTTGAGGAGTTCGGCGGAGATCTTCAGGTCGGGCATGGGCGCCCACGTCCCGGCCAAGGCGAGCTGCACCTTCAGCGTGTCGCCCTGCAGCGACCCCTCGACCTGCGCCGCGAAAGCGCGGTGCGCGTAGTCGACGGCCGAGAGTCCGTGCACGGCGGACCAGGTGTAGCGGGCGGTAATCTGCCGCCCCGCCTCGAGCTGCGGGAACATGAATTCGTAGGTCGGCGCCACCTTGCTGCCGTCCCAGGTGTAGAGGCGCGCCAGGATGTCGCCCTCGAAGGCGTTGACCACGGCCAGCTTGCCGGGGACGTGCACGAGTGCGCACCAGGGGTCGGCCTGGTCGTCGGTCCGGGGCATGCCCTTGATCCGCTGCAGTCCGGAGGTGCGCGAGTAGCAGTAGATCTCGTTGCCGGTGAACTCGGTGCCGGCCGGCCGGACGACGTTGCGGAAGAGGAGGCGGTGCGGCGCCTGGCCGTGGTTCTCGATCCGGTACTCGACGGAGATGACCGGCCGGCTGGCGGAGAAGACGAGCGTCTTCGCGTAGCGGACCTCGCCCTCCACGGCGAGCCGCACGACGGCTTCGTCGGCGCCCCGCTTCAGCCATTCGGCGGCGTAGGGGAGGCGGAAGCGCGCGTCATGGTCGTCGAGGAGTCCGCCGTACCCGGCGTCGTAGACCAGCTCCGTTCCGGTCGACTTGTCCACCCAGCGCAAGATCCGTCCGCCCATGGACGGGACCAGCGTGACGGCGTAGAAGTCATTTTCGACGACTACGGCCGGCGCGGTGCCGTCCTTGTGCGCGTAGGTGGTGTCGGTTAGCATTAAGGCAGGGGCCGCCGGGGCGTGTACCGCGAGCATGGCCAATCCTGCCGAGAGCCTGATTATTTTTTTCACGATCCTATCCTTCTCATGCCCAAGTCCGAGACACCTTCGCGCGGCTCGCCGGGACGGCTCGCCCTACCTTTCGGTACAAACGAAAGAGCCCCTCTAGTTTACAATCAGGAGCGTGCCGGCCGGCGGTTCCTTGACTTTCAGCACGACATCGCCGCTGGAGGTGTCGATCTCGCCGCGGTAATAGGGCGGCATGATTATCGAGGAGAACGATCCCGTGATGGGGCCGCCGCTCAGATCGAAAAGGGTGTAGTCGCCGCCCCGCAGCCGTCCGATGGCGTTGACTTCGAGCGTGCCGCCGAGGGCGATGCCCGTGTTGGAACTGCGCAAGGCGACCCGGTCGCTCGTGCCGGCCAGGGCACCGAGTTGGAAGACCGAGGTGCAAGCTGGCCCGAGCACCAGCGTCCCCTTGTTGGTGCAGACGAGCGTGCCGACCGGGGCGCCCGGAGCGAAGGCCTCGGTCACCGTCAGCCTTCCCGGCACGGGGCTGCCTGCTGTGAAGGTGAACTGCAAGGTCCCGTCGCCGCTGAGCCGCGCGACGGTCTGGGTGGTGGAGTTCAAGTAGAATTTGCCGGCGGCGGCAATGGTGAGATCGCCGGCGACGGGAAGGCGATCATTGCCGGCCGGCTGGAGCGTACCCGAGTGGATGACCGTGCCGCCCGTATAGTCGTTCGTGCAGTACAATACAACCGTGGCGCTGCCGCTCTCGATCCGCACATCCCCGTCCCCGGAGATCATTCCGTTCGCGGCGTCGCCCCAGTTGGCGTTGCCGGTCGTATTGGCGAAGATCAGTGTGCTGTTGGTGGCCAGCGTCCACTCCGCCAGGTGCGAGCTGGGGGTGAGCAGCCGGATGGTCAGGCGCCCCGTGCTGGTCCCGGCATTGGGCGCGATGGTGATGCGATTGCTCAGGCAGCGGCCGCCGACCGTCAGCGTGACATTGTTCGTTCCCGAATCCCGCAGGCGCAGACGGAGCGGATACTCCGCATCCAGGTTTCCTGGGATGGTTGCATTGGATGCAAGCGACAGGATACCGTCGGGGGTGCCAGCCGTGGGAACTTTGGTCTGAAAGAATCCGAAAAGGAGGGCAAACGGGTTCTTGACGAAGATCTCGCCGCCGTACATGTAGACGTAGTTGAAATTGTTCGATCCCGTCAGCACCAGCTCGCCGGGATATTGAGCGTACAGGTAGGCTCCGCCGCAGTTGCCATTCAGCGTGGTCGTGCCGCCGATTCGTCTGACCTGAAGATTGGCCGGCGCCGCGATGATGTTGCAGTTGATGGTCAGAGCGGTGGTGCGCGTACCTGCATCGGCATAGATGTCGTGGCCGCCCGTCAACGTGATCTTGGAGCTGTTGGTGGTCGTGATCGTATAATGGCGGTTGCCCGTCGAGTTGCAGATGAGCCGGTCCAGCGACACATTAACGTTGAGGTCGATAGCTTGAGGAGCATCCAGCAGGGGGGAATTGGCCAGCGTGGCAATCGCGCCGACGGCCGGGACTCCGGTGTTCCAGTTCGCCGGATTGCTCCAGCGCCTGTCGGCGCCCCCGCCCCCGGTCCAGGACTGAGCCCTTACGACGCCAGCGGCCAGCCCCAGTATGGCCACCGACATGATCAGGATCTGCTTCTTATGCATAGCGATTCCTTTCCGCCCGCGAATGCGGCGCCCCAACCATTCCCTCGCCCCAAAAAAGGCGATCACGGACCCGTCCTCAAATGTCTCTTTTCTGTACCAATGCGCAGTGAAGATGTTTAATTCTCCCATTTTCACGCCGGGCAAGGCAACAAGATTTTTCGTCAGCCAAGCGATGTCAGTATTCGGCAGACGATTTCGGGCGACGAGTTATGTTGCGCGCAACATAACTCGTCGCCCGTAATCGCAAACCGATTGGGACGCAGAGAAGGTGCCATCGACGGGCAAGATTTGAGTGTACGAGTTCGCCCGCAGAAAACGAAGAAGCGGGGGAGCACGCGACGTAGGACGGTCCTCCGGGCCGTCCAGGCAGGTGCGCAGAGACAGGACGGCGCAAGAGCACGCGACGTAGGACGGTCCTCCGGGCCGTCCAGGCAGGTGCACAGAGACAGGACGGCGCGGGAGCACCGTCCTACTTCGGATCGCCATGCGAGGCGCCGGCGCGAAAGCCCGGCCCTATCGTATGGAGT
>CAZQKI010000264.1:0-5747 GCA_964592855.1 uncultured Lentisphaerales bacterium
CGCCGCCACGCTGAGGCCCGGATTATGAGTCTATCCTTCAAGATGCCCTGTCACGCGGCGGCCCTGGCGATCGGGCTGGCCTGCTCCGCTCTAGCGCCCGCCGCAGCCGGACTGACGGAGACGAACGAGCTGCGCCGGCTGGCGGCGCATCACGCCCCATCGCTTGCGCTGCTGGCGCGCAACACGATCCGGGTGGAGGGCCGCGGAACCCTGCCCGTGGATTTCCAGGCCGCCCTGCGGGCCCTTTCGCAAAGCAATCTCCTTGACCGGGTCCAGGAGGAGTATGCCCGGTCACTGCCCGAGGGCCGCCCGCCCGAATTCGTGCTGCACCCCGTCGGCAGCAATAGGTGGACCTTTGTCAACCGCCACGGCCAGCATTCCGAAGTCTGCGAGGTGGCCCGGACGTTCGTGGCCACGAACACGCTCATGACGGTCTACTACGCGAACGGCGAACGCTTCTTCGGCCTCTTCGAGTCGCTCACGTTTATTCGGGCGACCCCCACCGCCCAGGGCGCTGTCGGTTACACGGTGGACGTGTTTGCCTATCCGCGGCAGCCGGCCTGCCGTTTTGTCATCCGGCATCTCGGCCTGGTGGAGCGGTTCTTTCGAAGCAAGACAAAGGACCTGGAGGCCATCTCGGTCCGGATTTGCACGCGGTTGTGCGGGACCGAGCCGTGCGCGGCCGCGCCAAATCGAATTCTCACGGGACCATAATCGTAGCCTGATGCCGTTTTGGTTGTATGGAGTTGTTTGGCAAAGGGGGCCTGCGCGATTCCATGCCGCACCGTTTCCCCCCCCACCGCCAGGCGCGTAATGTTTCTCGCCGATGGAGAACAACGATGACTGTTACCGTCAAACTGATCAAGGTAGGCCGGCAGGGCGTTATGGTTCGCAACTCCCGGGTCCCGGCCTCTTTCTTCCGCCATCAGCAGCCCGGCAAGCGTTTCATCGTGCTGGCGGAAGGAGACCGGAGGCTGATGCACGTCCGCGTCGCGGAGTTGGAGGCCATCCGGCGTGCCTACCGCGAGTACGCTCTCGCGCAAAAAGGGCTGGGGCGGCACGGTACAGCAAACTAACGCACCGCTAATTGCCGGCCAACAGTTGCCGCGCATCCTGTGGGCGTGTTGCTGAAGGAGCAGGGGAATCATGCGAAGCGTCGTCAGTCGGTTATGGAGACAGGTGGCGGTTGTCGCCCTGCTTGTCGGCGTGGACGCAGCCATCAGTCTGCCGATCATGGGCGCGACGTACCGGCCGTTCAGTTGGATGTCCATCGCTCCGGCGGATGCGGCCACGCTTTACCCTGTGATTCAGGACGTGTCTATCAGAAACCATGTTTCCCTGGTCGCGGAGGGCCATCCGGAAACGCACGTGATCGTAACGGCGCAGGTCGCTCCGGGCGCGAACGTCATGTTGCAGCGCAGCACCAACCTGCTCGACACGGCCGGCTGGGATGAGGTCGCGTCCACCACGGCGACGGATCGCGTGATCCTGCTGATTGACACGAACCCCGTCAGTCGCGCGGTGTTCTATCGCGTAAAACAGCTTCTCGGCGGGACACCGTGAGCGCCCCTGCGCAGGACATCGCCCTCATCGGAATGGCGGGCCTTTACCCCGGTGCACCGACTGTCGCCCGACTTTGGAACAATATCATGGCCAAGGTCGAGGCGGTCTCGGATGCGCCCGAAAGCTGGAATGCCGCCCGCTTTTACGACCCCAGCGCCGATGGCCGGAACAACACCCATACCTATTGTCGGCGCGGCGGGTTCATCGAGCCGTTCGCCGAATTCGATCCCCTGGACTTCGGCATCATGCCCAACTCCATGGACGGCAGCGATCCGGGACAATTCCTGACGTTGCGAGTGGCGCGCGATGCCTTGGCCGACGCCGGCTATCTGAAGCGACCCTTCGACCGCCGCCGCGTCGGCGTGATTGTCGGCCACGGGAGCTACCCGCATCGCGGCATGACCTCCAGCGGCGCCTATGGCGAAGCGGAACGGTTTGTCGAACTTCTGCGCGGCGTGGTTCCGGAGCTTCCGGCGGCCGCCATGAACGAACTCGTACGACGCCTCAAGAGCCGCCTGCCGCCGTTCACGCCGGATACGTGTCCCGGCCTGATCTCCAACGTGCTGTCAGGTCGAATCGCCAACCGGCTCGACCTGATGGGGCCGAACTACCTGGTGGATGCCGCCTGCGCTTCGTCGCTCATCGCGCTGGACGCGGGTATCCGTGAACTGGCGACCGGCCACTGCGACATGATGCTCGTCGGAGGCGCCCAGGAAAACACCAATGCGGGTGTGTTCATTGTCTTCTCCATGCTGGGCGCGTTGTCGAAGCGCGGCAAGCTGCGGCCATTCGACAAGAATGCCGACGGCACCCTTCTGGGGGAGGGTATCGGCTTCGCCGTTATCAAGCGCCTGGCTGACGCCGAGCGGGACGGTGACCGCATCTATGCCGTGATCAAGGGAATCGGTCTTTCCAGCGACGGCCAGGGGCAGGCGTTCCTCGTGCCCCGGCTGGAGGGCGAGGTCGCCGCCATGGAGCGCGCCTATGTGGCGGCTGGTGTTGGGGCAGATACCGTGGACCTCGTGGAGGCGCACGGTACCGGAACCGCTGTCGGCGACCGCACCGAGGTCGAGGCCATGACCCAGGTGTTTGGCGTACGCGACGGCGGCCTGCCGCACTGCGCCGTGGGTTCGGTCAAGTCCATGATCAGCCACACCATCCCCGCTTCGGGCATGGCGAGCCTCTTCAAAACCTCCCTGGCCCTCTACCACAAAGTCCTCCCTCCGACGCTATGCGAGGAACCGAATCCCGAACTCGGCATCGAGAAGAGCGCGCTATACATCAACACTGAATCCCGCCCGTGGATTCATGGGAAACCGCATCCCAGGCGCGCGGGCGTAAATGCCTTCGGGTTTGGCGGTGTCAACAGTCATGTCGTGTTGGAGGAGTATGCGACCGAACGGCCTGCGGACACGCTCCAGCGCGAGTGGCCCTGCGAACTGATCGCGCTGCGCGGCGCCTCCCGCGCGGCGGTGCGGGAGGACGCGATCCGCCTGCGCCGTTTCCTCGCTCACAACCCGGAGGCCCCGCTCCGCGACATCGCATTCACCGTCCATGCCGACCGCTCGGTGGAAACGGCAAGCTGTCTGGCCATCGTGGCCGAGAACACGGCAGACCTGGCCGCCAAACTCGATGCGGCCGCGGCCGCACTTGCCGATGTCGCGCAGACAGAGGTTCATGACCGCACCGGCGTCTACTACACGGACCGCCCCCTGGCCCGCGAAGGACAACTCGCCTTTCTCCTGCCCGGCGAGGGATCGCAGTACGCGGGCATGCTGGACGAACTGTGCATGCGCTTCGACGAAGTCCGCCGCTGGTTCGATCGCACGGACCGGGCGTTCGTGGCGCGCGGTCGCCTGCCGTTGCCGAGCCAGATTGCGTTCCCACCGCCGCACCTGACGCCGGCCGAGCGCCAGAGCGTGGACGCCGCGCTGTGGAGCATGGAGTACGCGCTGCCGCTGATCGCCACCGCCGACAGCGCGCTCTTCCATCTGCTGCTGGTGCTCGGCGTGCGCCCCCAGGCCATTGCCGGCCACAGCACGGCGCAGGATCTGGCGCTTGAGGCCGCGGCCTTCGCCGACCGGATCGCCCCGGACAACGTGATGGACCAGCCCGTAATCGAGGATCGGGTGATCGAGCAATGGGTCCGCGACCTCATTCCCCCGGCGCGGCTCTTGTCGGTGGGGGCCTCAGACCCCGGACGTGTTGCGGCTCTGGCGGCGGAGAGCGCGGGGGCACTCCACGTGGCGATGGACAACTGCCCCAATCAGGTTGTGCTCTGTGGCGACGCCGAGGCAATCGAAAAGGCCCGCGCCACACTCGAAGCTGAGGGCGCGCTGTGCCAGTTCCTGCCCTTCGACCGCGGTTATCACACCCCCCTGTATCGCCCGATCTGCGACCGGCTGGAGCGGACGGCGGGCACGTACGAAGACCGCGTTCCCCGCATCCCCGTCTACTGCACCACCACGGGCAAGCGGCTGCCCGAAACCCCGGCCGAGATCCGGCGCCTCATGATTGACCAGTGGGCCGAACCGATCCGTTTCCGGGAAACCATCGAGGCCATGTATGCCGACGGCGTTCGCGTCTTTCTGGAAGTCGGCCCGCGCGGAAACCTCACCGGCTTTGTGGACGACATACTCGCCGGGCACGACTACGCCGCCATCCCCTGCAATCTGGCGTCGCGTGGTGGTCTCCTGCAATGGCACCATGCCCTGGCGCAACTCTGCGCGCAGGGCGCTTCGGTCAAGCTGGATCGGCTGTACGCGGGCCGTGGATGCACCAGCCTGCCGTTGGATGAAGGCGCGGCCCCGCCCTCCGCTCCAGCGCCTCGCCGGCAGCCGTTGAAACTCAAGATGGATATCCCCCTGGTGACCCTTGACGACGCGGACCGTCAGACCCTGCGCGCAGCGCTGGTGACCGCCTTGGGCGGCGCGGGTTCCGCGCCGCCGACCGTTGATCCGCTTCTGCAAACCCACCTCCGCATGATGAACCAACTCACAGCGGTTCACGAAGAGGTCATGCAGGCGGCGCTCGGTTCAGGCGAGATCGAGTAGACGGTGTAGTTGGCCAGCCAGGTAGAACGGGAGGGACATCAGGCGGTACTGCACCGGTGCGCCTTCCGTCGTCTTGATGTCGACCTCGGTCATGGAGGGCCTATCCGCATTCACCCGGATAGCCAGTTTCAAACCCCGAATGGCCATGAAGTGATGGAGCGATTTCAGGGTTCCTGTCGTGCCTGCCTTGACCTCGACCGGCACAATCCGGGTTCCGTGCTGGATCAGGTAGTCCACTTCGGAGATCGCGCCTTTTCGGTCGCTGCTCCAGAAATAGAGGGAGCGCTCAGCGAAACGGGGAAGGGCCGCCCGAAGGACCTGTCCCACCGACTGCTCAGCCAGTCCTCCCTCGTTCACGAGGACAAGCCCGGAAAGATCGGAGACACGCTGAAGCGTCAGTCCGAGCGCCGCGCACACCAGCCCCGAATCGAGGAAGATGACTTTGAAAACCCGATCCCGAATGTCCCCCCCCAAGGGCAGGCCCATTCCCGTGGAGGCCTGAACCTTGGTGGCCAGTCTGGCGCGACAAAGGAGTTCCAGCGACTCGCGAATCGCCGTGGCCCGTTCTCCAGCGGCAACGTGCGAGTACTTAAAGGTCTGGCCCAACATCCTGGGGATGGATTCCATGACTCTTCCGATTCGCTCAACCGGTAGACGTCGCGAGTATTTCGAGAAATCGTCGCGGTACGTTCCGAGCAGCGCCTGCTGGAGTTGAGCGCACTCCAGCATCGATCCGCCTGCAAACCAGCGCTGGACGACGCCCGGCATGCCGCCGACGATCATGAAGTCGCGATAGCGCTCCAACAGCCTGGCATGTGCCACCTCAGGCAAGTCAAGATCCGGCGTCCATTGGCTAACTTCTTTCAGCAGCTCCTCCTCTCCGGCCGCCTGGAGAAATTCCTCGAACGTCATGGGCTCCAGGTGCAGATACGTGATCCGCCCCACCGGCATGCTGAACGCATGGTCCGCCAGAACGAAGTCAAGCAACGAACCTGCGGCGACGACCGGCAGCGCCGGCAACTCCTCGGCAAACCAACGCAAATTGGCCAGCACCTCGGGCATGGCTTGTATCTCGTCAAGGAACAAGAGCGTGTTGCTGGGATCGATAGCATGCCCCGCCACCAATTCCAA
>CAZQKI010000265.1:0-5632 GCA_964592855.1 uncultured Lentisphaerales bacterium
GTCAACTGGTGCCCGCTCTGCACGACGCTCGCGAACGAGGAGGTGACCGCCGACGGCCATTGCGACCGCTGCGGCCGCCCCGTCGCGAAGCGCAAGCTGGAGCAATGGTTCTTCAAGATCACCGCCTATGCGCAGCGTCTGCTCGACGACCTCGAGACGATCCCCAGATGGCCGGAGAAGGTCCGCCAGATGCAGGGCAACTGGATCGGCCGCTCCGAGGGCGCCCGCGTCGACTTCGTGCTGAGCGAGACCGGCGACCCCTGTCCCGTCTTCACCACGCGTCCCGACACCATCTACGGCGTGACCTTCATGGCGGTCGCCCCGGAGCATCCGCTGCTGCAGAAGCTCCTGCCCGGCTCGCCCTGCGAGCAGGCCGTGCGCGACTTCATGTCGCGGCAGGCGCTGATCCCCGCCTCGGAGCGGACGGCCGACACCGCCGCCAAGGAGGGGGTCTTCACCGGCTTCCATGTCACCAACCCCTTCACGGGCGGGCAGGTGCCGCTGTGGGCGACGAACTACGTGCTGATGGACTACGGCACGGGGATGGTCATGGCGGTCCCCGCACATGACCAACGCGACTTCGACTTCGCCCGGCAGTACGGCCTGCCGGTCAAGGTGGTCATCCAGAACGCCGGCCGATCGCTGATCGCCGAACAGATGACCGAGGCCTACGTCGATGACGGTCCTTTGACGGCCTCGGCCCCGTTCGACGGGCAGACGAACCGCGAGGGACTCTCCGGGATCGTCAAGCTGGGCAAGGACCGAGGATTTGCCGACTTCACGGTCAACTTCCGCATCCGCGACTGGCTGGTCAGCCGCCAGCGCTACTGGGGCGCGCCGATTCCGATCGTGCATTGCCCCGACTGCGGCGCCGTGCCCGTTCCCGAGGACCAGCTGCCGGTGCTGCTGCCGGACGATGTGGACTTCCAGAGCGACCATGGCAATCCGCTGGCGCGCCACGAAGGCTTCGTCAACACGACCTGCCCGAAGTGCGGCAAGCCCGCCCGGCGCGAGACGGACACGCTGGCGCAGTGGCTCTGCTCGTGCTGGTACTTCCTCCGCTACGTCAACCCGCGCGACAACACTCAGCCTTTCGATCAGGCGGACATCGCCAAGTGGCTGCCGGTGGACCAGTACATCGGCGGCGTGGAGCACGCGGTCCTCCATCTGCTCTATTCGCGCTTCGTCGTGAAAGTGCTGCACGATGCGGGATACTGCCCCTTCGGCGAACCCTTCGAGGCGCTCTTCACGCAGGGGATGATCTGCAAGAAGGCCGACGACGGCAAGCTCTACAAGATGTCCAAGTCGAAGGGCAACGTGGTCAGCCCCGACCAGTTGATCTCGGACTACGGCGCCGACACGCTGCGCCTCTACACGCTCTTCATCGGTCCGCCCGAGATGGACGCCGAATGGCAGGATACGGGCATCCAGGGGCCGTACCGTTTCCTCGGCCGCCTCTGGCGCCGCGTCTGGGAGGCCCGCGAGGCGCTGCGGGACGAGTCGGTCAAGCCCGATCTGAAGGCCATGGCCCGCCCCGAGCGGGAGCTGTACCGCAAGCTCCACGTCACCATCAAGAGTGTCACGGACGCCATTGAGACGGGCTTCCGCTTCAACACGGCGATCGCGCACATCATGGAGCTGATGAACGCCCTCGATGTGCTCAAGGCCGATTCGCTGGAGTCGCCCCAGGCGCGCGCCGTCTATCGCGCCACGCTGTCGGGCATGGTGCGGATGCTGGCCCCGTTCACCCCGCATGTCGCCGAAGAGCTCTGGGTGGAGCTGGGTCATCCCGCCGGGGTCATGAAGGCCGGCTGGCCGGCGCTCGATGACGAAGCGATGAAGTCCGAGTCGATCGAGGTCGTGCTGCAGATCAACGGCAAGGTCCGCGGCAAGATTGAGCTGCCGGCCGGGGCGTCGCGCGAGGATCTGGAGAAGGCCGCGCTGGCCGATGCCCAGGTGATCCGTCACCTCGAGGGCAAGCAGGTGAAGAAGATCGTCGTCGTCCCCGGCCGCCTAGTCAACATCGCCGCAGGCTGAACCATGGAACACGCGCCGCTAGAGCCCGTGACCGTGGCCTTCCGCCGCTGCCGGGAGTATGATGCATCGCTGCCGCAGGCGCTCGATGAACTGCTGGCGGACCTGGGCGGATGGGAGCGGCTGGTGCCGCCGGGGACGACCGTGCTGGTGAAGCCGAACCTGCTCACGGACCGGACGCCCGAGCTGGCGGTGACCACGCACCCCGCGCTGGTGCGCGCCGTCGTGCTGCGCCTGCAGCGTTGCGGTGCGAAGATCCTCGTGGGCGACAGCCCGGCCAGCGCGATTCAGCTCGCGCGGGTCTGGGAGCGGACGGGAATCCAGGCGGTCTGCCAGGAACTCCGCGTGCCGCTGGTCAGTTTCGAGCAGCGCGGCTCGCGGAGCGTCGTCAGCGGCGGCCAGGCCTTCAATGTGGCGGTCGATGCGCTCGATGTGCAGCTGATCGTCAATCTGCCCAAGGTCAAGACTCACGGACTGACGACGCTGACCGCCGCCGTCAAGAATCTCTATGGCGTGCTTCCGGGGTATCAGAAGACGCAGCGGCACAAGGAGCATTCCCATCCCTCGGACTTTGGCCGCTATGTGCGGGCCCTGCTCGACACGCTGCCCGCCCTGCTGACGATCGCCGACGGCGTGGTCGGCATGGAGGGGGAGGGGCCCTCCAACGGCACGCCGGTCCGGCTGGGATTTCTGGCCGCCTCGATGAATCCGGTGTCGCTCGACCTGGCGCTCTGCCGGGCCTTGCGCATCCCGCCGCGCCGGGTCCCCTATCTTGTGGACGACCTGGCGGCCGGCCGCGGTGCGAACTACACCTGGGTCGGCACCCCGCTGGCGGAACTCGCGCTGCCGCCGTTCAAGCTCCCCCCGCCGTCGCCCACGCGGTTCCTTCCCAGATTTCTGGTCAAGCTCGTCTCGCCCTATGTCTGGGTCCGGCCAAGCTTCAACGCCAACTGCATTCGCTGTTCACGCTGCGTCAATGCCTGTCCCGTCAAAGCCCTGCAACTGGGCGACAGCCCCACGCCGGTTCTGGATGGCGCGCTGTGCATCGGCTGCTGCTGCTGTCACGAAGTCTGCCCTGCGAAGGCCATTCGGATGCGCCAGAGTCCGCTGCTGCGTCTCGTCGGGGCCTTCAAGGGAATGTGAATAATGTGTTCAGTTATAGGTGTCATCGAGGAAACTCCAGCCGAGCCCCGGATGGCCTGAAAAAAGACCATGACGCCCAACAACGATCCACTTTTCCGTCCGCCGGCCGAAGCCGACAGCCTGATTCTTCAGGTTGACGACGGCTGCCCCTACAACCGTTGCACGTTCTGCGGCATGTACAAGGGCATGCGTTACCGGAAGCGGAGCATGGACGATGTCCAGTCTCTGATCCGAATGGAAACGCGACGGCGTCCGGACGCTCAGCGCGTCTTTCTGGCCGACGGCGATGTCCTGCGGCGGCCGTTCGATGAGCTTCGGGAGATCCTGGTTTTGCTGAACGAAAGACTGCCCCGCCTGACACGGGTCAGCTTGTATGCCAACGGCAGTTCCATTGTCGCCAAGCCCGAGCGGGAACTGGTCGCGTTGCGGGCGCTGAAACTGCACACGCTCTACATGGGGCTGGAAAGCGGCGACGAAGCCATCCTGCTGGCCTGTCGCAAGGGGACGACTGCGGAACAGATGGTCGTGGCTGGCCGTACGGCCCAGTTCGCCGGGCTGCGCATGTCCGTCATGGTCCTGCTGGGGCTTGGCGGAGTTGATCAGAGCGCGAACCATGTCGCGCACACGGCGGAGGCACTGAACCTGATGCAGCCCCGCCTCCTTTCGGCACTTCGGGTGGTGCCGGTGAAGGGCACGGAACTTTTCGATGAGGTCGCCCACGGCCGATTCCGTCAGTTGTCGGAGCGCCAGGTTGTCCAGGAACTCAGGCAGTTGATCGCCCGTCTGGAACTGGCCGGGTGCGTGTTCCGGGCAAATCACAGCTCAAACATCGTGCCGGTCGAGGCCCGGCTGCCCCATGACAAGGAGCAGGTGCTGACGCTCCTGGACGCGCTGCTGGCTTCCAACCGGTTGGACGATCACACGCCCGGCCGCCTGCCGACCTGGCTATAGGCTCCCCTGCGAGCCGCGTTCGAGGGGGACCTGCAGGGCCGGGCTATAGCGATGAGGGCTCGGTCGTTGCGTTGCGCTCCAGGCTGGCCTCCCGGCGCGCTTGCACCGCCGCCAACCCGCCGCGCGCCGTTTCCCGATAGGCCAGATTCATGTCGCGGCCCGTCTCCAGCATGACGGTGACGATGTCATCGAAGCGGATGCGGTGCCGCCCGTCGGACAGCAGTGCATACTCGGCGCAGTCCAGGGCCCGCATGGCGGCGAAGGCGTTGCGTTCGATGCAGGGGATCTGAACCAGCCCCAGGACGGGATCGCAGGTCAGTCCCAGATGGTGTTCAATCCCCATTTCCGCCGCGTATTCGATCTGGCGGGGCGTGCCCCCCATCAACCAGGTGGCTGCGCCCGACGCCATGGCGCAGGCTGTTCCGATCTCGCCCTGGCAGCCGACTTCGGCGCCGGAGATGGAGCCATTGGCCTTGACCAGGTTGCCGATGAGCCCGGCCGTGGCCAGCCCCTTCAAGATATCGCTCTCCGAAAGGTCGAGGGTCTCCTGGCAATAGCGGAGAACCGATGGCAGCACGCCGCAAGCCCCGCAGGTGGGAGCGGTGACGATCATGGCGCCCGCCGCATTTTCCTCGGCCACGGCCAGTGCGTAGGCGCCCAGCCGGGCGCCGCGCGCCAGAGGCGGATTGCCCGTGTTGCGGGATCGCAGGTTGAAAGTTCGTGCCCGTCGCTCGAGCCTCAAGCCGCCGGGGAGCACCCCTTCGGCGGCCACGCCGCGCTCGATGGCTTCGGTCATCGTGCGCCAGCGCTTCTGCAACTCCGCCCAGAGCCCGGGGCCTTCAACGGTTTCCGCATATTGCCAAAGGGGTTTTCCCTGCTCCTGGCACCAGTTCAGGAGGGCCTCCATGGTGGTCAAGGCATAGAGGTTGCCGACCTGCTCCTCGGTGCCGTCGTCCGTCGCCAATGCACCTCCGCCGATGCTGTAGACGGTCCACGCCTCGGCCGGCTGGCCGTTCCGGAGCAATTCAAACCTCAGCGCGTTGGGATGGCGCGGCAGAACGATGTCCGGGTTCCAGATGATCGACTCCAGGCGATCACCCAGCGTCGACCGGATGGCGGCATCCGTCAGATGTCCCCGTCCGGTTGCCGCCAGGGAGCCGAAAAGGGTGACGCGAATCGGTTCCTGTCCAGGATGTTTCGCCAGGAACTGCTGAGCCGCGCGGACGGGGCCCATGGTGTGGCTGCTGGAGGGGCCGTGCCCGATCCGGTAGAGATCGAGGATGGAAGGGAGTCCGGAAATCGCCATCGTCATCAGTCTTTCAGAGTTGCAGGAAAAAAACCGGGCGGGCCGCGCCGGAACGCATCGGGCAATCCCGCCTCGGCATCCGCGCTCGTAGGCAGTAGCATGACAAGACATCCCCCGTCTGTCAATCGCCACGGGCGCGTCCAGCAATCGGGTGCATGGTAGTTCCGCACAATCTTAATCTTAATCTTAATCTTAATC
>CAZQKI010000266.1:0-5621 GCA_964592855.1 uncultured Lentisphaerales bacterium
GGCCGTCTGGTTGCTCGGGTTCAACCATGTCGGCCTGCCGGCGGCCATGCTCGACAAATATCCCTTCCGCCAACCCGCCGGCCATCACTGGGTCGAGTTCGGCCCGGAACAGACACGGGGACAGCTCGACCAGCAGATTCAACCGTATGCCTCGAAGACCGTGGTCGCCGCCTATCCGGCGGTCTTCGGGTTCGCGGACGAAGTGGCCTGCCATGCGAAGATCGGCACGAACGTCGCGGCGCGGGCGCATTTTCGCCAGTGGCTGGCCGAGGCATCCATCGCGCCGGCCGCTCTGGGCGTAGGTCAACTGGGTGATGTGATTCCGATCGAGACACCGGACGACCTGCGTGAGCGCCAGAAGCAGGACGCGAAGGCCGCCAACCGGGTGTTCTATTACACGTCCCGTTTCCGCCAGACGTCAGGGACGCAACACCTGCGCTGGCTGACCGAGCGTTTTCATCAGTCGGCCACGGCCACCAACGCCATCACCACCACGCTGGTCGCCGATCATCCGTACTTCAGCGGCACCGGCCTAGGGATGGGCATGGACCAGCCGAACATGGCCTGGGGCGGCTGGCCGCTGGCGCTGGACTGGTTTGATCTGGCCCGCCGGCATGCGGTGGACATGATCGGCATTGAGGACTGGATGGGCTTGCAGTACATGTATGGCCCGCGATATTCGTGGGAAGGCCCGCAACTGATGGGCTTTCAGGCCACGATGATGCGCAGCGGGAGCGAGGGGAAGATCCCCATCATCGCCTGGATCACGCCGAGCAACGACACCAACTTCCTGCTGAAGGCCTCGTCGGCGCTGGCGCAGGGGGCCAAGCACCTCTTCTTCTGGACCTACGGCCCGACCTGCACCGGCACGGAGAATTACTGGTCCGATCTGCGCGGCGCCTACGACGGCGTGGCGCGCTATGCCCGGCAGCTCGCCGCCACGGAGAAGATCATCGCGCCCGGCATGACGCGGCGGACCCGCGTGGCGCTGGTTTACAGCATTTCGTCCGATCTCTGGCAGCCGTTCGGTTACATCCACATGCTCGAACGCCGCGGCACGTACCTGTCGCTGGTTCACGACCAGTACCTGGTGGACCTGCTGACCGAGCAGGACATCGAGGCCGGCCGTTTGAAGGACTACGACGCACTCTACGTCACCGACGCCTGCCTGACGGACAAATCGGCCGCCGCCATCGTCGCATGGGTCAAAGGGGGTGGCAGGTTGTACGGCGCGTGCGGCGCCGGCAGCCGCAACGAATTCAACGAGCCGGTCCCCGGCCTGGCCGAGGCGTTCGGCATTGCGCCCGGTATCCAGACTGCGGTGCAGCCGGGCGAATACCGCGTGCGCGGCAATCTGAATGGCATGGACTATGTAGATCAGATCCGGCTGGAGAACGACGGCAGCGCCTTTGGCGCGCTGGGCGTGAAGGTGGCGATCCAGCCGACAACGGCCGGGATTCTGGGAAAGTTCCAGGATGGCGCGACGGCCGTGGTCACCAACACGCTGGGCAAAGGCCATGCCATCTACTTTGCCGCCTGTCCGGCACTGGCCTATATCAAGGAGGCAAAGTTTGTGCCGGCCGAGCTCAAGGAGAAATGGCCTGCGGCGCAGAGGCAGGTGATCAACCGCACGGTGAAGCTCGCCGGCGTGCCCCGGCTGGTGGAGCTCGACCATCCGGTTGTCGAGGTCGGCATCTATGATGCCGACGCCGGCACGGCCCTCGTGCTGGCCAACTTTTCGCACGAACCCATTCGCGAGCTGACCGTGCGGGTGCCGATGGCCAAGAGTCCCCGCCGCGTCCGGTCGTTCGAGCAGGGACGATTGCGATTCAAAATCGTGAAAGCGCCCGCCTCGGACTATCCTTTCTCGGTGGAGTTCAAGCTGCGCCTGGAACTGAACGATATCGTGACGCTGGAGTGAAGGTGCGATTCGTGCATACGAATGGTTTTTCACAGCAAGACAGTGAAGACGCACGAATGAATGATGAGCCTATGGCCACGAGCACCCTTATTTCCAGAGATGCTTTCGCGAACCCCCCGGCATCATTCCGGCCGCTCCCGCTCTGGTCATGGAGCGACCGGTTGGAGGCCGGGGAACTTCAGCGGCAGGTGCGCGAATTCGCCGCGCAGGGGTTTGGCGGCTACTTCATGCATTCACGCTTCGGGCTGAAGACCGAGTACCTCTCGGATGAATGGATGCGCATGGTCGGCGCCTGCGTCGTGGCGGGGAAGCGGCAGGGGCTCGGGAGCTGGCTCTATGACGAAGACATCTGGCCGTCCGGGTTCGCTGGCGGGTTGGCGACGGCAGACGATCCGACAACCCGGTCGCGAAATCTGCTCTGGCATCGGCCGGAACCCGGTGAGATCCCCGCCGCGCGCACTCATCCCGATACGGTCGCCATTTTTTCCCTCCGTTTCGCAGGGCCTGGCATTCTGGCGGCCTGCCGCCTGCTTGACGCACAGGCGGACGCTCCCGCAAAGGGCGAGGAGGTTTGGTGGTTCTACCGGAAGGTGGCCGAACCCTCTGTACGCTTCAACGGCGGGACCTACATTGACGCGCTCAGCGCCGCGGCGGTGGAGAAGTTCCTGCACATCACGCTGGACGCCTACGCCACGCGCTACGGCGCCGATTTCGGCGCGGCGATTCCAGGCGTGTTTACCGACGAACCGGCCTATGAAACCATCGGCAACAAGGACGGCGGCCTCCTGCCGTGGACCGATGCGATGCCGGACGTTTTCCGGCACGACAACGGGTACGACCTGGTCCCCCTCCTGCCGTTTCTGGCGTGGGACGGGGATCGCTCACGCAAGGTGCGCCACGACTTCTGCCGCACCCTGCTGCTCCGGTATCTTGCCTGCTGGAGCCGCCCGTACTTCGAGCGGTGCGAACAACTGGGCCTGAAGCTGACCGGCCACTATCTGGGCGAGGAAACGCTCGCCTTGCAGCCGCGTTTTCACGGGGCCGCCATGCCGCACTACGAGTACATGCACGTACCCGGCGTGGATCACCTGGGGCTGAATATCAGCAACCCGTTGAAGATCCGGCAGGTCGTTTCCGTGGCGCGCCAGCTCGGCCGCACGGCCGTGTTGTCGGAACTGTTCGGCGGCGCCGGTGCGGACGCGACGTTTGAGGATCTGAAGTGGATTGCCGACTGGCATCTTGCCCTCGGTGTGACCGTGCTCTGTCCGCACCTGATTCCGTTCACGATGAGCGGCGTCTGCAAGCGTGACTGGCCGCCTTCCCTGGGATTATCGCAACCGTATTGGCGACACCTGCGCCTGCTGAACGACTACTTCACCCGGGCGGGTTGGCTGCTGCAACAGGGGCGACCGACGGCGGGCATCCTCGTCCTGCACAATATCGGGTCGGCGTGGAGCGACTACCGGTTCAGCAGGGTGGGTTGGGAGGTCAACAACGAGCTGGCCGGTACGACACGCTGGAACGACGCCCTCACCGGCATGGCGCAGAATCTTCTCGAACTGCACCGCGATTTCGACCTCGGCGACGAGACCATTCTGGAGCGCCACGGCCGGGTTGGGGCTTCAGATGAGCTGGAGGTGGGCACGGCCGGCCGGTATCGCCTCGTCATCGTGCCGGAATCCCTGACCTGGTTCCGTTCAACTGTCGACCTGCTGCGCGCCTTTCTCGCGGCGGGCGGCCGCGTGCTGTTCGCGGGCGAGCCGCCGGTCCTGATCAACGCCGAGCCGGGAGAGGCCGTGTGGCGGGATGTCCTGGCACATCCGAATACCGCGCGGTGCGAGCCGGGCAAGGCGAGCCTGGAGGCCGCCATCGCCGCCGTGCTGCCGCGCCGAGTCGGAGTTCACGACGCGCAGGGCGGTGAACTGGCGGACATCCTGGTCAACGAACGCGTCGTGGAAGAAGCCGGGCGTGTGCGGCGCATCCTGTTTCTGGCCAATACGAGCCGGGAGAGGACCCACCGGGCCGTCGTGCGGGTGCCGGGTGCCGCGCGAGCGGAGGTATGGCGGCTGGACGACGGTACGACAGTGCCGGCGCCCGCGCGGTCCGCCGGACCGGACACGGAAATTCCCGTCATTCTGCCGCCGGTGGGCAGCCTGACTCTTGTCCTGAAAGATGGCCATCCCGGCGGGGTGCGGACGGAAACACCGGCGCCGCGGCGACTGGCGGTTCTGACGGGGCCGTGGACGCACGCGCGGCTTCATCCCAACACCCTGTCCCTGTGCCTGTGCTCGTTCTGCCTGGACGGCGGCGAATGGACCGGCCCCGTGCCAGTCTGGGAGGTACGCAGTCGCGTGGTGGCGGCCGGACTGGGGGCAAATGCGGGGCTTCAGCCGTGGAAGCTGATCAAGAGCGGTGTAAAGCCCGCCCCTGTGCGGGTCGAACTGCGCTTTGAATTTGAGTCACGACTGGAACGTAAGGTTGCCGCCTCTTTGGTGGTCGAGCGGGGGGACCTGTGGCGAATGCGCGTGAACGGCACAGCGATTGTTGCCGGCACGGATTGGCAATGGGACCCCGCATTCCGCAAGGCGGATATCAGCGGCCTCCTGCGATCCGGTGACAATGTGATTGAGCTGGAGACCGTGTATTCGCTCGATACGCCCATCGAGGGTATCTATATTGTCGGCGAATTCGGGGCGCGGGTGACGGACGAGAACCGGGCCCTGCTCATTGAGGAGCCGCGGGCGTTGACGGCGGGCGATTGGACCGCGCAGGGGTATCCCTGCTACGCGGGAACGATGCGGTACGCAATGGCGGTCCAACTGCCCCCCTGCAGTGAGGGACAACGGGTGCTGGTTCGTCTCGTACGGCCCGCGGGCATACTGTTCCGGGTCCGGATGAACGGTGGCGCCTGGCGGGCGATCGCCTGGCAGGAAGAATACGGCTGGACCGCCGATATGACCGATTCGACGTGTTCGGGAGACAACCAGCTGGAGATCGAGGTCGTGAATTCCCTGCGCAACGCCATGGTGCCATACTGTGGGGAAAACCCGATCGAGTTCAATACTTCGCACATTCATCGGGATGGCGGGCGCCTGAAGCCCTGCGGACTACTGGAATGCGTTGAGGTGCTGTGCGTGACGGACGCCTGGGCTGGACCGGCGACGCGCAGGTGTTCATCCCTACGGCGTGCTTCAACCGGGATGTCGCCGCGTTTTTCGAGAAATGGTGCGCGGACCCTGCGCGTGCACGTGACGGTACCGCCCAACACCACTGCTACCGTGATTCTTCCGGGGCGGAAGGCGGTCCGGGGCGGCGCGGGTAGGCACGAGTTCTGCACTTACAAGGAGCGATGATGAACTTCATTGATCTGACGACTGAAGCGGAGATGCAGGACGCGAAGCAGTGGCTGGCGGAGACACACAAAGAAGGCTATGGTTGCAAGGGAGACGCATGTCGGAAAATCATAAAGTCGGGACGTTGAGCTATACATGGCGCGGGCTGGCGGCTTTGTTCGCCTGGCTGCTTTGGGGCGATTTCTGCTGGTCGATGATGGAGGCGGTTGTGCCGAGCATCATACCGCTGAAAATGCAGGGCCTCAACGCCTCCAACACGCTGATGGGGGTGGTATTGGGGACGATCCCCGCCGCGTTGAACCTGACGATAACCCCCTACCTCAGTTTCAGGAGCGACCATCATCGCG
>CAZQKI010000267.1:0-5507 GCA_964592855.1 uncultured Lentisphaerales bacterium
GGCGCAGATGATCCTGAATCACAAGGCGGCCATTGAACTGCTGGTGGATGCTGGTATGGTGTTCATACCGGTGCCGCGAAGGACACGAAGGGGAGAGGGGAGACGTGAAACGTGATGCGCAAAGCGGGGCGAAGAGAGATACCGCTCAACGCTCAAGTGAGGTCTCACTTAAACCCGTTCTTGAACGGCGCACTTACTCCACCGGCGTACTCGCAAACCATCTGCGATCAGTGGTTGTCGCGTATCTGTCACGAAATCCCCCCACAAACCCGGAAGCGCCGGAACATCACGGTGCCAGTGCCCGGGGTTCGGCGAACTCTTCGGCTTCGGAGTCGTCGGCGAAAACGCTTTCACGGATGACCCGCTCGGTGATGTCGTCCGGAAAGGAGCGCAGGGTGGCGGAGAGTTTCTCGAACTCGGGCCACAGCGTCTCGTCGACAAACCGGTGCGGGACTAGCCAGGCAGCAGGGATGCGGCCGCTCAGCAAGTCTCATACCCGATCCAACTGGCCGGCAAAGCCGGCGAAAGGCCTCACTGAACCCTGAACCCTTGCTACTCTGCGCGTCAACTATTTTGACGCGCACCCGAGTGCAGAGCAGCGGCGGAATTCGGTTGGACATCACAATTCGTGAAGCGTAAACTGTAGCCGTTTGGAAGGAATGACACGTGTATAACAACATACCAGCCCACTGGCCGGCGGCCACCAGCATGATCTATGGCGGAGGCTTGGGACGGTCGATGTATGATCCCCTGGCGGAAGCCCGCCTGGCTGCGGCGAAAATCGGCGCTAACAGCGCCCGTCTTGCTTTGGATGGCTTCCTGGCGGAGGCCCCATGGGTGCCTCGGCAGGAACTGGCAGAGGCACTGATCGCCTTCCACAAGGACGCCATGGGACGAATTCCGTCCGCCACCCGCTTTCCGGAAGCGCAGCCGTTCGTCGAACAGGTGCTGATCTACGAGAAGGAGTTGCGGCGGCTGGCGAATCTCGACGACCTGGGCCTGGCGGTCGCCATGAACCTGGACAGGTTCCTGTTGTTCCGGGGGCGCCTCCGGTTCGGTCTCGCCAAGCCGCCGGTCCAGCCCGAACGCTGCCGCATCCTGCTGCATCTCGACACGGACCGGGGGCCTTTTTTCATCAAGAATGTCGACGACTTGGCGGCGAACTGGAAACCGGCGCCGCCACTGCCGGCGAGCCTGCCCCGTTCGGACTACTGGTGGGACCAGGTGGAGTGGGTGGCCGACGGCGTCGGGGCGGGGATGCATATCGACGAGGAGCCGGAGGAGCTGTTTCCGCTCCCGGGCTTCTCCATGGCCGGCGAGCATGCCCACGATACGCCGGGCGTGGTGGAATTCATCTGTCGCTACAGCGCTTTCTTCGGCTGCCGCAATCTCCTCGTCTACGACCGCCAGTTGCGCCTGGCTGAGATCGAGAAGTCCAGCTTCAACCACTGCGAGGTGTTTCCGCCTGAAGGTGGACGGTGGGCGCATGTCAGCGGCATGGTCTGCCGCGATCCGGCGTCACCCCAGGGTCGGCACCAGCAGGCCTGCCGCGACGAATACCGCCGGCTCTACGGTTTGACGGACGACAACAGCTCGGATGCCGCGTTCTGGGCGTTTTGCAGCGCAGGCGAGCGGATGCTGGTCGAGCGGGTGCGGAAGCTCGGGGCACAGCCCCGGGTTCAGGAGATCGTCGACCTGTTCCGGACGCCCTATCCTGAAGGCTTGTGCAAGGGTGGCCGCCTGGTCCATCCGCGTCAACCCTATGCCGAATACACCTTGTGGACGTACGCCCATGTGTTCGGCGAGAACCAGCAGCTTCGCTGGCAGCGCGGCGAGGATCTGTCGGTCTGGCCGGCCGCCCCCGAAGTCTGCCAATACGTGTGATCAGGAGTGCGGCCAAGGGATTTGCCGCAAGGAGGGAATAATGAATCGGTGCTTGCGGTCGGAAGTGAGCCGGGGCGTTGTCGGCGCCGCGGGTATTCTTTTTGCTGCGTGGGCAGGGGCGCAAACCGCGCCGGAGGCGGCCAAGCCGCCGACGGCCGTCGCGACGAACGTGCAGGACTACAGTCAGGGGTTCCGAACATTCATTCGCATGGGTCTGCCGGACACCGCGAAGGGCACCTACGTCGAACTCGTTGTCTACAGGGGCAATATACACGACAGTAGTTTCATGTCCGGCATGCATGAAGTCTCCTTGTCGGGAAATGCCTGGCTGATCTCCGAGAACAAGGAGGGGAAGAGCCTGCTGGTCACGACATCGGGACGGACGCTGGAGCTTTTCGACCGGAAGACGGTGCAGAAAAGGGCGCAAGCCGAAGCCATAAGCAATGCCGTTGCTCGGTCCTCGGCCAAGGGGCAGGTTGCTGGCACGACGCACCCGCTCAGCGACGAATCGGAGCCTACCGGTTCCTGGACGCCCAAGGATCTGTCCCGCGACCTCGCCAAGGCGACGGCCTTCGTGGAGAAGAAGCTCCAGGCCAAAGCGGCGGGGGGCCGGGCGATGCGCTATGATTCGTTCATCCGGTCGGACGAGGCGCCCGGCGCGCTGTTTCTCCTCGCGGCGCTCGCCTGGCAGAACGGCAAGGTCCAGGAGGCGAATGCCTTGGCCGGAGCCCTCTTCACGCTGGCCGGCGATTCACGCAAGGTCATTCTCGGCGCCGTGAACGTCATGGCGGACGCTCAGCTGGCCGGGACAGTCGACGCCTTCCAGGCGACGCACGACTGGGCCGCCTACCAGGCATCGGTCGACGCGCTGCTGAAGCGGTATCCGGCCGGCTGGCGGAATGCCGGCGCGGCCAAGATGCTGGCCGAGCGGCTGCAGACCAGAGCCGCCCTGACGACGCCGCCGGCGATTGTCGGCGAGGGGCTTGATGCCACGGATCGGGCGCTGGCCGACGCGTTGGCGATGGAGACGGGGGCGGCCGAGTCGCGGGGGGGCTCGGGTGATTTCTGGTTTCTCCCTCCGGCCAAATCGGAGCGGGCGATGAAGGATGACAGCGTGATCGGCCGGATACGGGCGAGGGGACTCCAGTCGGTTCCGCTGCTGCTGGCCCTGGCGGGCGACGAGACCTTGTGCCCGCTGCGGCGGAACGATGTCGGAATGTCAACCCGATACAGCAGCTACGACAGCGAGCAGCCGGAGGAGGAGCGTACGCTGCAATCCTATCGGGATATGGATCGCCCGCAGACCCGCGGCGAGATCGCCCGACACCTGCTGGAACCGCTGTGCCGCCAGGAGCAGAACGAGCAGCATTCGGCCGAAGAGGTTGCGCCCGAGGAGGTGGTCGAGGCGGCCCGGGAGGCCTATGCGACGCTCAAGACCGTCCCCCCCGCCGACCTGGCCGGGCACTTTCTGAAGACCGGCGACGACCGCCAGAAGCAGGCGGCCATCGCCTACATGCTCCAGAACGACGTCGCGACCAACGCGCCGGTGATCGAAGCCTATCTGCTCGAACCGCCATCGGATGAGCGGGAATACTTCAGGATGGGGCACGGAAACGGGTCGGTGATGCAGTACGTCCAGAAGCGCGGTGAGGCGGCAGCGGCGTTCGTCGAAAAGTACGCCGCCATGCGGGAGAAGATCGAATTGCCGGCGGGCATGGCCGGCAACGAAGAGTTTGTCAAACAGAAGAAGAAGCAGGCCGAAACCGAAATCAAGCGGTTGCGGGCGCTGGTCAAGAAGGCGGACCTATCCGAGGTGATCGCGTCACTGGTGGCGGCCGATGACGACGACGAAGGCGCCATGATGGCATACGGCACGCTCGGTAACCTGCCGGCCGCCACCGCGGTTCCGGCTTTGCTTGCGGCAGCGGTCCAGGCGACTAATGTCCACGCGCGGTCGCGGGTTCTCCAGATGATGCCGATGCTGCGCCTTTCGGGCATGGAGGCGGGCATGGAGCAAGAGATGGAGGCGATGGAATCCCCGGAAGCGATGGAGGCGATGATGAAACAACTCGCCGAGAAGAACAAGGTGAGCATCGGCACGAATGCGCCCGCCTGGCGCATCCTGCTGGCCGACACACGAGCGATGCCGAAGGGCGGGAGATTTGACGGTGATGAATCTGCGATGACGATTGCCGACCTGGCGGCAGTGAGCATCGACACGCTTTACGGGAACGCTTCGCCGATGGATCAGTATTCCCGGCGCTCGGGGATCGCAAACCTCCGGCCGGAGGCGACCCTGTGTATCATGCGTGCCCGGGCGGAAGCCCGCCTGGCGGGAAAGCCGGAGGACGAACTGCCCAAAATGCCGTCGGCCGACGAGGTGTCTGCCGCACGCAGGAAGGCGATCGAGACGGACCTGTCGCAGGCGACGCCCCTGACCCTGGGCAAAATTCTTGATGGACTGACCGACGCCGAAAGCCTCTACTTGGCGGAGGCCGCCGATGAGAACGAGGCCGTCATGAAGGCCTTGTCGCTGCCCTCCCGGCGCATCCTGTCGGTGAAGACGGATGCCACGCTTCCCAAGGACGAGGTCGCGCGATTGAAGAAACTGGATGGGGCTTTGGTGTCCACCAACGTGATCGCCGAGTTGCGCGAATGCTGCCGGCGGCAACTGGTCCGGGGAACGCCGCTGGTCGTCTCGCTCGCCTCCGCCGGCCTCGGTCGGGGCTTGTCGATCAAAGTGGAGCATGCCGACAAATCATCAGACCGCATGTACTCCGGCTACCTGTCTGCAATGGGCAGAAAGGGCAGCCAATCGAAAGGGATGATTACGGGTATGCTGGTCGGCGGGGAGGAGGGCTACGGTCATGGCATGTGGTTGGTGGACTTGCCTGCGCCGGCCGTGCCGGCGGGAGCGGCAGCGGCCGCACCGGCGGGAACTGCGGCCGTGCCGGCTGGAACTGCGACGGCCGACGCGGAAGAAGAAGACGACGAAATCGACGAGATGTCGGATTCCATGGAAAGCTCCTTTGCCGAACAGCAGGAGGAATTCGAGGAGGCGGTGCGCACCTTCTGCAAGTCGGACGAACCGCTGGGTCAGGGTGCCTCAATATCGTTCACCGGAGTGATCCTTTCACAGGAGAAGAACGACGGTGACGATGAGGCGGACGACGGGGACGTGGATTTGATTAACGTCGACATTTGACGTGGGCGGATTGGGAACCCAAGCGAGTGGCCGCATGCGACCACTTGGATCGTGGGGCAGAGCGTATTCTCGTCAACATCGCCCACGCCAGTAACCTGTGGTCTCCAGAGGAGCGGATTGTTTACCCGGGGCACGCGCATCAGGATGAGATGGAGCCGGCGGTCCTCCGCCGTAGCGAATGGGAGACCGGAGCGACCGCTTCATTCGCCACCGCCGGGGACGGCGGGGTCCAGTTCGTCCCATGTCGCGCCCGTTTGATTGGACGCACAGGACTCGCGTTCGCTCGTCAACCGTTCTCGTCTTATGTTGCGTTGGACGTTATGTTGCGTATTTGTGTGAAGCATGAGGTTTTCCTTGTAAAAGTGGCTCTTCGGCGAAACGCGGAAAAGTTGCCTGAAAACCAGGCGTACGGAAGCGA
>CAZQKI010000268.1:0-5466 GCA_964592855.1 uncultured Lentisphaerales bacterium
CGGGCGTGGGAGAATGACGGAAATTTATCAAGAGCCGTGGACGGAGCCTGTTTCCGGCGCCCCATCCGCACGGGAGCGCGGGAGCCCGATGGATGTGCTGCGGTTGGAAGAGTGATTGACGCCCTATGGCCGAACAAGACAAATACGAATGGTACTGCGTGTTGAACGGCAGCCGGATCGGACCGATGAATTGGGAGGGGCTGCGCGACCGGGTCGGCCGGGGCCAGCTTCATTCCTCGGACTTGGTCTGGGCCGCGCCTTTCGGGGATGCCTGGCGCCCCGCCGGATCGGTGGAGGGCCTCTTTCCGGAGATCGCTGCGATCCCGCTCCCGCCCCCGCCGCCGCCCGTTGAGGAGCCCCCCGCCGGGACGGCACCCGAACCGTCCGTCGTGCCGGACGCCGACGACGATGGCCCCCTCAGCAGCCGGCGGGCCTTCCGCCGCATCTGGCGCTCGATGGTGCAGGCGCTCTTCCGTCCGTTCGACATTGCCCGATGGTTCAGCTTCGGGTTTTGCGCCTGGCTGGCCAACATCGGCGGCGGAGGCCCCAATCTGCAGAGCCTGATCGACGTCGAGGAGCTGAAAGCGAGCCTGGCATCGGGGACCCACTCGCCGGAGCAGGCCATTGACAAGGTGTTCAAGGCTTTCGCCGCAACGCCGATCTTCACGGCCGCCATTCTGGGCGCCATCATACTGGGTGTGCTGTTCGCGGTGCTCTTCTGTTGGCTGCGGGCGCGCGGCAGCTTCATGTTCCTCCATCGCCTGGAGCATCCGAAGTCCACGGTCCGCGAGGCGTGGCAGGTGGCGGGCGTGACGGCGATGCCGCTCTTCTGGTGGCGGCTGGGATTGGGGGCGCTGGGGTGGATCGCCATCCTCGCGATCGTCGCAGGCGCCGCCGTTTCGATCGGCCTCGGTCTGGTGCGGAGCGGCGACTGGGCGGGCATCGGCGCCGCGATCTCCCTGCAGTGGCTGGCGGTGTGGGGGGGCGGATTGGTGATGGTCCTGTCCACCTGGAGCACGCTGAAGTCGATGAGCTTCCACTTCGTGGAGCCCATCATGTACCGTCACCAAACGGGCGTTTGGGACGCCTGGCAGCGGGTCGGGTGCATCTGCCGCAACCATCCCTTCGCCATTCTGCGCTTCTTCATTCTGCTGTCCCTGTTCTGGGTTGCGGCGGCGGTGGCCATCGTGCTCTTCATCTGCTGCTCCTGCTGTCTGGGGCTGCTGCTGCTGGTTCTTCCCCTCGTGGGTTGCGTGGCCCTGCTGCCGATTCTCTGGGTGCATCGCGGGATCGGCGTGGAGTTTCTCAAGCAGATCCCATGACCCCGCGTCGTCCAGCGGTGATCGGCGTGATCGCCTTCGTGCTCGGCACGCTTGGCGGATTGCACTGGGGCGACGCCGGCCGCGGCGCCTGGATCGCGCTGGGGGTCGTGTTCATCCTTTCCTTTGTGCCGCGCCGACCGTCGCCGCGGCGGTGGCTGCGCTACAGCGTCTGTCTCTTCCTGGGCTGGGCGCTGGCGGCGGGTCCGGGGGACCGGTTGCGCGCGAGCCAGATGCGGCTGGAGGCGGCGGCGGACACGGAGTCGCGCGTCACGGTGCAGGGTGAAGTGGCGGGCGCGATCCGGACCTCGCCGGCCTCCCGCGGGGAAACCTGCTACCGCTTCATGCTGAACCGTTTGGTCCTGCTCGCCGACGACCGTTGCGAACCGCTGCCGCGCCTGGCGATTTCCGTGAGCTGGTACGGGCCGTCCCAACCCGACGGCCAACACCCCGTTCCCCGGACCGGCGAACGGTGGCGGATGTCCGGCGCCCTTCATCGCACCCGCCGGTCGCTCGCTGCCGGGAATGGGGCCGGGCCGTCGAACACCATCCGCTTCTTCATGATTTCGCGTGCCCGCGCGTCGACGCGCGACCTGCGGCCGACCACGGGGTGGCAGGCTTGGCTGGAAGGCTGCCGCCGGGTGGCGGCCGGGCGGCTCGCTGCCGGCATCGAAAAGCACGCCGACGAGGTCAAGCTCATCCAGGCGATGATGCTGGGCTACCGCAGCGAAATCCCGCGCCCGCTCAACCGGGCGTTCCGCCAGTCGGGCACCATCCACATCTTCGCCATCTCGGGACTCCATATCGTGGTCCTCGCCGCGCTGCTCACCTTCGCCGTCGCCCGCCTGGGCGTGCCGCGGCGGCTCTGGATCGTCCCGCTCGCACCGATCCTCGCCCTCTACATCGTCGCGACCGGGGGGCAGCCCAGCGCGATGCGCGCGGGCGTCATGGCGGGACTCTATCTGCTGGCGCCGCTGCTCGGCCGCCGCCCCGATTCGCTGACCATCCTGGCGGTCAGCGCCGCTCTGCTTCTGCTCGTCGATCCCCTGCAGATTCTCGACCTGGGGTTCATCCTTTCGTTCATGATGGTGCTGGGGCTCATCATCCTCGCCGGGCCGACAACCCGTTGCATCCGCCGGCTCGTCCGTGTGGAGCGTCTCGTCCACACGGTGGAGCTGATGAATCAACAGGGCGGCGACCTGGCCCTGTCGAAGTGGCGCCGGCGCGGGCGCAGCCTGGGCGTGAAACTGGCGACGTCCGCGACGGAGCTGTTCGGCGTCTCCCTGGCGGCGTGGCTGGTTTCCCTCCCTTTGACCGCCTATTACTTCGGGTTCTTCCCGACCTACTCGTTGCCGGCCAACCTGCTCGTCATTCCCCTTTCATCGCTCGTCATGCTCCTCGCCAGCCTCAGCCTGGTGGTCACCTCGGTCTCCACCCACCTGGGGATCTTGTGCAATCAGGGGGTGTGGCTGGGCGCCGCCCTCATGAAGGAGACGGCCGTGACCGTGACGGAGTGGCCGCTGGCCTCGTTCAAGTGCTCGATGTCCCTCGCGGGCGTCGTGATCTGGTACGTCGCGCTCTGGGGCCTGGCGTGGCGCGAGGCGCGCGCCCACGCCAAAGCCACAAGCGATGCGACGTGGATGGAGACGGTCCGGGACGAAAAACAAGCCGGCACAACCTCATGAAACAATCTCGCATGCTGATGATGGCCGCGATGGGCGGGCTGGCCTTCGGGGGCTTCGCGGCCGCCTACGTGCGGCTCGTCCCCTTCTGGTGCGATGGCACGTGCCAGGGCTCAAGCGTCGCGCTGGCCCTCGTGCTGGCCGGCTTGGCGCTTGGCGCCTGGGCCGGGACACGGCTGATGCGGAACCGGTCGGAGCTTCCCGGGTGGTCGCCGTGGCTCCTCGTCGTCCTGCTCGCCTGGCTTGCGCTCGCGCCGTTCCTGCTGCCGGGAGCCATCGTGTCGGGGCTGACGAAATTCGGCGGACAGGTGCCGGCGTATGGACGTTTTCTGCTCTGGCAGGCAGGTATCCTGAGCCGCGTGCTGCTGCCGATCGCCGCACTGGCGGGGATGGGCTGGATGCTCCTGCGGCAGGCGGGCGGCAAGGGCCGGGCCGATCTCGTCCTTGCAGGGAGTGTGCTGGCGGGGGCGATCACGGCGTGGAATGGATTGCTTCCGGCCTGGGGCGTGGAGACGACGTTGCGTGGCGCAACCCTCCTGGGCGCGCTGGCGGCAAGCCTTGCGCTGTTGGCTTCGCTTCCGCGAACGCCGCGTCTGCTGGGACTTGCCGGTCTGCTGCCGATGCTGCTGGCCGCCTGGTTCTGCCTGAGTTTTCGCGGAGCGGCGCCGTTGTTGTCGGAGCAGGCCATCGGCTGCTGGCTCGGCACGCAGGGCGCGCTGGTCCGTCTGCCGGGGATGATCGCGGCGCACAGCGACGGCCGGCGGCACGCGCTGACGCTACGCCGTTTCCCGGGCGGAGATCGTCTGCTGTGCCGCGACGGCGAACGCCGCGTCGTCCTGCCGGGCGATCTGCCAACCGCCAGCCTGGCGGTACAGCTGCCCCTGCTGCTCCATGCCGAACCGCTCCGCCTCGCCTTGCTGGGCGTGGACGACGGCGCGGGGCTGGCGGCGGCGACGGACCATCCGCTGACCATCATCGCGTGCGCGGGGGTCGAGCGGGGTCAGTTGCCGATCATCCGGCAGATGCTGGCGGACGGGCATGGACGCGAGGAGGTTCTCGACGATCCCCGCGTCAGTTTCCCCGCGTGGTGCCCGGCCCGGCTGCCGCGCAGCGAAGCGGGACGCTACGATGTCATCGTTTCTCAGCCCGGTCCGCCGTGGACGCGCAGCGGGGCGCGGATGCTCACGCAGGACGCCTTTGCCGATTGCCGCAGCGCCCTGGCGACGAACGGCATCCTGTGCGTCGCGCTTGATGCGCAGGCGCTCGCCCCGCACCACCTGCGGCGCATCGTCGGTTCCTTTGCCACCGTCTTTCCGCAGATGCAGGTGTGGTCGCCGCAGTTCAACCGCTACCTGCTGATCGGCGCGGCGGGGGCGCTGCCGTTCGATGCGGAACGGCTGCTGGCGCGTCTGGAGCACCGGATGGTGATGCGGGAGCTGTCGCGGGTCGGCGTGAAGGCCCTCCCCGATCTGCTGGCGTGCCTGGTGATGACGCCGGCGGGGGTGAAGCGCTATCTGGCCGTGGATGCGGATCACCGGCCGCGCCGTCTGCAGGGTCCGCGCCTGGCCGGGTCGGTGGCCCGCGGGCGGTTGACCCCGGGGCTGAGCCTGCAGACGCTGGCGGAAATCGAGGCGGCACGCACGTGGAATCTCGACACGTTGCAGCCGGGCGGGCTGGACCCCGGGCTTTTCGAGGCGCTTCAGGCGCGTGCGATGCGGCAGATGGCGGCGCGGGCGGCGATCATGGAGCTGCGCGCGAACTTCGGTTCGGCGACGCGCGACGCGGTGATGACGCAGGCGCGGGCGGCGGCCAGGCTGAATGCCGAAGATGCCTTCCTGGATCGCCTGCTCTCGGCCATGGAGCAGGAGGCGGCTTATGCACTGGCGCGGAAGGATTATGCCGGAGCCGCGCGGTTGTACAGCGATGCGCTGGGCGTGGTTCCCGAGCGCGTGAGCGCCCTCTACGGCGTGGCGATGGCCGACCGGGGGCTCGGACGCAAGGAATCGGCCTATCTGAATCTGGTCCGCGCGGTATCGCTTGATCCGGATGAGACGGACTGCCGGCTGGCGCTGGCCGAGGTGGCCTTTGCGCTGGGGAAGGAGGCGGAGGCGCTGCGTCACTATCAAACCATCCTGGATCGCCGGACGGACGATCCCGACGCGCTCATCGGGTTGGCGGTCTGCCTGGGCCGCGGCAAGCCGCCCATCCGGAACGTGGCCACGGCCATAACCGCCGCCGAGCGTGCGGCCCGGCTGACGCGCTATCGGGATCCGCGGATCACGAAGATCCTTGCCGATCTCTACGTGGAAAACGGCCGCGTGGTGGAGGGAGTCACCCTCAAGCGCCGCATTCGGTTCGGCGCGGGGGAGGAATGACGGACGCCTGCCGAGGGTTCAGGGTTCAGGAAACCGGGTTCAGGGTTCAGTGAGGCCTCTGGCCGGCTTTGCCGGCCAGTTGGATCGAGT
>CAZQKI010000269.1:0-5464 GCA_964592855.1 uncultured Lentisphaerales bacterium
TCGACCGTAAGCGTCCACCGAAAAGTGACGATTAATAGCGCCCTTCAGGCTTCCAAACGGCGCGGTCCGAAGTAGGACGGTGCTCCCGCGCCGTCCTGTCTCTGCGCACCTGCCGGGACGGCCCGGAGGACCGTCCTACGTCGAGAGTTCCCCCGATGCCTCGTTCCTTGCGGGCGAACCGCCTCCCCTTACTCGTACATCAATCAGTAATCGGGGATCGGTGGACAAAACCGGGGCGATAATCGAAGAAAAATAATGACGCGCGGAAAAACTTGACAAGCCCCCATCGCGACCCGTAACGTAATATCAATTCGGGCGGATTGTATCGCCGTTCCTGCTGGAGTGTTTTGTATCGTATCCGCCGCCGCCGAAGGTGCATGGGGACTTTTCGGGACATCCTGAGTGGTGGCCCGCAGTGAAAACCAAGAAAAGGGGTATGCGATGAACACACTGATCGGTCAGATCCTGATGCAGAAGGGTCACGATGTCATCACCATTGCGCCGACAGCCACGGTCTTCGAGGCCGTCAAGCTGATGAACGACAAAAACATCGGCTCGCTCCTCGTTCTGAATGCGCGCGGCAAGCTGGCCGGAATCTTCGCCGAACGCGACGCCCTGACCCGGGTGCTGCTGGCCGGAAAGTCGGCGCGGACGGAGACGGTTCAATCCGCCATGACGAAGAAGGTCATCTACGCCTCGCCTGAAATGACCGTGGACAACTGCATGTCGTTGATGACGCAGAACCGTGTGCGCCATCTGCCGATCCTCGACAAGGAACAGAAATTGGTCGGGATCATCTCGATCGGCGACCTCGTCAAGTTCGTGGCCTCCGAGAAGGACGCGATGATCCGCAACCTCGAGAACTACATCGAGGGGGTTCTGTAAAGGCCTCACCCGACCGGGTGGACAGACCGTTTCCGGCGGTGTGCGCCGGGATGGGTGTGGTTTTTGTTTTTTTTTGATTCCCGAGTGCCGGGGATAGAGGGAGAAATGAATGACTGCTCGATCCGCTGAGGCCGCACCTTGCGGCTGCACGTGTTCCTGTGAACCTTCAGAGGCCGATCTTTACGCCCGACTGGACGAAGTCATCAGCGGCCACCGCGACAAGCCGGGCGGTCTGATACCCGCTCTGCAAACCGCGCAGGCGCTCTTCGGCCATCTGCCGGAAGCCGTCATCCGCCGCATCGCCGAAGGATTCGGCAAGACGGTGAGCGAGGTCGCCGGCGTGGTGACTTTCTACTCCTTCTTCACCCTGCAGCCCCGCGGCAAGTTTCTGGTCCGCGTCTGCCTCGGCACCGCCTGCTATGTCCGCGGCGGCAAGGAGGTGCTCGACGCCTTCAAGAAAAAATTGTCGATCGACGTCGGCGAAACGACCCCGGACCGCCAGTTCTCGCTGGAGGTCGGCCGTTGCTTCGGCGCCTGCGGCATGGCTCCCGTGGTCATGGTCAACGACACCGTCTACCAGCGCGTCAAGCCGGCCCGTGTCGGCGAGTTGGTCAACCAGATCCTGTCCGGCGCCGCCGTGCCCGGGGAAAAGGAGCACGCATGAGCGCGGTCAAGCTGTCCAAAGTCAAAACCGCCGCCGACCTCGCCGCCTGGCGCGAACGGCTGCGCAGCAGCCAGCCCGCCAGCCCGCAGGAGAAGTCCCGGCAGATCCTCGTGTGCTTTGGCGGAAGCTGTCTCGCCTCCGGGGCCAAAGAGGTGCGCGACGCCTTGAATGCCGCCCTGGAGAAGGCTGGGCTCGGCAAGGCGGTCGCGCTGGTCGAGACGGGATGCATGGGGCCATGCGTGATCGGCCCGGTCGTGCTGGTCGGCGAAGACCGGACCTTCTACCAGGGGGTGAAGCCCGCCGACGCCGAGGAGATCGTCGCCTCCCACATCTGCAACGGCCAGCGGGTCGAGCGGCTGCTGGTGACCGACCCCTCGGGCAAGACGCCCATGCCGTGCCGGCAGGACATCGACTTCTTCAAGCGGCAGACGCAGGTGGTGCTGCGCAACTGCGGCTGGATCAACCCCGGGCGGATCGGCGACGCGGTTGCCCGGGACGGCTATGCGGCGGTGGCCAAGGTGCTGACGGAAATGACGCCGGCCGCCGTGATCGACGAGATGAAGCAATCGGGGCTGCGCGGACGCGGCGGCGCCGGCTTCCCGACCTGGCTGAAATGGAATCTGGCCGCGCAGTCGCCATCCGCCGATTCGGTGAAGTACGTGCTGTGCAACGCCGACGAGGGCGATCCCGGCGCCTACATGGACCGCAGCGTGCTGGAGGGCGATCCGCACAGTGTCGTCGAAGGCATGATCATTGCCGCCTTCGCCATCGGCGCGCAGCAGGGCTATGTCTACGTGCGCGCCGAATACCCGCTCGCCGTCGAGCGGCTCTCGATCGCCATCGACCAGGCCCGCGCCTGCGGGCTGCTCGGCAAGCGGATCCTGGGGACGGACTTCTCCTTCGACCTGGAGATCCGCAAGGGGTCGGGCGCCTTCGTGTGCGGCGAGGAGACCGCCCTGATGGCCTCGATCGAGGGCTTGCGCGGCGAGCCGCGCCCCCGCCCCCCCTTCCCCGCCCAGAAGGGGCTGTGGGGCCGCCCGACCGTCCTCAACAATGTGGAGACCTACGCCAATGTCCCGGCCATCCTGCTGAAGGGCGGAGCCTGGTACGCGTCGATGGGCACGGCCAAGAGCAAGGGGACGAAGGTGTTCGCCCTCGCCGGCGCGGTGCGCAACACGGGCCTGGTCGAAGTTCCCGTGGGCACGCCGCTGGGCGAGGTGATCTACGACATCGGCGGCGGCATCCGCAACAACCGCCACTTCAAGGCGGCGCAGATCGGCGGACCTTCGGGCGGCTGCATTCCGCGCGACCATCTGAACGTTCCCCTGGACTATGAACCGCTGGCCGAGCTTGGCGCGATCATGGGCTCCGGCGGGCTGATCGTGATGGACGAGAACACCTGCATGGTGGACGTGGCGCGCTTCTTCATCGAGTTCGTCCAGGAGGAGTCGTGCGGCAAGTGCGTCCCCTGCCGGGTCGGCACGCGCCGGATGCTCGAGATCCTGGAGCGCATTTGCGCGGGCCAGGGCGAGATGGAGGACATCGACCGGCTGGTGGAGCTCGGGACCTTCATCAAGACGTCGTCGTTGTGCGGACTCGGCCAGACGGCGCCCAACCCCGTCCTCTCGACGATCCGCCACTTCCGGCACGAATACGAGGAGCACATCCGCGACCGTCATTGCCGGTCGGGCGTCTGCGCGCAACTGGTCCGCGCCCCCTGCCTGAGCGCCTGTCCGGCGGGTGTCGATGTGCCGGGCTTCGTCTCGCTGGTGGGAGACAAGCGGTATGCCGAGGCGTTGCGGCTGCACCGCGAGAAGAACCCCTTCGCCTCGGTCTGCGCCCGCGTCTGCTTCCATACCTGCGAAGACAAGTGCCGGCGCGCCACGCTGGACGAGCCGGTCGCCATCCGCGGCATCAAGCGCTTCATGGTGGACCAGGAGGTCACCGTCCAGGTGCCGGAGGTCCGCGAGAATGCGGCGAACGCGAAGCGCAAGGTCGCCGTGATCGGCGCGGGGCCCGCCGGATTGTCCTGCGCCTACTTCCTCGCACGGATGGGCTACAAGCCCGATGTCTTCGAGTCCGCGCCCCGCCCCGGCGGCATGCTGGTCCAGGCAATCCCCGCCTACCGTCTGCCACGCGAGGAACTGGCCCGCGAGGTGCGAATGATCGAGCATCTCGGCGTCAACCTCGAGACCGGCCGGACGCTGGGCCAGGACTTCACCCTGGACGACCTGAAGGCGCAGGGCTACGAGGCGGTCTTCCTGGCCATGGGCGCGGCGCTGGGGCTGTCGCTGGACGTGCCGGGGGCCGACGCGCTGGGGGTGACCGACGCGATGGACTTCCTCCGCCAGTACAACATCCGCGGCTCGGTTCCGGTCGGCAAGCGGGTGGCCGTAATCGGCGGCGGAAACGCGGCGATCGATGCCGCCCGCACGGCGATCCGCCTCGGCGCCGGAAGCGTCACCGTGCTCTACCGGCGCACACGCGAGGAGATGCCGGCCTATGCCGAGGAGATCGAGGAGGCGCTGCAGGAGGGCGTCACGCTCCGGACGTTGATTCATCCGGAATCCTTCGACGTGAAGAACGGCAAGGTCACGGGGTTGCGCTGCCATCCCATGAAGCTGGGCGAGTTCGACCGTTCCGGCCGCCGGCGTCCCGAGGATGCCGCCGAGGCGGAAACCGAGGTCATCCCCGCCGACCAGATCATCATCGCCATCGGTCAGGCGCTCGACAGCAAGACGCTGACCGGAACGGTGGAGGTGGCCTGCACGGAGCGCGGCTGGATCAAGGCCGATCCGCGCACGGGCCAGACCTCGGTGCCCTGGCTATTTGCCGGAGGCGACGCGGTTTCCGGCCCTTCGTCCGTGGTGGAGGCCATCGCCGCCGGCGAACGGACGGCCGCCGCGGTTGACGCACTGCTGACGGGGGCGGAACACGCCTTCTGGCGGGGCTATCACGATTCCGGCGCCAGCTTCGATCCCAATGCCGATCCGGTCAACTACGCCCGCGAACGCCTGCCGGCCATCGCCCTGGAGAAGCGGCGGCAGAACTTCACGGAAGTCGAGCAGCCCTGGAACGAAAGCACGGCGTTGCGGCAGGCCAAGCGCTGCCTGCGCTGCGACTACGGCAAGCAACCCTGCGGATGTGATAACGCCTAAACCGGAGAGACGTCCATGTTGAACGTGACCATCAATGCTCAGAAGATCCAGGTGCCCGAAGGGGCGACGATTCTCAGCGCCGCGCGCCAGGCGGGCGTTTCGATACCGACACTGTGCAACATCGAACACCGCGAGGCGATCGGCGCCTGCCGCGTCTGCCTGGTCGAAGTCGAGGGGGCGCGCACGCTGATGGCGTCGTGCGCCACGCCGGCGACCGAGGGGATGATCGTCCACACGCACAGCGCCAAGGCCCGCGCGGCGCGGCGCCAGGTGGTGGAGCTGCTGCTCTCGGAACACGACGGCAACTGCCCGACCTGTGATCGCAGCATCGATTGCGAACTGCGCGCGCTGGCCGGGGAGATGGGCGTCTCGATCGTCCCGTTCGAAGGGGTGCGGGCCAAGGCGCACAAGGACGATTCGACCCCGGCCCTGGTCCGCGACAACGGCAAATGCATCAAGTGCCGGCGGTGCGTCTCCGTCTGCAACGAGGTGCAGGGGGTCGGCGCGCTCTTCCCGCAGGGACGCGGGTTCCAGACCGTGATCGGCCCGGCCTTCACGCATGACCTCGACAGCGTGGCCTGCGTGCAGTGCGGACAGTGCGCGGCGATCTGCCCGGTGGGGGCGATCATCGAACGGACCTGCATTCCCGAGGTTTGGAAGGCGATCGAGAACCCGAACCTGCACGTGGTCGTGCAGACCGCGCCGGCCATCCGCGCCGCGCTGGGCGAGTGCTTCGGCTACGAGCCGGGCACGCGCG
>CAZQKI010000270.1:0-5457 GCA_964592855.1 uncultured Lentisphaerales bacterium
ATGAACCACGACTTTGAACTGGTAGCCCCCTATACGCCCACCGGCGATCAGCCCCAGGCGATCGCGACCCTGGTCAAGGGTTTGAACGACGGCTGCCGGCGACTATGCCTGGAGGGTGTCACCGGATCGGGCAAGACCTACACGGCCGCCAACGTCATCGCCGCGCACAAGCGCCCCACCCTCATCATCTCGCACAACAAGACGCTGGCCGCCCAGCTCTTCGCGGAACTCAAGGCCTTCTTCCCCAACAACGCGGTCGAGTACTTCGTCAGCTATTACGACTACTATCAGCCCGAGGCCTACATCCCGCAGACCGACACCTTCATCGAGAAGGACGCCGCGATCAACGAGGAGATCGAGCGCTACCGCCTCTCCGCCACCAACTCGCTCCTGGGCCGCGACGACGTCATCATCGTCGCCAGCGTCTCCTGCATCTACGGACTCGGCTCGCCCGAAGACTACCGCACCATGCTGGTGAGCCTGGCGTCCGGCCAGACCATCGCCCGCGACGCCGTGCTGGAGCAGCTCGTCGCCATCCAGTACCAGCGCAACGACATCGAGCCGCAGTCGGGGACCTTTCGCGTCCGCGGGGACATCCTCGACATCTTCCCCTCGTACCGCAAGGACGGCGTCCGCATCGAGTTCTTCGGCGACGAGATCGTCGCCCTCTACCGCTACGACCCCGTCGCCTGCCGGTCGATGGAACGGCTCGATCGCACGCTGATCTCGCCCGCCAAGCACTTCGTCCTGCCCCGGGAGAAGATCAACGCCGCGCTGGACAGCATCCGCGCGGAGCTCGACGCCCGCGTCGCCTGGTTTGAATCCCAGGGGAAGCTCCTCGAGGCCCAGCGGATCGCGCAGCGGACGCTCTTCGACCTCGACATGCTCCGCGAACTCGGCTATTGCAGCGGCATCGAGAACTACTCGGCGCAACTGGCCGGACGCGCCCCCGGCGAGCCGCCCGCCTGCCTGCTCGACTACTTCAGGGGCGACTTCCTGACCATCATCGACGAGTCGCACGCCTCGCTGCCCCAGCTCCGCGGCATGTCCAACGGCGACCGCGTCCGCAAGCAGACGCTGATCGAGCACGGCTTCCGCCTCCCCTCGGCCGCCGACAACCGCCCCCTGAACTTCAACGAATTCGAAAAGAAGGTCGGGGCGATCATCTTCGCCAGCGCCACGCCCGCCGCGGCGGAACGCGAGGTCAGCCAATGCACGGCGCAGCAAGTCATCCGGCCGACGGGCCTGCTCGACCCGCCCGTCGAGGTGCGGCCGCTGGGCGGACAGATCGACGATGTCATGGAGGAGATCCGCCGGACGGCGGCGGCCGGCGACCGCACGCTCGTCACGACCCTCACCAAGCGGACGGCGGAGGATCTCGCCACCTACCTCGCGCAGGCGGGGCTCCGCGTGGAGTACCTCCACTCCGACATCGACGCCATCGAGCGCGTCGCCATTCTGGGGCGGCTGCGCCGCGGCGCGTTCGACACCCTCATCGGCATCAACCTCCTGCGCGAAGGGCTCGACCTCCCCGAGGTCGCGCTCGTCGCCGTGCTGGATGCCGACAAGGAGGGGTTCCTCCGTTCCGACACCTCCCTGATCCAGACAGCAGGCCGCGCCGCCCGGCATCTGCAGGGCCGCGTGATTCTGTATGCCGACTGCATCACCGGCTCGATGCAGCGGATGATCGAGACAACGCGCATCCGGCGCGCGCGTCAGCTGGCCTACAACGAAGCGAACGCCATCACCCCCCGCAGCACCCAGCGCGCACTCAACGACGAACTCCGCAGCGAAGCCTCAGCCCGCGAGCTGGCGGCGCATGCCGTGGCCGAAAATGCCGAGGAGTACGACCTGGCATCCGTCCTCGAAGATCTCGAGCGCGAAATGCTGGAGGCCGCCGAGGCGCTCGAATTCGAACGCGCCGCCGGCCTCCGCGACGAGATCCGCGAGCTGCGCAAAACCAGCACCGCCGCCAAATCCGGCAAGGAGAAGCCGGAGCCAGCGGCCCGCTATCCGCACAAGCGGCACACCACTCGCAAAGGGAACGTTCATTGATCTTACGCTTAATCCACGCGCTTAGTCGATGGTTGCACGTCACATGTCCGCACCAATTACCAATCAATATTCACACGGAAAGCCCGGAAACACCGAGAAACAGATTCGCGGCGTGGAGGCGATCCTCCGCCAGGCGTGGCCGGGACAGGCGCCGGCCGTCGCGGCTCCCGCCCTGCCCGGCGCCGCCGCCGCACTGACGGCCCTCGCGCTCAACCGGCACCATTCGCAGACCTGGGTGGTTGTCGTCGCCGCGGGCCCCAACGAACTCGAAGCGCTCTACGCCGACCTCCGCACGCTGGCCCCGCCCGGCTCGCACGAACCGCTCCTGCTGCCTCCGCCGGAAGCGGGCGACAAGTCCGACATCGAGCTCGATGGCGCGCGGCTGGCGGTGGCCCATTGCCTGCAGGGCGAAGCTTCGCAACCGCTCGCAACGCTGCTGGTCACCACGGCCACGGCGCTCCTCGCCCCCCTGCCCGATCCGGCGGCGGTCGCAGAGGCGGGCCGAACCTTGCGCGTCGGGGCGGAAGACCATCCCTTCGACCAACTGGTCGCCGCGCTCGTCCAGGCCGGCTATGCCCGCGAGCCGGAGGTCATCGCCAAGGGACAGCTCGCGGTACGCGGCGGCCTGATCGACCTCTGGCCTCCCGACGCCCCGCTCCCCATCCGCGTCGATTTCTTCGGCAACGTCATCGAAAGCCTCCGCACATTCGACCCGGCCTCCCAGCGCTCCCTGGAGCGGCTGGAGACGGTCTGGGCACCCCCCTGCGCCTCCGCGAACCTCGCCGCCATCGCACCCGTCGAACGCATTCCCCTGGGGAGCGTGATGCTCTGGCTCGACCACGACCGACTGGCCTCCATGACCAGCTTTCCCGGGGCGGAGACGCCCTCGCTCGACGCCTGGGCGCAGCTCCAGACCGCCGTGCTCAAGCGCGAGCCGGCCCGGCAGATCTTCTGCGGCGAGCCGGCGCCGCCCCGGACCCCGAGCCTGCCGATTTCCGTCGCCGCAGCCCCGGGGCTTGCCGATCTCGCCGATGATCCCGACCAGCCCGACCTGCGTGCCACGGCCCGCCAGAAGCTGCTCGCCGGCCTCGAAACGCGCGCGCGCGCCGGCGAGGAGGTCGTCATCCATCTCGACACGGCCGGCGGAGTGGAATGGCTGACGCGCGAACTGCCCGCCGACACCGCCATCGTCCTCCGCCACGGCGTCCTTTCGGGCGGCTGCGAATGGCCGGCTCTCAAGCTGGTTCTGCTGGGGCAGCCCGACATCTACGCCATCCGCAAACGCTCCGGGCGCAAGTTCGTCCCGCCCGCGATCGCCAACCAGGGCGGCCGTGTCGAGCGCAGCGAAGAGATCCGGCCCGGCGAGCTGGTCGTGCACATCGACCACGGCATCGGGCGCTTCGAGGGGACGAGCGAGATCGAGCGCGACGGCCACCGCATCGAGGTGATGACCATCCGCTATGCCGACGGGGCGCGCCTCCATGTGCCGACCAGCCACGCCCACCTCCTCAGCCGGTACATCGGCATTGGCGGACGCGAGGTTCCCCTGCACCGTCTCGGCGGCCGGCGTTGGCAGCAGGACAAGATCAAGGCCGAGCGCGCCATCGTCGACTTCGCCGCCTCCCTGCTTGAAGTCCAGGCGCGCCGGAATGCCAGGCCCGGCATCGCCTACGACGTCTCGCCGCCCTGGATGCACGCCTTCGATGCCGCCTTCCCCTTTGTCGAAACCCCCGACCAGACGCGCTGCATCGAAGCGGTTAAGCACGATCTGGCCGAACCCCGACCGATGGACCGCCTGATCTGCGGCGACGCGGGCTACGGGAAAACGGAAGTCGCCATGCGCGCCGCCTTTGCCGTCGTGATGAACGGCCGGCAGGTCGCGGTGCTCTGTCCCACCACCGTCCTGGCGGAGCAGCACTACGAGACCTTCCGCGAACGGATGGCGGCCTTTCCCGTACGCATCGAAGTGCTCAGCCGCTTCCGCTCCATCGGGCGGCGCGAAGCGACGCTGGCCGACCTCGCCATCGGTAAGGTGGACATCTTGATTGGTACGCACGCCCTGATCCAGCCCCGTGTGGCCTTCAAGGATCTGGGGCTCGTGGTCATCGACGAGGAGCAGCGCTTCGGCGTGGTTCACAAGGAGCGTCTCAAGCAGGTCCGGGCGACGGTCGACGTGCTCACGCTCAGCGCCACCCCCATTCCCCGGACGCTCTACATGAGCATGACGGGGGCGCGCGACATGAGCCTGCTGCAGACGCCGCCGCAGGAGCGGCTGGCGATCGAGACGCGTGTCGAGCGCGACGACGATGCCGTCATCCGCACCGCCGTCCTCAACGAGATCGCCCGCGAGGGCCAGGTCTACTTCCTGCACAACCGCGTGATGACGATCGACCTGATGCGCCGCCGGCTGGAGCGGCTGCTCCCCGAAGCCCGCATCGCCGTGGCCCACGGTCAGCAGACGTCGGCCATGCTCTCCACGACGATGCACCGCTTCGGGCAGGGCGAGTTCGACGTGCTGCTCTGCACGACGATCATCGAGAGCGGGCTCGACATCCCCCGCGCCAACACGATCATCATCCACCGCGCCGACCGCTTCGGGCTGGCCGACCTCTACCAGCTCCGCGGACGCGTCGGGCGCTCCTCCAAGCGCGGCTTCGCCTATTTGCTTCTTCCCCCGCAGGGGCTCATGGACGAGGAGGCGCGGCAGCGGATCGGCGCCCTGCAGCGCCATGGCGGACTCGGCGGCGGACTGCATCTGGCGCTGCGCGACCTGGAGATCCGCGGGGCGGGGAACATGCTCGGCGCCGAGCAGAGCGGGCACATCTCGGCCGTGGGGTTCGGCCTCTACTGCCAGTTGTTGCGCCGGACGGTCGCGCGCCTGCAAGGCAAGAATCCGCCGCCCCTGATCGACGTCGAACTGGAACTGGACTTCATCAAGCTATCGCCGGGCATCACCGATGCGGACAGTTCGGCCTGCCTGCCCTACGGCTACATCGAGGACGAAACCCAGCGCGTCCGGACGCATCGTCAATTGGCCGAAGCGGTGACCGTGGCGGAGGTGCGCGCCATCCGCGAATCGCTGCTGGACCGCTACGGAAAGGCTCCGCAGGAGGTCACGCGATTGCTGCGGCTGACCGAGTTGCGCATTGTCGCCACGACGCGGGGGATCATCCGCGTGGAGACCCGCGCCGAGGTGGTCTATCTGATCCAGCGCGACCGGCAGCCGGTGACGGGCGCGGGCGGTCTCCTGCCCCGCCTGCGCGGCAAGACGCCCGACCAGAAACTGACGGCGCTGTTCCGGCTCATGGCCTCGCTGCCGCAGGGCGGAAAAGGTCTCACCGCGCGCGGGTAGACGGTCGGAGAAACGTGCGGGAATCAGGGTTCAGGGTATCAGGGTTCAGT
>CAZQKI010000271.1:0-2394 GCA_964592855.1 uncultured Lentisphaerales bacterium
GCGCTATTAATCGTCACTTTTCGGTGAACGCTTACGGCGACGCTTACGGTCGACGGCAAGACGCTTTTTCCTCGTAATCCGTAAGCGTCGCCGTACGCGTCATCCGGGTCCCACGGCCGTTACCCGATCCGCTTCCCCGTCGACACGGGAAGCACTGGACTCCGCCGTCCCCGGTGGTAAGCGAATGAAGCCGTCGTTCCGGCTGGCGATTCACTGCCGATTCTTTGTCGCGAGCTTGGTCTACGGGTTCATCCGTTTGCCGGAGTCCCGCCTTCAGGGCTTCTTGCGCCGGTCTTCCTCGGCACCTTGCACACCTTCTTGCACACCTCCGCGAATACCCGACAAAGCTCGCGACAAAGCTTGCGACAAAGCTTTGGGACTAGCCAGGCGGCAGGGGCGCAGCTGCGCCGCAAGTCTCCTACTCGATCCAACTGGCCCGGCGCAGCCGGGGCAGAGGCCTCACTGAACCCTGAACCCTGTTTTTCTGAATCCTCGCGACGCGGCAACGAAGTTGACGCGCACCCGGTTGATCGCGACAAAAAAAATCTCGGATTGCATAATAATCAAAAAAAGGGGAAACTGACGGCCATTAGCGGACATAACTTGGAACGCTTCCGCCACTGTCATGAAAATTGCCATCGCCTATACGCCGATCGCCTCGTCAAAGGGGGTGCCGCTGCTTTCGCAGAACCGGCAGTTCCAGTGGTTCAACCGCCCAACCTTCATCTACCCCGTCGTGCCGGCCTGCGCGGCGACCCTGGCCAAGGAGGCGGGCCACAACGTCCTCTGGATGGACGGCATCGCCGAACGGTGGAGCGAGGCGGAATTTCTGGAACGGGCCGTCGGCGCCAAACCCGACCTCATGCTGCTGGAGACCAAGACCCCCGTCGTCAAGGCAACCTGGAAGTGGGTTGCACGCCTCCGCGAGGCGCTGCCCGCGATGAAGATCGTCCTGGCCGGCGACCATGTCACCGCCCTCCCCGAGGAGAGCATGACCCACTGTGCCGCCGATTTCCTGCTGACGGGGGGCGACTACGATTTCCTGCTGCTCAACCTGCTCCGTCACCTGGAAACGGGCGAGGCGCTCGAACCCGGCATCTGGTACCGCGACGCCGGCGGGACCATCGGCAACACCGGACCCTTCGCCACGCGACACGACCTCGGCACCCTCCCCCTCATCGACCGCGACCTGACCTGCTGGCGGAACTACAGCGTCCACAACGGCAACTACCGCCGCACGCCCGGCGCCTACATCATGGCGGGACGGGACTGCTGGCACGGCAAGTGCACCTTCTGCTCCTGGACCACGCTCTTTCCGAACTACCGCGTCCGCACCCCCGAGGCGGTCGTGGACGAGGTCGGCCATCTGATCGAGCAGTACGGCGTCCGCGAGATCATGGACGACACCGGCTGCTTCCCCGCCGGCGACTGGCTCCGCACCTTCTGCCGCCTGATGATCGAGCGGGGCTACAACAAGCGGATCTACTTCGACTGCAACATGCGCTTCGGCGCACTCCGTCCCGACGACTACACGCTGATGAAGCAGGCGGGCTTCCGCTTTGTCCTCTTCGGCCTGGAATCGGCCAACCAGGCCACCCTCGACAAGCTCGAAAAGCACGTTAAAGTTGACGCGATCTGCGAAGGCGCAAAGGCGGCGGCTGCCGCCGGCCTGGACGTGCATGTCACGGTCATGCTCGGATTCCCCTGGGAGGATGCCGACGACGTCGCCCGGACCGTCGCCCTCGCCCGCGAACTGCTGATCCACGGCTGGGCCTACACGCTGCAGGTGACCCTGGCGATCCCCTACCCCGGCACCCCGCTCTTCCGGCAGTGCGATGAAGAGGGCCTCCTCACCACCCGCGACTGGGACGACTTCGACATGCGCGCGGGCGTCATGCGCACCCCCGTCGGCAGCGAGGCCATCCGCCACGCCATCCGCCGGATCTACCGCACCTTCTTCCATCCCCGCGCCCTCTGGAACCGCCTGCTGAACACCCGCCACCCGCTGGAGGACCTGAGCTTCTACGGACGGGGCCTCCGCTCGCTGCTCGGCCATCTGCACGACTTCCGTTAACCCATCCGAGCTCTCCGCATGCAACCAGCCGCTTCCGACGCCACACTGACGGGGTGCATCTTCGACATCCAGCGTTTCTCGATTCACGACGGTCCCGGCATCCGCACCACGGTCTTTCTCAAAGGTTGTCCGCTCCACTGCCGCTGGTGCCACAATCCCGAATCGCAGCACTTCCAGGGCGAGCTCTCCTTTCTTCCCGAAAAGTGCGTCGGGTGCGGCACGTGCTTCAAGGTCTGTCCACAAGGCGGGCACAGCCTCGACGCCGGCGGCAGGCATCTTCTCGACCGCCCCGCCTGCATCCGCTGCGGCGCCTGCGCGCA
>CAZQKI010000271.1:2494-5437 GCA_964592855.1 uncultured Lentisphaerales bacterium
TTGCGCTGTCCGGTGATTCCGGGACTCAACGCCCGCGGCGATCACTTCCGCGCCATCGCCGCCCTGGCCAACCGCCACCCGAACATCCAGGCCATCCACCTGCTTCCCTACCATCCCCTCGGGCAGGGCAAGGCGGAGCGCCTCGGCCGGACGTGCACGCTTCCCGACACCGCCTTCCCCGAACCGGTCACGGTACAAGGCTGGATCGACGAGGTCACGGCGCATACGCGGGTTCCCGTGTCGCGCGGCTAAACAGGAGAACAGACCCTTGAAGAACATCGATTTCACAAAACTCCCCAGCCCCATCGGTCGCTATCGCGACATCGTCCGGGAGACGTGCGGCGTCGAACTGCCCGACCTGGTCACGGGATGGTACAAGGCCATTGCCCTGCAGCAGGGGGCGGAGCGCGAGGCGGAGCGCCGGGCCATCGTCGATCCGGCCGCGTGGCAGCAGGAGCGGGACGGCTTGAAGAAGGCATATCAGGAAGCGCTGGGCAGCTTCCCGCCGCATGCGGTCGAGGTCGTTGAAAAGGGCGTCATCGAGAAGCCCGGCGTCCTGATCCGCAAGATCCTCTTCTCCGCCGCCACCGACAACTGGGTTCCGGCGAACATCTACGTGCCGCGCAAGGCCGAGGCCCCGTTTCCGGCAGTGGTCTCGCCCTGCGGACACGGCATCGGCGGCAAGGCCGCCTACGCGAAGCGGGCCACCCAGTTGGCGCACAACGGCTATGCCGTCATCACCTTCGACTTCATCGGCACCGGCGAACGGCAGCTGCTCCACCACCACCAGGCGCTCTGCCCCGTTTCCACCCAGCACAATCTCCTGGGCGCCAAGCTGCCGCTCGCAGGTTGCACGCTGGGCTGGTTCATGCTGCAGGAGACGCTGGCGGCCGTCACCGTCCTGCAGCGTCAGCCCGAGGTGGATCCCGAGCGGATCGGCATCACCGGCTCCTCCGGCGGAGGCTGGACCTCGGTGCATGCCGCCGCCCTCGACCCGCGCATCAAGGTGGTCATCCCGGCCGCGTCGGTTTGCAGTTTCCGGCACGCCGTCCAGGCGGACGATGCGGAGCAGGTCCTGTTCGGCATGCAGCGGCGCGGCCTGCATTATGCCGACTTCCTCTCCTTCCTGATCTGTCCCCGCCCGCTCTTCATCGTGGCCAATTCGCACGACATCTGGGGTTTGGACGGAACACGTAACTCCTTCAACGAAGCGCACCGGTTCTACGCGATGGCGGGAGCCGCCGACCGGCTGACCATGCAGGTCTGGGACAAAGGGCACGCTTACGAGGACGACCAGCTGGCCGTGGCCATCGGCTGGTTCAACACCTGGCTGAAGGGAAAACCGGATGACCCCGTCACCCTCGACATTCCCCTTGCCGACCTGCCGCAATTCGATGAACTGCTCGTCAGTCCGCAGGAGAACATCTTCGCCGATGGTTCCCCCCGCCCCAACGCCGTTTTCGCGAAATACGAACGGGAACGCCCGAGCGGGCCTTCAGACCCTGCCGCGTTTCTGGAGACGCTCAAGCAGACGGTCCGTTCGGGATCGGGCGCGCCGGTCTGGAGGGAACTGGACCGCTTCGTCCCCGGCACAGGCTCCGGGCGCCGCATCTGCTTCTCGCCGGCACCCGGACTCCTGCTGCCGGCGGAGATTCTGATCCCGGATGTCGCCCGGGGCATCACCATCCTGGTGGACGAAGGCGACCGCCGCGACGATCTCGACTGGCAGATGCGCCTCATGCAGGAGGGGGAGATCGTCGTCCGCCCCGACCTGCGCGGCTGGGGCGAAACGCAGCCGCGGGAGGATTGGGCCGACTGGGAGGGATGGGCGCAGAACCGGTATTCCGACCGGCGCTACCATCTCTATGCCCTGGCGCGGCTGACGGGGCGCAATCTGGTGCTGGACCGCGCGCAGGACCTGATTGCGCTGGTGGACGGGGCGGCGAGTCAGTTCCCCGGCAAGCGGATTGCACTGTGGGGACGCCGCCAGGGGGCCCTTGCCGCGCTTTACGCCGCGCTCGCCGAAAAACGGATTGTCAAGCTGACGCTGGAGCGCTATCCCCGCTCGTACCGCGACCTGATGGCGAGCGACCTCCCGCTGTGGACCAACGAAGGCAATGTGGAGAAGATCCTGTGCAACAGCCTGGACATCCCCGAATTGCTGCAGGCCTATACCGGCGAACTCATTCTGAAGGAGCCGATGGACGGTTCCATGCGCCCCGTTTAAGTCCGTAGGCGCTTCCGAGTTTTGCGTGGGCTTTCCTGGTGTTGAATGGCGCTGGTGGGTCGGATCGAGTAAGCGGATCGGGTAAGCGTATCCGAGTAAGTCCCTCGGTTAAGGGAGCGGTTAAGTGTTCGAGTAAGTGCATGGAAATTGCAGAGCGCACACTTCGTCGCACACTTCGTCCCCACCCTTTATCCGATACGCTTAGTCGACCCGCTTGAACCGGCCTTCGGCGTTTATGCGCGTGTGATCAATGACAAATCCCACGCTAAACCCGGAATCGCCCATCGGGTTTTGCAACCGACCCGCCTTCGCCTCGTGGCTACGGCGCGGCGCGATTGCCATGTTCGTGTCGTAGTCGGCGTCAGCGAATGCCGTGCTCCCATCGTTGTGTATACGACCGGAGTACGGCTATGGGCGGTGCGGACCTAGACCTTGTCGCGTTCGCTCTGCTCCAGGATGTCAGTCATGGCCTGATGGAAGGTGCGTCCGAGCACGACGACAAAGAAGTCGCCCGCCTTCGCCGCTGGCTTCGGCGCGGCTGAAGATGGTGTTTCCGCCCTTGTCGGTGTCGATCCAGCACCAGCAGTAGTTGCGTTTGACGATGACTACAAAGGCGGAAGCTGGGGGTGGCGAGTTCGTAATCATGCCGAATCACGTCTACGGCCTCATTCTTCCATCCGGGATAGGCGGCGCGGGAGCACCGCCCTACGACGACG
>CAZQKI010000272.1:0-5398 GCA_964592855.1 uncultured Lentisphaerales bacterium
TGGCCGGCGTCGGCCGCCAGGGCGTTGGGCAGCGCGTAAACGGCGTCGGGGTCGCCGTGATACTGCGGCGACGTCCACGGAAAGCCGCCCGTGCCGAAGACGCGGTGCTGGCGACACCAGTCGGCGATGGCCGGGGTGTGCAGGTACGACGTGTCGAAGGGGATGCCCTCGGCCGCCGCCGCCTGGACGAAGGTCTGCTTGTCAACGCGCAGCTTCGACGGGTCGAGCCGCAGGAAGAGAAACCAGAACGAACCGGCGCAGTCGTCGGGCGGAAGCACCACCTGAACGGCTTTGAGCGACCGGCAGGCAACGGCCAGCGCGGCGGCGAACTGGCGGCGCCGGGCGAGAATGGCGGGCAGCTTCCGCAGCTGAACCCGGCCGATGGCGCAGGACAACTCGTCGTTGTTCAGGTTCAGGGCCGCCACAACATTGCCGCTGCCCGGCGGCAGTCCGAAAGGCTTGCCGCGGTCGGACATCCAGCGGACCCGCTGGTAGAGCGCTTCGCTGCGCGTGAACACAAGTCCGCCCTGGCCGCCGCTGGCGTGGTGCTTGCCGAACATCGTCGAAAAAGCGCCGATGTCGCCGAGGGTGCCGACCGGGCGGCCGCGGTACATCGCCCCATGGGACTGGGCGCAGTCCTCGACCACGGGCAGGCCGCGGGAACGCGCTAGTTCCAGGATCGGGTCCATGTCGCACGGCAGCCCCGAGATGTGAGCCACAAGGATCGCCGACGTGCGGGGGGTCAGACGCGCGGCGATCTGCTCGGCACCCGTGTTGTAGGAGCCGGGGGCGGCATCGGCCGGCACCGGAATGCACCCCATCAGCGGCACGGGCATCACGCCGCCCGGATCGGTGATCGGCGGGACGATGATTTCCGTGAAGGGCTCCAGTTCCAGCGCCCGCAGGGCCACGTAGACGGCGGTGGTGCCGGAGTTGACCGCATCAACATGCCCGCCGCCGAGCATTTCGGCGAAGGCGGCACAGTAGGCCGCTTCCTCGGGTCCGTTGTATCCGAAGGCCTCGCCCGAGGCGATGGCTTGGTCGAAGAGATCGATGGCGGCTTGCTTTTCCTCGACGCCGAACAGGTGGCGTTTGGGCCAGGGTGCCGTGCGGGTTTTCGTTCCGCCATCGATGGCGAGTTTGTCTTTAGTTTGCATGGGTTTGCTCAGGTTGGGCTAAAAAATGCGGGGTGGGTGAATTCAGTGTGGGGCTTCTCCGCCGATCAGCATCACGCTGCGGGCCGGCATCGCGGCCATCGCCTGTCCCTGCTCGATCCGGACCGGGATGTCGCCCGCGGCGCTGAACGCCCGCACGCGATCCGCAGGGTGGCGCAAGAGGACGACGGCGTTCGTGGCTTCCTGGAAGAACAGCGTGTTTCCCTTGGCGTGCGTCCACTGGGCGCCATGGGGCGCCAGCGTCACGCCCAGCGGCTGCCCGAGCGCATCCTCGATCCGGTTGTAGCACTGGTTCCGGTACCGGATCTGTTCCAGACGCGCACGGTCGGCCTCCGTCTCACCCGGCGGAACGACGGGGGGGCCGGTCGGGATGCACTGGACGCTCAGCAACTGGAAGAGGTCGAACTTGTCGAAATGGGCTGCGCGCCAGAGGAAGGGACTCGTCTCGTAGAGGATCGCCTCGTGCCCCTGCCAGCCGGGATCGTCCAGCATCTCGAAGGAGTCGATCACGACGGAGCTGATGCCCTCGCCGTAGAGCCCCAACCCGAGTTCCCGCATCCGGCGCACGTAATCCAGACGCTCGGCGACGGTCGGCGACGCGATCAGCCGGCTGTAGTTGGCGCTCAGGTGCAGTCCGGCGCCGTACATGTCGAGCCAGAACCCATCGAGGTTCGTCCGCGCCTTGATGTCGGCGATGCGTGCCAGCGTGGCGTTGCGAAAGTCGCTGCGGAGATCGAAAAAGGCCAGGCAGTGGGCATACGAACCCGCGACGAGCTTGCCCGCAGGGTTGTAAACCAGCCAGTCGGGGTGATGGCGCGCATCTTCCGAGCCCCTCCACCCGTGCGCCGTCTGGTGCCAGGCGTAGACTTCGATACCCATCGCATGGGCCTGGTCAACGAGCCCGCGGATCGCCGCCGCGCCGCCAACCTCCTCCATCAGGACGTCCTTGTACTCCGTCTGGAAGCCTTTCCAATTGTTGACCCGGCCATCCGGGCCCACCTGTGCTTCCGTCGTAAACGCCTGACCCAGAGCCGGCGCGACGCCCCGCTTGTAGATCCAGCCGATCTCCATGCGGCGGAAGCCCAGGTCGCGGATCACGGGAAGCTTCTTCTCCGCATACTCCTCGAAGGTCATCCGATGGAAGAAGTTCCGGTCCACGAAGATGGGACGGATGGGTGTCGGCGGGATGCCGTACTGGCGGGCGAAGAACTGGCGGCGGCTGCGGGCCAACTCCATCCAGAGTTGCATCGAGAGCGGCTCGGCGGTGAAGAGGCGGACGCGCATCGGGGTGCGGTAGAGCGCCGGCACGCGGCCGATGAGCAGCTGGTGCGTGATCTCGACCGCCGTGTTGGATCCGTTGCTCCCGAGCAGCGTCATGTCGTGGCACTCGTCGTCCAGATACTCGTAGAGCGTCCCCTGCCTCTGCCCGACGAGATGGAAGATCTGGCCCCCGTCGATGAACGCGCCCCACCAGCCGAGGTTGCGCGGCGTGCCGCCGAAGGTCGCCTCGCGATACCCATGCTCCTTTCCGCTGTAGCACGCGAGCCGGAAACTGCGCGCCCCCTTGTAGTCCTCGCCCGTCGCGGCCAGCCCGTAGAGCGTCAGTTCATGCAGGAGATGGTGGGGGTCCTCGATCAGGAACGTGTCGCCGACCCCGTTGAAGCGCTTGCCGTTGATCACCTGCTGCAGTGGAACAAACGTCCACTCCAGCCGGCTCTCCTTGCCATCCTCGCTGAGCAGCTTGAAGCGGAACGTCGCCCCCTCGCCGAAAAAGGCCAGCCGATCAAACGCGAACTTCACGTTGCCATCCACGGGCACGACGCCTTCCCCCATCCCCGGGGGCAGGTACTTGACAGCGAAGATCCGTCCCGGACTGTTCGAAAGAATCGTCACGCCGTTCTCGTTGACGACGGTGAGCACGTTGGTCGCCGTGTCCAACGCAACGCGGCACCCGTTGTTCAGCGCTACGGTCAGCACCGTCCCGGCACGCGTCGCCTTGGGACCGCCCTGCAGCCGCGTCTCGGTCTCCTGAAAATAGTCCGGGGGGACGAGGGCAATCGACGCGGCCTGACAGGCAAGCTGTAAGGCGAGGATCAATAGCGGTGTTAGGCTGGCAGCGGTCATGTCGGCAGTTTCTCCCGAGCGTGGCGCAAGCTCGCCGCGAAAATCGCGGGCGCACTGTGGTTGCGCCAGACTGTAGCAGGGGGCATGCCACCCTCACGGACGCCATGCCGGACCCCATAATGGCGCTTGCAAGTCCAGAATCCGACTTCGAAATTGACAATTATTTGTCGTTCTGACAATATCCTGTCGGTTTTACGCATGAACTCGGCAGGCGAAACGTATGGAAACGATTCTGGCAAGCAGCGGCTACCTTCCTGAAACCCTGCGCGCATTGAAGCGACACTGGAACGTGGTGGACATCCATGACCAGAGCGAAGCCCTCGACTGGTTGCGGGGCTGCACCGAGCTTCCCTGCGCCGTGGCCATTGGCTGGGTCAAGCTGCACGAGGCCCGGCACGGAGCTTGGCGACCCGGCGCGGGCCAGATGCCTGCAAGCGTCATGCTGCCGGAGGTTCACCGCATCGACCCGGAACTCCCCGCCATCATTTCGGCGGCGGAGAGCCAGTCGACCGCGATCGTCGAGCTGATCAAGCTCGGGGCCTTCGACTACGTCGTCGAGCCGTTGCCGCCGGCCAGTGCGGAGGCGGTGGAACGGTATACCCGCGATCTGGTGCTGGCGCTGCAGCGCGCCGTGCAATGGCGGGTGACGCTTCTGGAAAACCGCAGCCTCCGGCAACGCCTCGCCGAAGAGACGGTGGCCCATCCCGTCCTCACCCGTTCCCCCCGCATGCGTCGCGTCCTCGACCTGGCCCAGAAGGTCGCCACCACCTCGGCCACGGTGCTGCTCGTCGGCGAGTCCGGCACCGGCAAGGAACTGGTGGCGCACGCCATCCACGAACTGTCGGGCCGGGCCCAGGACCCGTTCGTTGCGATCAACTGCGGCTCGCTTAGCGAGACGCTGTTGACCAGCGAACTGTTCGGGCACGCCAAAGGCGCGTTCACCGGCGCGGACGCCAACAAGGCTGGGCTGATCCGCGAGGCCGGCACCGGGACGCTGTTCCTCGACGAAATCGGGACGATCTCGCCCGGGTTCCAGGCGCTGCTCCTGCGCGTGCTGGAGCAGCGTCTCGCCCGCCCGGTCGGCGGCGGCGGGGACTATCCGGTGCGCTGCCGCTTCGTCGCCGCCGTCAACCGCGACCTCGAGTCCATGGTGGCCAACGGCACCTTCCGCGAGGATCTCTTCTACCGCCTCAACGTCTTCCCGCTGCACCTGCCTCCGCTGCGGCAGCGCGTCGAAGACATCCCGGTGCTCGCGCAGCACTTCCTGCTCGCGGCCGCGCGGGAGTACGGCCGCGACATCGCGGGGTTCGAGCCCGCCGCCATGCAGCGCATGGAGCGGGCGGTTTGGCCCGGAAACGTGCGGCAGTTGCGCAATGCCGTGGAACGCGCGGTGATCCTCTGTTCCGAGTCCCGGATCGGTGTGACGGAGATCGAGGAGAGCGTCCGTCTACCCGCCGAGGAATCGCCCGCGAAGGACGTCGGCGAGGACTACCAGGTGTCGATGCGGCAGCATGAGCGCACGCTGCTGCAGCGCGCCTTGACGGCTTGCGGCGGCAACGCCACCCGCGCGGCCCAGCGGCTGAACATGAAGCGGACGACGCTGGCCTACCGGCTGCATCAGTCGGGCCTTTCATCCGGACGCACCCGCGGGTGAGCGGCCGTCTGGGGGCGCCTGGCGCGACGGGTGCGCGTCAACTTCGTTTCCGCGCACCGAGGGTTCTGGAGACAGGGTTCAGGGTTCAGTGAAGCCTCTGCCCCGGAGGCCGCCAGTTGGATCAAAGCAGGAGAACAATCTTTGTCGCGAGCTTTGTCTTGAGCTTTGTCGACAAAGGTTCTCAGACCAGTGAGGCCTCTGCCCCGGCCGATGCAGTTGGATCGAGTAGGAGACTTGCCGCTTCGTCCTCGTTCTCGTTCTCGAATTATTGCATCGAGGACGAGGACGACGACGAGGACGAGGAAGAACCGTCTTGTCGTCGACCGTAAGCGTCGCCGTAAGCGTTCACCGAAAAGTGACGATTAATAGCGCCCTTCAGGCTTCCAATCGGCGCGGTCCGATACGTCCCGCGCTACTTTTCGGACGCATCGATTCGGGCGCGAGC
>CAZQKI010000273.1:0-5394 GCA_964592855.1 uncultured Lentisphaerales bacterium
AAACAAAGCTTGCGACAAAGCTTTGGGACTAGCCAGGCGGCAGGGGCGCAGCTGCTCGGCAAGTCTCCTACTCGATCCAACTGCCCCGGCGCAGCCGGGGCAGAGGCCTCACTGAACCCTGAACCCTTGCTACTCTGCGAGTCGTCGATCTTGACTCGCACCCTCCGGGGAGAGGGCCGGTTCCACGGGTTCGACCACCACGTTGTCGAAGCCATAGCGCCCCGGCGGATAATAGGCATAGAGCATGACCCGCATCTCGGTGACCTCGGGACGGTGCAGCGTCGGATTGAACGCCATGGCGTTCGGGGTCCAGACGCCCGCGCCGCCGTTGCAGTTCATCATCGCTTCGTAGCGCTTCGTCAGCCGCCCCCGGAACATCCCGTAGCCGCGCACCCAGACCTTCACGCCGCCCGACCCGTGGACATCGCAGCGGACCCGGTAGACCTGCCCCGAAGCCACGGGGAAGGAATCGCAATAGTAGCTCAGTCCATAGGTGTCGGCGACCGCGTTGCCCGCAGGCTTCGGGATGTCCCACGTGTTCGTGAGCCCCGTGACCCGCCACTGCCGGACCATCTCGACCTCGCTGATGCGGGTGTCGAGCCAGATGGCCCGGCCGGATGCCGGTCCGCCGTCCTCCCAGCGGACGCCGAGTCCGTCTGGCAACGCCCAGCCGGCCGGACGGCGGGAATCCACGGGATCGACGGTCTCGAATTCACCGTTCGCCACGAGATTGGTCGCGCCCCGTGCGCCCGACAGAGCGGCCAGGAGGCTGATCACCCGCCACGTCCTCCGGCTAGTTTTCCGGTTCACGCGCACCTCCCATCTCCGCCAGCCGCCGATAGTAGGCCGCCACGATCTCCTCATAGCCCAGCGGCACATCGGCACGAAGCCCCGACCACAACGCCTCCGCCTCCTCCTGCGGCAGGGCGCCCCGCTCGCGTCGCGAGGCCGCCTCGGCCGCCACCGTCGCACTGGCGCCGCGCATCGCATCCAGCGTCGCATCGAAGGCGCGCCGGATCTCCGCCCCCTTCCCCGCCTGCGCCTGCCGCTCGAAATCGCGCATGTTCGCGATCGCGGCGTCCAGATCGCCGGAAGGGACGCCATGGGCGCGCAGGTGCAGGTTCAGCCGCTCGGCATTCTGGCGAATCTCCGTCTGCCTTCCGGCCAGGCGCTGCATCTGCTCCTTGCGCGGCGGCGGCGACGGTCCCCGCAACCCCTGCTCCGCAAAGCCCGCCAGTTTGCCACCCCCCGTCGCGCCGCCGGGCGACTGCTTCGACTGGTCATCGACCGCCCCCGTCTCGAAAGGCGTCGGCGTCAGGCGCGATGGCGTCTGCCGGCCATCCTTGCCCACCGCCGCATTCTCGACCATCTGCCCCTGGCTGCGACCCGTGCGCCCTTCGCCCGAACGCCCCCCGATCTCCTGGTTGTTCGGCAGTTGATTGCCGGTCACCCCCTTCGCGCTCATGCTTGAAATCGGGCCGTCCATCGCATCCCAGCCCGCCCCCTTGTCGATCGAGTCGATCCAGCCGCTGGTCATGTCCTCGACATCCTCGGTCATGGCCTCCTCTTCGTCCAGAAGTTCGCCGACGATGTCCTCCAATTCACGCGGCAGCTCGGCCAGCGGCACGTCGGGGAGGTTCGGCGGCTCCTCCATCAGCCACTTGAGGTAGTCGGGCTTGTCGGTCATCCACCGCTCCAGATTGTGGATCAGCTCCTCGGCGTTCTCGAGCCCGGCCTGCTCCTGCGGAACGGCGAGCTCGAGCTTCTTGGCGTAGAGCGATTCCGCCGCCTTCTGGACATCCTGCCAGATTTCGTTGAACTCCTCAGCCAGCGAGCCATCGGCAAAATCCTGCAATGGATTCTTGCTGAGGTCGTCCAGCTTGTCGCGGAGCATGGCCGCCCATTTGCCCTCTTCGCGCGCCAACTGCCCCAGGATGTCGAGTTCCGCCTCGGTCAGGTCCTCGGGGCCCCGTTCCAGCAGGGAGCGCGACTGTTCGACGATGCGTTTCTGCACCGCCGCGAAATCCTTCAGGAACGCCTGCAAGTCGCGCGCGCGGTCGGCGTCGGTGGGGGCGGGAGGCGCCGTCTGCCCCGGGTCCCGCTCCTGCTGCAGGCGCGCCTGCGCAGCCAGCCGTCCCAGCAGCGTCAGGAGCTCATTGAGGATGTAGCTCTGGTTCTCCGCCAGACGCGTGATTCCCGGCAAGGCCGCCTGCACGGTTGCCGCGGGGGGTTCCAGCGCGCCGATCTGTGCCAGGGCCTGCCCCATCTCCTGCTCCACCAGCAGCGAAAGCCGCGCCGCCAGCGAGGTCTCCGACACCGCATTCGTCAAGGCCGCGACCGCGCTGCGCCCGTGGTTGCGGGCCGCTTCCTGCGTGCCTTGAATCCCGTTGCGGTGCGCGGCCATGTGCTGCCGGGCCAGGGCCTCCTCCACATGCACTTCCAGGTTGCGCGTCATGCCCAGCGACCGCCGCTGCTCGACAACGGCCTGCTCCAACGCACGGGCAGCAGTCTGCGCCGCCCCCGCCAGCGTCTGCGACGCCTCCTCCGTGCGCCGCATGCGCACCACGAGCGGAGCCGAAACCGCCACGGTTCCGCCGGGATTCCAGTCGCGCGCGCGCGCCTCCAGCCGATAGCTTTCCCCCGGCAGGTACAGCGCCGGATCCAAGGTCAGCGACAAGCGCTCGCGGAGGCCGCCCTTGCGCCCCGGCGGCCCCGGATAGGGCCACTGCGCCACCACCTTCGCCTGATCGGCCGGCGCCGCGGCGGGTGCAACCGTCACCCACACCGCCTGCATGCCGTAGTCGTCCGACGCCTCGATCGGCACCGCCACAGCCTCCCCCGGCCAAAATAACTGATTGCGCGAGTCGGTCACAAATTCGACTTCCGGCGTCCGGTCCTGCTGCAGCAGCACCCCGCCGCCGGCGATGGAACGGAGGGGCTCGTTCCGTTTTTCCGCCGCCTGAAGCCCATAGTCGCCGCCGGACCGGAGCGGCGCGTCCACCCACCATCCGCTCGCGGCGCTCCAGGCGCATTCGAGCTGATTGCTTCCCTGCAGCCAAACCACCCGCGCCATTTTGCGATCAAGCGCAACCGCCACACGCACCCGGCTTCCCGAGAGTGCACGCAGCACGGCCGGCGCACCCGCCTGCGTCTCGGCATCCGAGCCGGCATAGCCGGGCGGCGTGACCGTGAAGCTGGAGGCGACGATGCGCGGCGGATGGCGCACCTGTACCGTGAGGGTCCGCGACCACGTGTCGCCGTAGAGCACACAGCAGGCAAACGGCTCCCGCACCGAATCGAAACTCCAGACATAGCGGCCGGCCGCGCGGGCATCCGCCACCATGGGGAGATCGACCGCCGCCGCGCCCAGGCCGCTGCGCTGCGTCCGCCGCAGCACAGGAACCGCCCGCGGGGCCGTCACCACCCGGCCGGAGACCGCCTGCAGCTGCGCCGTGACCACCAATGCATCCCCGGCCCACAGCGTCACGGCCGGCCCGGGCGTCAGCGTGACCGCGACATCCGAAGCCGGCGGGATGTCCGCCAGCGGGCGGACCAGCCGCGCCCAGGCGTTGCCCGCCTGATGCGAAAGGGTCAGCGCATAGCCGCACCAGAGGAAGACGCACACCCCCGCCGCCGCGACGGCGTGCCGCAACTGGCGGCCGTCGCGCAGCTGCTCCGGCCGGATGGCGGTCGAGCAGGCCGCGCCCGACTCCAGCACCTCCGCGGCGAAAACCGCCGGGGCCCCCGTCAGCGGCGCATTTTCAAAGAGACAAGCGTTGATGAGGAGGTTGTCCGCAATGCCGCACCGCCGCTCCAGCTCGCGCGCGGTCCGCTCGGGCGTGAGGCGCCAATGCCGGGGCCGCAGCAAATCGTGCCAGCACCGCCAAGCGGGAACGACGAGTCCCACGACCAGCATCGCCAGGCGGATGCCGGCCGGCAGGCGGAGCAGGTTGTCGAACCAGAACCAGGCGAGCCACAGCGCCAGCGTCACCGCCAGCCAGCGGAGAAAAATGCGGGTCAGTCGGATCCGTCGCAGGGCGCGGCCGAAACCGGCCAACTGGGCGTGAAGGGTCAAAAGGGATGCCTATTTTACGGGTTCCAGCAAATCGTGCAGGTAGAGGAGCGTGGCCAACCGGGTATCCAGCAGGTGCCCCGCACGGTAGGAGACCGCCGTGCCGACGAAACGGCCCATGTCGATCAGGGCGATAGCGGCCAGCAGATCCAGCGTCGCACGATGCCAGACGGCCTCCAGTGATCGCCCGTTGTGCATCAGCAGCGGCGTGTTGATGTAACGCTTCCTGCCGTGGATCAGAATGTTGTTGGTCGTATAGCCCAGGTTGCGCGTTTCAGGCAGAAGCTGGCCGACGGTACGGGTGAGGATCAATTGCTGCCGCGTGGCATTGGTGCGCGCGCCGGCACCGTGACGGAAAGTGTCGCGCGTCACATCGAAGAGGATGCGCTGCCGGCCGATCGCCGACGGGAAATCGATGGCGCAGTCCAGACGAATCTTGCGCTGCCAGCGCTCCGCCGGAAGCAGCGTCACGAAGTCGCCGCGGTCTCCCGCGATCGTGACCGGCTCCTTCACCGTGACGTAAGTCGCGGGCGCGGGCAGTTCCTTCACCCCCGACAGCACCAGCGCCTCGACCAGGTCCAGGCTGCTGCGGTCGAAGAGCGGCGGATCGCCCGACTCCGTTTCAATCAGCAGATCGTCGACGCCGCACCCCATGCGCAGGGCGATGATGTGCTCGACCATGCGGAGGTAGTTGTGGGGCGAGCCGCTGCGCAGGACGATGTTGCGCTGCGCTGTCCAGACGTTCCGGGAGGAAACGAGGATGGGGAGCTGCTCCGGCAGATCCGTGCGCTTGATCCACCAGCCCGGAGCGGTGCTCGGCTTGAAGGTCAGCGTCCGCTGCGACCGACGCGCGAAGGTGCCCGGCCCCGTCACGGAGCTTGGCGCGAGGATCGTCGTCCGCCGATCCGAAAAGCCGGCATCCTCCTGCTCCGTGATCTGGATGTCGTCAATGGCCTGAGCTTCAAAAAGCGCCTGACTTTTCCGAATCGATTCAACATCGCCCGCCAGCACGCGTCCTATCGGGTATTTCGTCTGCACCCCTGCACCTGTCCTTTGCGGATGGTTCGCCGACATCCCCATGATGCCGGCACACACATTGTGCCATGCCACCGCGCGGAAGGCAACTCCCGTCGCGCACCCGATGGTTCAGGAAACAGGGTTCAGGGTTCAGCGGCGCCTCTGGCCCGGCTGCGCCGGGGCAGTTGGATCGAGTATGAGATATATCGCGCAATCTGTCCGGGTATCCGGTTAAGGGTGACGGTTAAGCGTATCCGTTTAAGGGTGGCGTTTAAGTTGGCGAAGATGCCGAGCGGGCGCTAGGT
>CAZQKI010000274.1:0-5365 GCA_964592855.1 uncultured Lentisphaerales bacterium
GGGCCGCAGGCTTCGGGGCCATGGCTGCCGAAGGCGTAGGACTCGGGCGGCTCGGTGCCGGCATCGAGTTCATGCAGCAGCGGCGTGAAGATGTCCCAGGCGGCTTCGAGTTCGTCGTCGCGGATGAAGAGGCTGCGGTCGCCGCGGATGACGTCGAGGAGTAGATTTTCGTAGGCATCGCCGATGCGCTTGCCGGCATAGGCCTCGCGGTAGCTGAGGTCGAGGTTGGGCGTATCGAGCTTGAAGCCGAAGCCCGGGACCTTGCTCACCACGCGCAGGATGATCTGCTCGTCGGGCTGCACGCGGATGACGAGCTCGTTGCCTTTGAGCGGGGTTCCGGCGGGGCCGCCGTTGGCCAGAATGGACTTGAAGAGGTCGTTCTCGGGCGCCTTGAAATGGATGCGGATCTCCGTGCAACGCGTCGCGGCGCCCTTGGCGGCGCTGATCAGGAACGGAACGCCCCGCCAACGCGGGCTCCGTATGTCGAAGCAGGCGACGGCATAGGTCGCGGTACGGGAATCCCGGGGAACGTCCGGTTCCTCGCGGTACCCGGCGACGCCGCGGCCGTGGTGCGTCCCTGCGCCATACTGGCCGAGCACGCAGCGGTCGCGCGACAGGGGAACGACCTGGCGGAGGAGACGGACCTTTTCGTCGCGGACGAACTGTGCGTCCATCTGCGACGGACATTCCATCGCCACGAGGGCGAGCATCTGCGTCAGGTGGTTCTGCATGACATCGCGGATGATGCCAATGGAATCGAAGGAGCCCGCGCGCCCCGCCAGGGGGATGTCCTCCGACCAGGAAATATGAACGTGGCGGATGTACTGGCGGTTCCAGATGGGCTCGAAGACCGCATTGGCAAAGCGGAGGACCATGAGGTTCTGAATGACCTCCTTGCCGAGATAGTGGTCGATGCGGTAGGTCTGCTCCTCCCGGAAGCAGTCCCTGAGACTGGCGGTGAGCGCATCCGAGCTGCGGCGGTCCCGGCCGAAGGGCTTTTCGACGACGACGCGGTTCCATAGGTCCGGGCCGGTCTCCTCTTGCACGATGCCGGCCTGCCGCATGGATTGCGCGACCTGGCCGAAGAGTGCGGGGGGAATGGCGAAGTAATAGAGGCAGTGGACGCGCGGCCCGCAGACCGAGGCGACCTGGCGGCGCAGGTGCGCGAAGGATTCGGGATCATCGTACGCCCCCTGCAGATAGTGGCAGCGGGGGAGAAAGCCCTGCTGGCGGATCTCGCAGACGCTGCCGGGTAGCTCCTCGCACTTCAGGCCGGGAGCGATTCGCCGGCGGAAGGCCTTGTCGGTCAGCGCGGTCCGCGCGAAGCCGAAAAGGTCCATGTCGGCGGGGAGGTGGCCGCGGGCCTGGAGCGCAAAGAGCGCCGGGAAGATCTTGCGGGCGGCCAGATCCCCCGAGGCGCCGATGATGACAATCGCCAGACGGACGTGCTGCTTTTCCGCGTTCATGGCTGCACCCGGTTCCTGTTGATCCGGCGGAGCGTTGCGGCGGTCACCCGCTGAAAAGACGCCCGCGGGCTAGCCGCGGATCTTGTTTTCCTTCCGCCGCTTCTCGACGATCTCCTCGGACATTTCGAAAGGCACGGCCTCGTAACGGGCGAGGTGCATCGTAAAGGTTCCCCGGCCCTGCGTCAGGGTGCGGATGGTGTTCGAGTAGCCGAACATCTCGGCCAGCGGCACGTGGCCGTTGACGATCTTGCAGCCGCCCCGGTCCTCCATGCCTTCGATCCGTCCGCGGCGCTGGCAGATCGAGCTCGTCGCCGCGCCCATGTACTCTTCGGGCACCGTGACTTCGACGCTCATGATCGGCTCGAGCAGTTCCGGATGGCCGGCGAGGAATCGCGCCCGGAAGCACTGTCGACCCGCCTCGAGGAAGGCGAACTCGCTGGAGTCGACCTCATGGTACGAACCATCGTAGACGGTGACCTTGATGTCGACCACGGGATAGCCGGCCATCGGCCCCGATTCGAGGGCCCGGATGACGCCCTTCTCGATGGCGGGAATGTACTCGCCGGGGATGTTGCCGCCCTTGACGGCGTTGATGAAGGTGAAGCCGCGCCCGGCTTCCTGCGGCTCGACGCTCAGGCAGACATGCGCGTACTGGCCGCGGCCGCCCGACTGCTTGATGTGCTTGTAGGAGCCTTCGTTGGCCACCGCCATGGTCTCGCGGTACGCCACTTCGGGACGGCCCACGACGCATTCCACATTGAACTCGCGGCGGATGCGGTCGACGAGCACCTCCAGGTGAAGTTCGCCCATGCCCGAGATGATCGTCTCGCCCGTCTCCTGGTCGTAGGTGACCGCGAAGGTGGGATCCTCCGCCGCCAGCGAGTGCAGCGCCGCGCCGAGCTTTTCGTTGTCGTTGCGGCTGGAGGGGCTGATGGCGACCGAAATGACGGGCGCCGGAAACTCGATCGTCTCCAGAATGATCGGCGCGGCGGGATCGCAGAGGGTGTCGCCCGTCCGCGTCTTGCTCAGGCCCGCCACCGCGACGATGTCGCCGGCATGCGCGAGATCGATGGCCTCCTGGCGGTTGGCGTGCATGCGGAAAAGCCGGCCCACGCGGCCATCCACGCCCAGCGTCGAATTGTGCACGACCTGGCCGATCTTCAGCGTGCCGGAGTAGACGCGGATGTAGAGCACGCGCCCCATGTGCTTGTCGGCGACGATCTTGAAGGCCAGCGCGGCAAAGGGATCGTCATCCGTGGGATTGCGGATCGACGTGGGGTCGCCGTGCGCATGCACCGGACCCACGTCGAGCGGCGACGGGAGGAAACGGGTGACGCCGTCCAACAGGGGCTGGACGCCCTTGTTCTTGAAGGCCGTGCCGCAGTAGACCGGAACGAGTTTGCGCGCCAGACAGCCCTTGCGGATGCCCTTCATGATCTCCGCGTCGGACAGCGTCCCTTCGGCGAAGAACTTCTCCAGCAAGGCGTCGTCCTGCTCGGCGGCGCGCTCGATCATGGTTTGACGGGTCTCTTCGCAGACTTCGCGCAGGTTCTCGGGAATGTCCGAAAGGACCATGTCGACGCCGCGGCTCGCTTCATCGAAGTGAATGGCCTTCATCCGCAGGATGTCGACCACGCCCTCGAAGGACTCGGCGGAGCCGATGGGATAGGTCATGACCACGGGGTTGCTCTGCAGCGTCTGGCGGATTTCCTCGACGGTTCCGTCGAAGTCGGCGCCGACGCGGTCCATCTTGTTGATGAAGCAGAGCTTGGGCACCAGGTACTTTTCGCTCTGGCGCCAGACCTGCTCCGTCTGCGGCTGCACGCCGCCCACCGCGCAGAACAGGGCGATGGCACCGTCGAGCACGCGGAGGCAACGCTCGACTTCGGCGGTGAAGTCGACATGGCCCGGGGTGTCGATCAAGCTGATCTTGTAATCCTTCCAGGTGACCACGGTGGCGGCCGAGCCGATGGTGATGCCGCGCTCCTGCTCCTGGACCATGAAGTCCATCGTGGCGGCGCCGTCATGCACTTCGCCAATCTTGTAATTCGCACCGCAGTAAAAGAGGATGCGTTCGCTGCAGGTGGTCTTGCCGGCATCGATATGCGCCATGATGCCGATGTTGCGGACTTTGCTCAGGGGATGCACGTGTTCAGACATGGTTGCTCAACTAGGCTTGCTTTCAGAATTGGAAAAGGTTGTATTGTGTCAAAAATGGCGATCTTTGGCAAGTGTGGACAATGCGGAATGGAAATGCGATACTTTTCGCGTTCGGGCGCATTGCCGAACGGCATCGGATCGAACTGTGAACACATTGGTCGTTTATTGCCACCCCCGGGGCGACTCCCACAACCAGCGCGTACTGGATGCGGTCCTGCGCGGCTTGGAGGCAGGCGGCACCGCCTATGAGCAGGTCGACTTGTACGGCTCCGCCTTCAACCCCCTGCTGCAGACGGTCGAATACGAGCGGATGTTCGTCACCCGTTCGCCGGAAGTCGAGGACGACGTGAAGACGATGCAGGCCAAGGTGTCGGCAGCCGGCAACCTCGTGTTCATCTACCCCGTCTGGTGGTACACGGTGCCCGCCGCCCTGAAGGGATTCCTCGACCGGGTCTTCACGGCGGGGTTCGCCTACCGCTTTCGCCGCCTGACCTGGTTCCTCAAGGCGGGGGGGACGGTCGTCTCGTTCATCCCCGGCGTCCGCTACCTGGTTCAGCCGCACGCGGCACTGGGTCTGCTCAAGGGCAAGCGGGCCTACATCTTCCGGACCTACGGCGGCGCCCGGATGGGGCGGCGGATGTTCGGCGACACGCCAGCCTTCTTCGAAAATGCCGTCCTCCGCTTCTGCGGCATCACCCGCATCACGATCCACGAAGTCTACGGCGTGAACCTCGCATCCTTTTCAGCCGAACGGGAGACGCGGCACCTGCGCCAGGTGGAACGGATCGCCGCCGGCATTCGGAATAGGGGTTAGGGGTTAGGGGTTAGGGGTTAGGGAAAAATTATGAATACGAACTGTTGTTGCAATCCAAAAAACGCGGCGCCGGCGCTCATCCGCTGGGCGCTGGGCCTCCTGATGCTGACAGGCGGTGTCTCGAAACTCCAGGGAATGGGCGGCTTCGTCAACGGCTATCTGATTCCCTCCTTCGAGAAGACCTTTCTCCCCGGCTGGATGATCGCGGGCTACGGGTATGCGCTGCCGGTTGTCGAGACGCTGCTGGGCCTGCTCCTGATCCTCGGACTGTGCCGCACCGGCACGCTGCTGCTGACGGGCCTGACCCTGGTTTCGCTCGCATTCGGACAGATGCTCATCCAGGGGCACGCCACGGTCGCGAACATCTTCATCTACGTGCTGATGACGGCCACCGCGCTGTGGATGGGCGACGAGGACCGCTGGACACTGGGCAACCGCTGCCCCTGCCGGAAACGCGGCGGAACCGAATCCCCGTGACGAATGCGGCGAGGGACAGCAGCACGGCGGCAACCCCGCGCACACCGCCGTTTCGGAAACTGGGCGCTTATTTACGGGAACTGCGGGCGCCGTTTCTCCCCTCCTCCGCACTGGCCGTGTTTGTCGGCACAGCCCTGGCCTGCCACCGGACCGGCCGCTGGGACTGGACCACCTTTCTGGCGTGCGTGTTCGGCGTCTGCGCCATTCATGCCGGCGCCAACGTCCTGAACGACTACTGCGACCACCTCAGCGGCAATGACGCGCTCAACAACGATTTCGTCAGACCCTTCACCGGCGGAAGCCGCCTGATTCAGCAGGGCGAACTGCGACCGGGCGAGGTGCTGGGGCTCGGCGCCGTGCTGCTCGTCACCGGGGCGGCCGCGGGCGCCTGGCTGGCGTTACGTCTGGGCCCCGGCCTGCTGGTTTTTCTGGTGCTGGGCCTCCTGGC
>CAZQKI010000275.1:0-5253 GCA_964592855.1 uncultured Lentisphaerales bacterium
GGCAGATGGCCGTCGACCGTCACGTCCGTGAAGGTCCAGGGATAATGTGCCGCGGAATTCTTGAAGAGGTTCTCGCGGTTTTCGGCGAAGGGCTCCGATCCCTCCGTGATGTAGAAGGGGGCCACCCACAATCCCGGCAGCAGCCCGGCCTCGCGGATCCGCGCCAGAGTCGTCTCGACACCGGCAGGGAAGTTCCACAGGTTCGGCGAGAGCCAGTTGCCGGGAAGCTGATCCTTGAGGTTGGCGATGCTGATCCAGAAGTACTGGATGCCGAAGCTCCCCAGCCGCTCCCGGAGCGCCTTCAGGGATTCGGCCACGAAGGTCTCGACGCCCCCCTGTTCTTCGCTAACGCCCCAGGCGCTGCCGATGTACCCGGCCGGCGGCCGCGCGGGAAGCTGCGGCTGGTAGCGGGCCTGAACCCGCGCGGCCCAGTCCTCGATGATCCCGAACGGCCCATCCCGGCTCGTCCCCACGAAGAGGGTCTCCGTCCTGAGTTCGGCGCCGGGTGGCAGCGCGAAGTCGTTGCAGGTCTGGCGGCAGGTCAGGGTTGCCGCGCCCGATGCGGGATCGTAGGTCAGCTCGAACTGCGTCACCATCCGGTCGAAGGTCAAGGCCCCGGCGAAGAACGTCCGGCCGGTGCGGGGATTGTGGAGGTGGCAGAACGGGGAGGAGGTGTGGCGGCCGTCGCGGTCGCGGAACCGTGTCACGGCGTTGTCGTGAAGGGTGTCGTGGAAGTCGAAGCTGGTCTGCTCCCCCGGCTCCGGTCCGAGGTCCAGCAGGCCGCCGCCGGCCGAGGCGAGGCGGATCGGCTGGATCTCGTTCAGGACGAGCGGTACCTCGCCGGTGTTCCGGAGGGTGAACGTGTAGGCGAAGGCCTCCGCGCCCGGGATCGCCTCGACGTGGGGCGTGATCTGGAGGCCCGATGTTCCGGAGCGTCCGTGCCGGATCTGGTTGACGACGACGCTGGAACCCAGTGTCCGGAAGAGGTCGTCGCCGCAACTGTCTTTGAGATGGACCATCGTGCCGCTCCGTTCCAGAGCCGTTCTAGATCCGCCAGAGCGTGGCGACGATGTGACGGACGCCGCCGCCCTGCTGGATCGGATCGTCCTTCGTGTTGAAGTGGTAGACGGTGATCAGGCTGCCGTCGGGCCGGAGCAGCGTGCGGGGATAGCCGAGATCCCAGCTCCCGCCGTCGTCGCGCAGGACGATCTCGCAGCCCCACGTCGCGCCGCCGTCGCCGCTGACCCGCGCCCGGATGCCGTAGGGCTGCTGGCGGTAGCCGTAGACGCAGACGATGCGCCCGTCGGGCAGCTCCGTGAGCGAGGCGGGGGCGCCCCATTCGTTGACGCGCGAGAGGAACGACCAGGAGAGGCCGTCATCGCCCGAGAGGTAGACCTGCGTGTAGGCGCTGAAGCTGTTGTACTGGCGGCGGACGGCGGCCAGGATCTTCCCGTCGCGGCGGACGAGCGGGCAGGGCATGATGCCGCCCGGCGCCGCCGGCGTCAGGTCCATCTCGCCCACGATGCCCCAGCTCGCCCCGCCGTTCGTGCTGCCGAACACGACGGGCCGCGCCTGGCCCGGCACGCCGAGGTCCTTCTCCCCGCCGGCGCGGCTGGCATGGCCGAAGAGGAGCAGCATGCCGTCGGGACGCACGATGTAGCTTGGACGCCCGTAGGCCGCGGTGAAGCCGCCCCAGGCCGGAATCCTCAGCGCCGGCATCCAATGATGGCCCCGGTCGGTCGAGATCGTGACGAACGCATGGTCGGGATGATCTGCGGGGGGGATCCCGAATCCGCCGATCAGGCAGTAGCCGTCGGCTGCCGGATCGAAGCGGTCGTCGGAGCGGGCGCTCGCCGGGATCTTCGCCAGATGCTCGTCCAGCGCCGGCCGCGTGTAGACGGTCGCCAGTCCCGCCAGGGGCCAGGTCAGGCCGCCGTCGTGCGAACGCAGCACGACATGCTCGCCGTGCTGGCAGTCGACGACGTTGTGGTGGATCGACTCGGCGCTGGCGTAGTCGCAGGGACCCCGGATGAAGCCGACCAGCAGCTCGCCGTCGGCAAACTGCCAGAAGCCGCAGTTGAACGGCCAGGCCGCGAACTGCCCTTCGTCACGGTACACCACCACATGCTGCATGCCGGCCACAGGATTCATCGGTTTTCCGCCTTCCGCTTCATCAGTCCAGATTCTGCCCCACCTGTCCGACCAGGGGGCGCACCCGGACCCACTGTTCCGTTTCGGCCGATTTGTAGGCGGCCATCGCCGTGGCCAGCGACCACACGCCGTCGGCGATCGTGCTGTCGGCCGGGGTGCCGGAACGGATCGATTGGAAGAAGGCCGACACCACGCCGGTGTCCGATCCGCCATGCCCGTCGGGCCCGGCGCGGAAGTCGATCCGCTCGGTCTTGAGGTTCCACCGGTCGGTGATCGTCACGGTACGCTCCTTCTCGTCGCAGACCAGGGAGCCCTCGTCGCCCATGATCTGGATCACCCGGTTCCCCTTGGGCGCGAAGAGCATCTGCATGTAGTTGGCGGGGACGCCGTTCTCGTATTCGAGCAGCACGTGGCTCAGGTCCTTCAGTTGCGTGTCGTCGCGCCAGCAGCACTGGTCGAGAAAGTAGCCGTCCGTGGTGACCTTGTCGGGATCGAGGTAGATCTTCGCGTACTTGCGCTTCGCGGCCCGGCTGTGCTGCGTCCGCATCCGGTCCCAGTCGCAGGCCGCCGTGCGATCGCAGGTGTGGCACTGCTGCCGCGCGTCGGGGCCGCCCCGGCCGAACATCCGCTTGTACTGGGCCGAGAAGACCCGCGCGGGGCGCGCCCCCACGAAGTGGCCGATGAGATCGAAGTCGTGGCAGGCCTTGGTGACGAGCAGGCCGCCGCTGTTGGCCACGTCGCGGTGGAAGCGCATGAAGAAGCTGCCGCCGTGATGGAAATCCATCTGCTCCTGGTATTGGACGGAGAGTATCCGGCCGATGCCGCCGGCGACGATCAGGCGCCGGGCTTGCGCCAGGGGGGGGAAGTGCCGCAGGTTGAACCCCATGAAGACCTGCTGGCCGGGCCGCAGGTGCGCCAGCCCCGCCACCACGCGGCGCGCGCCCTCGAGATCGGCGGCCAGCCCCTTCTCCATGTAGAGGTGGGCGCCGGTCTTGACGGCCTGCTCGAAGACGAGGCTCCGCACCCGCTCGCTGGCGGTCAGGAACAGGACGTCCAGTTCGCCCGGTTCGACCTGCTCGAGGCCGGCGACAAAGCGCACCCGGTCGGCCTCGTCGCGGGGGATCTGTCCCTGGGCGGCGGCCTGGTCCATGAAGTAGCGCGAGCGGCTGATGTCGGGGTCGATGACGACCGTGATCCGGTTGCGGATGCTGTTGTCGAGCACGGGCGCCACGAAGCTGACGCCCCGGCTGCCGAAGCCGAGGATGCCGACGCGCAATTCCTGTTCCTGCATGCGATTGTGTTCCTCTCTGTGCCGTCCTGCCGGGTCGTTTACCGGCAGTAGATCACCGTTGCCGGCGGCCGGCTGCGGGACGCCTGGACCGTGTTGCCGTAGGCGCCCAGGTTGATCCGTTCACCGTTTGGCCTGGGTTCCAGGGTGTATGCGGAAGCCGGGTTCCCCTTGTCGATGCAGGGGCTCCAGGTCCCGTCGGACACCCGGCCGGAGGTCGTCCAGCGTCCGCTCGCGCTTTGGAGGTGCGCATCGAAAATCTGATAGCCGGCGCCGCTGGCGGCCAGCGCCGCGCAGTCGCCCCAGACGGTGATTGTCGTGGCGCTGTTGGTCACGACGAGGAAGTGCCGGTACTGGGTCGTGCCGGGATTCACGGTCCGGCCGGCCAGCGCGCCGGGGACCCAGGTCTTGCCGGTGTCGGCGAGCAGGGTCTGGTAGGTACCGGCGGCGCAGACGCCGGCGGCGGACCAGGCGCCCGTCTCCGCAGGGGCGAACTGCGGATCGACGTTGAGATTGCTGCCGGCGTTCACGACCGACGAGCCGGCCGCGGCCCCGACGCGGCTGCCGTTCCAGCCGCCCTGGATGTCCGTATAGCTGACCGTGTACAGGGACGCCGCGGCCCCCGATCCACCGTTCAGGTACCACTCCGCCGCCGTCGGTGCGCTGTTGCCCCAGAAGATCGCGTTCCGGAGGGTGGCCTTGCCGGCGTAGCCTGAGAGCGCGCCCCCCCGCACGACGGCGCGGTTTCCGGCAAACGTGGCGTTCTCGATCACGTACGTGCAGTAGCTCCCGATCATGCCGCCGCCGGTATCGGAGGCCTGGTTGCCGACGAACAGGCAGTTGCGGACGGTGTTGCCGCCGGTCTTGTCCTGAAACTCCACGCCGCCCCCCCCGCCGTTGGTCGCCGTGTTGCCTGCAAACACACACCCCTTGAACATTGGCACTGGCGTATTGATATAGGCACCCGCGCCGCTGTTGGCCACGTTGGCCACGAAAAGGCAGTTCTCGACCGGACCGCCGAGCGTCGTGCTGCCGGCCGTGTAGAAGCCGCCGCCGCTCCTGGCGCGGTTGCCGACGAAGATGCAGTCGCGGTACGCCGGGGCGCAGACGTTGACATGCACGCCGCCGCCGCCGGTGCTGGTGGTTTCGGCGACGTTGCCCAGGAAGCGGCAGCGCGTGACCACCCCGGTTGCGGCGGCCTGGTTGTGATACACCGCCCCGCCGTTTTGCGCCGCCCGGTTGGTGACGAAGGTGCAATCCTCGATCCGGGTCGGGTTGTTGAAGCAGTAGACGGCGCCGCCGTGGGCGCCGGCCGTGTTGCCCTCGAACCGGCAGCCCTGCAGCACGCTGTTGTAGTTGCCGTTGAAGGTGGCGGCTCCTCCCTCCGCTGCGCTGCGATTGGCGATGAACTGGCAGTTCGTGAACGTGGATGCGGCATTGGCCGCGTAGGCGCCGCCAGCGTACTTCAGCGCGTAGTTGTTCTCGAACCGGCAGTTGCGAACGTGCATGCCGGCCCAGCTCATGTAGAGGCCTCCCCCGTAGTTGTTGTCGTTGGAGGCGAGACTGGCATAGCCGTTGCGGATCGTGAATCCGTCCAGCAGGCAGTTGTAGGTCCCCTTGACGACATGGTAGGCGTTGTTGCTGTCGTCGGCGTCCTGCTGGATGTTCCCATCGAGAATCGTCGGGTAGGCGATCCAGCTGCGCGCCGCCAGGGTTGTCATGCCGTTGGTCAAGCCGCCGTAGATTTTCAACCGCTGGTCCGCCAGCGTGAAGCTGTCGGTCCGCGCGGCGCCGGGATAGTAGACGCCCTGCGC
>CAZQKI010000276.1:0-5252 GCA_964592855.1 uncultured Lentisphaerales bacterium
TGACCTTCTTGGCGCCGGCGGCGAGGTGGCCCTTGGCCTTCTCGCTGTCGGTGAAGAGCCCGGTCGACTCGATGACGTATTCGACGCCCAGCGCCGCCCAGGGTAGTTCGGCGGGGCTCTTGGTGGCCATGACGCACTTGATGGCGTGGCCGTTGACGACGAGGAGGTCGTTGTCTTCGAGCTTGGCGTCGCTCTTCTTGGTCTCGACGGCGTGCTTGAACCTGCCGTGCACCGAATCATACTTCATCTGATAGGCGAAGTAATCGGCATCGGTGGAGATATCCACGACGGCGACGACATCCAGCTGGCCCTCGCCCTTGCCGAGCAGACCCTGATCGCAGAGTGCCTGGAAAACCATGCGGCCGATGCGGCCGAAACCATTGATACCAATCTTGATTGCCATTGTGCTTTCTCTCTTTCTGAGGGATTGATGCCCGAATGGCATCCAATCCGTGCTTTAAATGGCCCTCAGGATACCAGTTGCCTTCCCCATGCGTCAACTGAATGTCAGGATCCGCGCCCGCGGCTCTTCATCCAGCGGAGGCAGGCCGAGGGATGGGAGAACCCCAGCGCTTCGGCGATCTCCTTCTTGCGCCGGCCGGCGCTCAGCAGTTCCCGCGCCTTGCGCAGGCGGCAGGCGTCCACGTAGGCATGATAAGTCTGCCCGGTGTGCCGGCGGAACAGGCGGCAGAAATGGAAGGTGCTGTAGCCGGAGAGCCGTGCCGCCTCGGCCAGCGGGATGCCGCGCCCGGCGTGCTCCGCCACATGCCGCCGGATCGCCTCGATGACCGTCGTGGCGAAGGTGTGGCTCGGCGGGACGGACGTTTCGCCGTATTCGGCGGCGGCGATCTGCGCCAGCGTCGCCGCCAGCGCCGCGACCAGGCGGGCGCGCTTCAGCGGGGCCGGCAGGCGCGGTGCGGCGGCCAGTTCGTTCCAGGTGGAGGCCAGCAGCGCGGCCGCCGCCGTCCCCGTCAGGATCAGCGCGGGCGAGGCCCGTTCGATGATCCGTCCACCCTTGATGTCGCGCAGGCGTGCAATCACGTCGCTGCCGAAAACGAAGAACCACAGGTGCCGCATCGGCGGGCTGCCCGGATGGTACCGGCTGTCGTGCGGCTCATCGGCGTCGAACAGGAAGACGCTTCCCGGCTCGCAGGGATAGGCCCGCCCCCGGAATCCGTACCAGCCGCACCCGTGAAGCGCAATGAACAGTTCTCGCGCCGGATGGTGATCCACGTGCGACTCCATCCACGCCTGATACCGCTGCTGCAGAACGGGCGCAACCTCCGGCTCGAACAGCGAACCCACGATCCGCCACGACTCCGGCTTCAGCACGATTTGTTGCGATTCGTCATCAAACACGCTTTTTTTCACGCTTGCCCCTCGCTCATAAATAGCAAGATCGGTCTATTTTACGCAATTCCGGTCTATTGTCAATCCGCCGGGCATTTGCTTAACTGGCCGCATCCGGAGAGAGAGCGTCCGCCGCGCATGCGGGCAGGAACTGCCGGCCGGCGTCGCGTTGTCAGGAAGGAACATGGATTTCATGAGCACCGTCCCCGCATTGTTCGATGTGAATGGCAATTTTGGCAAGCCTTGCACCGGCGGTTCGGATTTCCCCGGCGTTCGTGACCGTCTCGCCGCGATGGACCGGCTGGGCGTGAGCCGCGCCCTGGTCTGGAACACCGAGTCCATGCAGAACCATGCCCTGTCCAGCAACCGCAAGCTGCTGGAGGAGATCCGTCAGACGCCTGGCGCCGAAGGGCGGATTTTCCCCGCGCTGACCCTGTCGAGCCTCACCCTCTACGAACGGGATGGCCTGGAGACCCTGATCGGGCAATTCAGGACCTTCCCGTGCCGGGCGCTCCGGTTCACCAATGGCAGCGGCCGCCTCACCCTCATGCAAGGCGCGCCGGTGGTGCGCCAGTTGCTGGCGCGCAAGCCCTTCATCATTCTCCGTCACGATCAGGCCACCGTCGCCGACATCCTCGAATTCGCAGCCGCCTTTCCCGCGGTTCCGCTGATCCTGACGGAGGCCATGTGGCCGCAGCACGCCATCCTCTTCGACCTGATGCGCCGCCGCAAGAACATTCTCTGCGACATCTCGTGGATGCACACCTTCGGCACGATCGAGCTGATGACACGGGAATTCGGCGCCGACCGTCTGGTTTTCGGACTCGGCAACAAATCGCACAACGGCGCGGCGATCGCCGCGCTGGCGCGGGCCGAGTTGACCGTCGCGCAGCGGCGCCAGATCGCCCATGGCAACCTGGACCGCCTGACCGGCCTGGGGAAGACGCCGGTCGCCACCCTGCATTGGACCGCCAACACGCTGTGGCCCCGGTTCCTGGCGGGCGGTCCGTTGGCGGATGTCGACATCGTGGATGCCCATGGCCACTTGGGGCCGTCGTCCGGCTATGTCATCGAGACCCACGAGGAGCGCTTGCAGCTTCAGGTCGCGCTCCAGGCGATGGATCGGACCGGCATCCGGACGTTCATCGTCTCGGGGATGCAGGCGCTTTTGGGCGAACCCGTCGCAGGCAACGCGCTGCTGGAGTCGGTGCTGCGTCCGCACGCCGGCCGCGTTTCGGGCTACTTCACCTTCAATCCGTTCTATGCGGACGACCTGGTTTCGCAGTTCGACGCCTGCTTTGCCGGCCCGGTCTTCAAGGGCTTCAAGACGCTCTGCGATTACTGGAAGGTTCCCATCACCGACAAGCGCTTCACCCCCATGTGGCGCTACGCCAGCCGCCATCGCCTGCCGGTCCTCTCGCACACCTGGGGCGGGCCCAACAACACGCCTGCGCTCTTTCGCGATCTGGCGCGGCGCTACCCGCGCGTCCCGTTCCTGCTGGGCCACAGCGGCGGCGGAACCGACGGGCGGCTCGAGGCGGAGGCGCTGGCGCGGAAGTGCCCGAACGTCTATCTGGAGTGGTGCGGCAGCTTCTGCACGCCTCGCACCTGGGACGAGACCCTGCGCACGGTCAACCCGCGGCAGATCGTGTTTGGCACGGACGCCATGGTGCATGCCTTTGATTGGGAGCTCGGCCGTCTGCTGTCGCTCGATGCGCCGGATGACGTGCTCCTGCCGATTCTGGGCGGCAACATGCGCCGCATCCTGGCCCGCCGCGAAGCCGCCCCCGCCGCGCCGCGCCGCAAACGTTCTTTGACGAAAACCAAAACTGGAGAGAGACAATGAGCAACCCCGCGAAACCCTACATCAAGTACTCGACCGAAGAACTCATGGAAGTCATCGACGTGTTCAACGTCGGCGACGGCGCCAAGGCCGAGATCCGCGCCATTCTCGATCGTCAGGATCCCGCCCCGAACGCCGGCAATTTCTTCCGCTACTACAACCCGCGCAGCAAGACGCAGATCTTTGAGGAGCAGGTCGCGGCCAAGGTCGGCGTGAAGCACGCGCTGGCCGTGAACTCGGGGACGAGCGCGCTGATCGCCAGCCTGGTGGCGGCGGGCGTCGGCCCCGGCGACGAGGTGATCATCCCCGCCTACACCTTTTTCGCCACGGCTTCCGCCGTGGTCGTCGCCAAGGCCATCCCGGTCATCGTGGAGATCGACGAGTCGCTGACCCTCGATCCCATCGCCGTGGAGAAGGCCATCACGCCCCGCACCAAGGCAATCCTGACGGTGCACATGCTGGGCCTGCCGTCGAAGATGGATGAGCTGATGGCGATCGCCCGCAAGCACAAGCTGGTGGTCATCGAGGACAGCGCCCAGGCCTTCGGCGGCAAGTACCACGGCCGCTACCTCGGCACCATCGGCGACGCCGGCTGCATCAGCCTCGACGCCTACAAGGTCATCGGCACCGGCGAGGGCGGGCTGGTGCTGACGGACAACGAATGGCTCTACACCCGTGCCCAGAGCTACCACGACACGGCCGCCTGCTGGCGTCCGGAGCGCTTCGCGCGCGAGCGCCAGCCGGGCGAATTGTTCTGCGGCGAAAACTACCGCATGCCGGAACTCTGCGCCGCCGTGGGCATCGCCCAGTTGCGCAAGCTGGACTGGATCAACGAGCGGACACGTGCGCTCTGGAAGCAGGTCCGCGCCGAGACGCGGCTCCCCTCCTGCGCGCGCTGGGTCGAAGCCAACGACGCCGACGGCGTCTGCGGCTACTCGCTGGGGATGCTCTTTGAAACCTCCCCACAGGCCGTTTCGGCCATCACCGCCAAGATCGGCCTCGGCGGCCTGGCGGCCGGCGACACCAAGGGCGTCCGCGACTGGCACGTCTACTGGAACTGGGAGCACATTCTCGAACAGAAGACGGCGACGGACGAAGGCTGCCCCTTCAAGTGCCCCCACGTCGGCAAGCTCCCCGCCTACGCCGTGGACATGTGCCCCCGCACGCAGAACATCATGCGCCGGCTGGCCACCACCAGCTTCGGCCCCAGCATGACCGCCGAGGACGCGTCGAAGTTCGCCGCGAAGCTGTCGGGTGATCTGGCCAAACTGTTTTAATGCAAGGAGCGACCATGCTGAAAATTGATGCGTTAATTGATTTGTTCTTCAAAGAGCTGCCGTGGGATCAGCGCGTGGCGCGGATCGCCGAGTGCGGCTACCGCTACATCGAGACGTGGCAGGGCGGCAATGCCGAAGTGCTCAAGCAGATCGGCGACGCCGGCAAGACCTGCGGCGTGGAACTCGTGAGCATCGTGCTGAACAGCCCCGGCGATCCCAAGACGGCGCCGGTCGCGGCGGAGAACCTTCAGCGGTTCGTCGAGCAGATCGACCGCAACGCGGACAACGCGCTCGCGGCCGGATGCCGGCAGGGCATCATCACGACCGGGCCCTCCGTGTCCGGCCGGAGCTACTCGGCGCAGAAGCAGGCGCTGGTGGAGGCGGTGCGGGCCGCCGGAGAGTGTGTCGGCAAGAAGGGCTTCCGCCTCAACCTCGAGCCCCTCAACACCGAGGTGGATCACCCCGGCTATTTCCTCTCCTCGCGGGAGGACTCCGTGGCGATCGTGAAGGAGGTGGCGCTCGACAACGTCCGCCTGCTGTACGACATCTACCACATGGACATCATGTTCGGCAACCAGACGGCGTTCATCGAGGCCAACATCGGCAGCATCGGACACTTCCATTCGGCCGGCATCCCCGGACGCCATGAGCTGTTCGACGGCGAGACGAACTATCCCTTCCTGGCCCAGCGGATCGCGCGGACAACCTATGACGGTTACTTCGGCCTGGAATACATGCCGCTGCTCGAGAGCCGCGAAAGCCTGACCCGGACGCTCAGTCTG
>CAZQKI010000277.1:0-5224 GCA_964592855.1 uncultured Lentisphaerales bacterium
GCCGGGGAGGTGGCGCGGGAGATGGAGGGGAAGAAGTGAGAAGAGGAGAAGTGTTCAGTATTCAGATTACCGAACAATGTATGAGAACCTGTAACCCGGCTATTGCAAGAGCCAGTCAAGCAAATAATGACGGAAATCGGCTTTTTTGTTCGTTTTTTTATCAGGAACTCAGGAAAACGGGAAGGGAGGGGGACGCTGTGCGAAGAACCAGCACCGGCGTTCATGACGTGGCTGCGGTGGCATACGCGCCCACGTTTGCAGTTTTTCCTGATTTCCCGATTTCCCGATTCATTCCGCATCAGGCCCCGGGCGAAGGGCGTGGTCTACAAATGGAGCCGGGGCGGCGTGTCGCCTGACCGTCCATGCTTCGGCGTAGGCGGGCCTGCCACCGCGCCGTTGCCGCCCCGTGTGGCGGTCTCCCTGCCTCCGATTTACAGGCAACTGGCGCTGCCGATCTGAGCGAAAAAAATAAAAATTCGCTTGACACGACTGGCGAAGGGTGGTAAAGTTATAAGCGGTGACGAGGAAAAGGTTTGCTGCGCGGCCTACTTGCGGGTGCAGGCAGGCGGGTAAGGTACAAGAATACAGGGCTGTTCCGCGCGCGTTTCCTCGTCTACCGCGCGAAGCGCGGTTACCCTTGTAAACGGGGTTTGTGCTCCACGGCGTCAACAGTATGCGAATGAATCACTTTGTCAAGCTGGCACTGGTTGTGGTTGTTCTGATAACAAGCAGCGGCTGCACCACGGTCAAGAGATGGATCTGGGGTTCCGGCGCGAAGGATACGGCGGCGCAGGAGGTTCCGCTGACCAGGACGGCGATCGAGTATCCGGAGGCGATCCTCGCACCGGCTGACTTTGACCAGAATAAGGCGATGCCGGTCATCTGCTATTCCGGCATCGTCATTCCCTGGAACCGTTTGGGATTCTCCCCGACGGAGGTGAAGAAGACTGTGACGATCGGGGGAAAAGACTTCGTCCTGCTCTTCAGCAAGGAAGATGGCTTTGCCTTGCGGCAGGACCGAAAAACGACTCCCATCAAGATTAGGCGCCACGGACTGGAGCCTGTGCAACTGAACCTGGGCGGCGGGCGGACCTACACGCTGGCGCTGCCGCGTTCGATCACATACTCCGACAACGGCGCTGTCTGGTACCGCGGCGGGGACGTCATGGCCGGCACGCTGGATGGCAACGAAATCGCGCTCTACGATAACGACACCGACGGGGCCTATGGCTTGAGGCGGGATGCGATCCGCCTGGGTAAACCCGATGGAGCGTGTGTTTTTGCGCCGATCTCGACGCTTCTCGCCACCACCTCTGGCGTGTACCGGATCGAGAAGATCGCTCCTGACGGCTCGTCGCTGACCTGCCGCCCGTACGAGGGCGACACGGCTCGGCTCGTTGTCCGGTTCGATGGCGCCTGGGATTGCGAATGTCACCTGGCTCTGGCCTCGGAGGACGGGACGTTGACTTGCGCGGTCGTGGCGACGGGCCAGACGCTCGTCGTGCCCCCGGGCCGCTACAAGATCCTGTTTGGCAGCCTCTACAGCCCGGCGACGCGGAACGTGGAATGGCTGATTCTGCCGGGCGAGTCGCAGATGGTGGAGGCGCTGAAGAACGCGACCCCGCCGGCCGCGCTCGTCGTGGGTGGCGGCGTAACCCCGCGCTTTTCGCACGAGGTGCGCCTCGAGGACGATAAGGTCAAGGTGTACATTGGAGGGCCGCTGACTCTGATCGAGAGCAACGGCTTACAATACGCGGGACAGAAGGTGAAACTGTGGGTGAGCGTTCAGAGCGCCCAGCAATGGCAGCGTCTCGGACAGTTGACGTTGAACAAGTTTGGCGGCGGCGGAGCATCGTTCGTCCTGCCCGTCCTCGATGCGCAGCCGGGAGTGACCAATCGGTTGACGCTGGAGGGGGACGTCCCCCGCGTGGGCGGGTCGGTCGGGTGGGACGGATGGAACTGGATCTATGGAGAGCGTCAGCGCCCCCCCTTCGCGCGCGTGGGCGGGTCGGTCGTGCTGACGGGCGTTGACGCGGTGCGCGACGCCCTGCTGGCCAAGTTGGCGAGCGCCCCGCCGGCCGCGCGTGCGTCGCTGATTCGCTCGACGCCTTCGGTCGCCTGCGACAAGGCCCTGGGGCTCGTCCGGGACGCACTGAAGGCCGACGCCCCGGAGGTGCGCGAGGCGGCGCTCGACGCGCTTGGCCGATGGCCCAACGCCGCGTCGATGGACGCGCTGCTGCAGGCAGCCCAAGATGCAGCCGACGATAAGGTGCGGACCTCGGCGCTCAAGAGCTACCTGCGCGCAGTCCAGCTTCCCTCCCCGCGTTCCCCGGAGCAGACGGTCAAGGCGCTCGCATCCGCCCTGTCGGCGGCGCGCCTGCCGGAGGAAAAGGGGCCGCTTCTGAAGGCGGTGGCGCGGGTGATCAGTCCGGCCGCACTGGACGCGCTGCTCTCGCAAATTGCGGATGAGGCGGTGGGTGCGCACGCGGCCGGTCTGTGCCTGGAGGCAGCCAAAGGTATGCTCGGCACACAGCCGGACGCTGCCAAAGCGGCTTTGCAGAGAATCCTCGAGGCGGCCAAGGACGACAGGCTGAAGAAGGCAGCGGCCGAGGCGCTGGCGGCACCCGCAACGAAGTAGACGACATCTTTTTGGCACAGCACGGCCATTCATGTTCGTATGCATACTGTTCTTGCCTATAACTTGGACATTTTGTCTCGGTTACCCTTGGACCAATTCCTACGCGGTTCCGCATGCGGCGGGCGGAAACGAGAAAGAAAGATGCCGTGAACGGTTACTTTTCATCGAGCGGGCCGTCGAACGGACCGCCATGCTGAACGCGCTGCTCTTCATCGAACCGCCGTCGCGATCGCTTAGACGCGCGATTGACCAGGAGAAGAAGCTCAGCCCGGAACTCCAGCGGCGGGCAGAGAAAGCCCTGGAGGCGCGGAACCGCGCCTTCATCATGGACTGGTTTACCATCCGCGACATGCCCGGCGCTGAAGAGGACGCGAAGTTGCTGGGCCTGGCTGGCGAGGTGGCGCGGGAAGTGGGGAGAGAGAAGAAGTAGGAAGGATTCAGTGTTCAGATTGAGAAGACAATGAACCGAAAGCAAAGCAAGTTCGGACTGGCGCGAGTGTGGCCCGCCGTGGCCATGATGGCAACCTGGCTGGCCGGCAGCGCGGGCGCGTGGGCTGCTGAGGCGCCTGCGCAGGTGCGGACGTGGACCGGCGCGGTGAGCGCGAATTGGGCCGACGCCGGGAACTGGTCCGGCGGGGGCGCGCCAGGCGCGGCTGACGATGTTGTGATCGAGGGCGGCAAGTTTCAGCCCGTGCTGGACCTCACGAACGGCGCGGTGACCATCAAGTCTTTGACCATTGGCAGCAAGACGGCGGCCGCGACGCTGACCTTCACCAACGGCAACGTCACGGACAAGATCCTGATCGTCAAGGGCGACGTGACCGTCGGCACGAATGGCGTGCTGACCCATGCGAACGAGACAGCCACCGGCAAGAGTGTCGGCGACGAGACGCAACGGCTCTGTCTGGAGATCGGCGGCAACCTGACCATTGACGCGGGCGGCGCCATCCGGGTGAAAGGTTGCGGCTACGGCAGGGGCGCAGGCCCCTACAAAGCCGTCGATTACTCTGGCGGCGTGCATGGCGGAGAGGGCGGTTGTTGGAGCAGAGACGGGGTAAAGGGCGTAACGACGACTCCGACCTACGGTTGTCTGACCAGCCCGGTTACGGCGGGCGGAGGAGGGAGAGCTGCGGCCGGTGGCGGGGTTGCGGTACTTCGTGCGGCGGGCCGGGTGACCGTAAATGGAGTGATCGATGCCTCTGGCACCATCGAAAACCACGGTAGCTCTCCTCACGGCGGGGGCGCGGGAGGCTCGGTGAATATCCGGGCTGGCGAACTGTTGGGCAAGGGGAGCATCTCGGCGAAAGGCGAAGCCGGGGTGAACAGCCAATGGGGCGGAGGCGGGGGTGGCCGCATCGCGGTTGCGCTGACGAAAGCCGCGACTTTCGGTGACGTCACGATGACCGCCGAGGGCGGACCCGGTGGAAGCAGCGGCCAGGGGTATGGCGCCGCCGGAACGATCTATCTGCAAGGCGTCGGGCAGGCGGCCGGGGTGCTCATCGTTTCGAATCCGCCGCTGGCCGGGGTGGGCTGTGCGCGGACCCTGATCGGTCCGGAAGTGACCGGAGACATTCCATCAGAGGTAAGGGTGCTGGACCGCGCCCACTACGTGGTGACGCGCGACACGAGCGTCGTGCTCGACAAACGCAGCCTCTGGCGGCACTGCGAGGTGCAACGCTGCGCCTACGCGCGTACCGATGACGGCAAGCTGGAACCCTGGGACCTGCAACCATTTACCAAACGCGATACTACCTGGGCGAGGTCTGACCCAAGCTCCGCCACCTCGACGGCATCTTCCACGTTACCGCCGGTTGACTGGGCTGGGCTTGCCATGGACGACAGCGCCTGGCCGCGCGTTCGTTTGCCGAGACCGGTCGGCGCGCGTTATCTGCCTCGTCCCCAGTCGCGGATCGGCGCCAGGGCGGCGATCCTCTTGCGCGGCAAGTTCGAAGTCAGGGATCCGGCGGCGGTCAAGTCGTGTCGCATCTCGCTGGACTATGTGGGCGGCGTCGTGGTCTATGTCAACGGGAAGGAAGCGTTTCGCCGCCATGTGCCGGGCGACAAGCCGGATCTGCTGGCGCTGGCCGAAGACTATGCCAAGGACGAGTTCGCAACCGATAAGAAGGACGCGTTCGCAATCGATGCACCTAAGTGCGATCGGTACGCCCGCGAGATCGTCATCGACAAGTCGCTGTTGCGGCAAGGCGTGAACGTGGTGGCCATCGAGGTCCATGCCGCCCCGTATACCCGGGCCTACGTCAAATCCCTCGAGACCTTTCGCCCTCAAGCCTTCTGGGAACCCATCGGGCTGTTGAACGCACAACTGTCCATTTCGCCGGCTGCTGCGGTTGCGGGGACCGGCACAGCGCGGCCCGCGGGCATTCAGATCTGGAACTGCGCGCCCTATGACACGGTCAGCGTATTCGACTACGGCGATCCGTGCGAACGCCTACGGCCGGTCACGATCCAAGCCACGCGCAACAGCGTCTTCAACGGGCGGCTCATGGTCAGTTCTGATCAGACGATCAAAGGATTGAAGGTGACGGTGTCGGATCTGGCCCGGCTTCGTAAATCGTCCTCGTCCTC
>CAZQKI010000278.1:0-5200 GCA_964592855.1 uncultured Lentisphaerales bacterium
GTTGAATTTGCTCGCGGAAGGGCGTATCCTGTTCCCCATTTAGCACGGAGAACAGATATGGCCAACTTCACCTTCCAAGCTGCCGACTGGGTGCCCTACCGGGATTTCGACCCCAGGATGCTTGCGCGCCTGCGGAAACTCGACGAGACCACCTACGAAAAGCGCGAGAAGCAGCACCACCGCGACTTCCGCATCAAGGTGCTCGATAACTTCGGCCCGGTGGTCACGGCGGACCGGTTCGTCAACATCAAGGAGTCGGACGACCTGAACAAGAAGTTCGTCATGATCTGCGGCAACCCCAACCCCCACACTTACATGCCGCTGGCGGAATTGATCAACGTCTTCAAGGTCAACTGCCGCAACCTCTACGTCTTCACGATGGACGAGTGGGCCGACGAAGCGGGCAACATCGCCCCGACCACCTACAAGGCGGGCTTCACCTATTCGTTCATGAAGTATTTCTACGACAAGATCGATCCCAAGCTGCGCATGCCGAAGAAGAACATCTTCTACCCGACCAATGCCAACATGAAGGATTACTCCCGGATGCTGTACGAGGTGAGCGATGGCGGCAATTACACGCTCTACAGCGGGCCGGGCTGGACTGGGCATATCGCCTTCATCGATCCCTGCCCCGAACTGTGCAGTTGCGAAACGATCGAGGAATATCTTGAGCAGCCCGCACAGGTTGTCACACTCCATCCACTGACCATCGCGCAGAACTCCCTGCACGGCGTCTTCGGCTGCAGCGGCGACGTCGGCAACGTGCCGCCCAAGGCGGCCACGCTGGGACCGCTCGATGTGAAGCGCGCGGCGCGCCGCATCGAATGCCACGGGCTGACCACGATGGGTTCCTTCTCCTCCTGGCAGCGCATGGTGAGCCGCCTGATCTGCCACGGCCCCGTCTCGCCCCAGGTGCCGGGCTCGATCCTCCAGCTCTTCCCGGCCACGGTCTACGTCTCGCCCGCCATCGCCAAACCGGTCGAATGCCTCGAAACGGTTGGCTATTGATTCGCATCGCCCGAGCACTCCAACATGGCAACAAACTCCTTCATCTTCTATTTCCACGCCGTCCTTTCCGGCCTGGGCGTCGCCCTGCTGTTCAGCCTGGCCGTCTTCATCCACGAACTGGGCCACTTTCTGGCGGCGCGCTGGATGGGACTGACCATCGACGCGTTTTCGATCGGGTTCGGGCCGGCGATCTGGAAGCGTAAAATCGGCGACACCGAATACCGCATCGGCTGCGTCCCCTTCGGCGGCTATGTCGCCCTGCCGCAACTGGATCCCTCCGGCATGGAGAAGATCCAAGGGAGCCACGGCGATGAGCCGCAGGATCAAGTGGGTGCCGACGCCCCCGCCGTACGTCAACTGAAGGACATCGCCCCCTGGCGTCGCATCATCGTCGCTGCCTCCGGTCCGCTGGGCAACCTCGTGCTGGCGACGATTCTGGCCTGGGTGATCTTCCTGACCCCCGACTCGGGTGCGGGCGGGGCGGACACGACCATCGGACACGTTCAGGAGGCGAGTGGCGCCCATGCCGTCGGCCTTCGCGCCGGTGACCGGATCGTCAGCATCAACGGCAACCGCATCAACAACTGGAACGAATTCCTGGTGGAATGCCATCTGAGCGGCGACGCCTCGAACGGGCTGGCGGTCGTCGTGCGGCGCGGCGAGGAGCAGCTTGCGCTCAACCTGCCCGTCATGCGCGATCCCGAGGCCGGATTTGTCAAGGTGGACGGCATCGGCCCCCGCATCCCCTGCGTGGTGGGAGCGGTGATGACGAACTCGGCGGCTGAACTGGCCGGCCTGCTGCCGGGGGACATGATCCTCTCGCTGGATGGAGAGTTTGTCGCCAGCCCCGAGGCGATGATCGCCCGTGTGGATGCGCAGGGCGGGCAGCCGATCGCGGTCGGCTTCATGCGCGGCGACCGGCAACAGGAATTGATCATGACGCCACGCTTTCATGCCGAAGCCGGCCGCCATCTCGTCGGGATCGTCTTCGACGGGCAGGCGGGCCAGGCCGATCAATGGATGCAGTACCGTGATCCTTGGCTGCAGTTGAAGCATGACGCGAGCGGCGTCTTCCGCATCCTTCGCGCGCTCTTCAACCCCCAGGCCAAGGGCGAAGCCCGGCGCGCCGCCAGCGGCTTGAGCGGCCCGCTGGTCATCGTCGTCATGCTCTGGTACCAGGTGCGGAGGGGCTTGATCGTGGCGCTGGCCTTCCTGCGGTTCCTGTGCGTCAATCTGGCCCTGCTGAACCTGCTGCCGCTCCCTGTGCTCGACGGGGGACATATCGTCTTCGCCCTCTATGAAATGATCACGCGCCGCAAGCCCAACGCCAAATTCGTCACCTGGCTCTCCAATGCCTTTGCCGTGCTGCTGATCAGTCTGATGGTGCTCCTCGTCTTCCGCGATGCGTTGAGTCTGAATCGCATTTTCGGCCGGCGGCGCCGGGCTGAAGCCGAAGCGGTCCGCGTGGCGGATCCCGCCGCGCCGATGGCGGGAGGTGTCGTTTCCGGTGCGGTGGAACGGGTCGAAGAGGCGCCGTGATGACGACGCGCGACCAGACGGTGCCCCTCAAACTCGGCGCCTTGCGGGTGGGCGGCGGCGCACCGGTCAGCGTGCAGACGATGACCAAGACCGACACGCGCGACGTCGCGGCCACCGTTGCGCAGATTCGCCGCGTGGCCGATCTGGGATGCGACCTCGTCCGGATAGCCATCCCCGATGCGGCGGCGGCGGAGGCGCTGGCGGACATCCGGCGCCAGGTTCCCGACATGCCGCTGGTCGCCGACATCCACTTCGACTACCGGCTGGCGCTGGCCGCGGTAGATGCCGGTGTCGATGGTCTGCGCATCAACCCCGGCAACATCGGCGGCATCGATCACATCCGTGCGGTTGTGAAGGCGGCGCGCACCCGCCGCCTGCCGATTCGCATCGGCGTGAACGGGGGCTCCCTGGAGGCCGATCTTCTGAAGAAGCACGGCTCGGCGACGGCGGAGGCGCTGGTCGAGAGCGCCTTGCGCCATGTCGCGCTGCTGGAGGCGGAAGACTACCGCGAGATCAAGATTTCGGTGAAGGCATCCGACGTGCCGCGGACCTTGGCGGCCTACCGGCTGCTGGCGTCGCGGACCGCCTACCCGCTCCATCTGGGCGTGACCGAGGCGGGAACCTTTCTGGCCGGGACGGTCCGCTCCTGTGCCGCGATGGGCGCGCTGCTGCTGGAGGGAATCGGCGATACGATCCGCGTCTCGCTAACGGACACCCCCGAGCAGGAGGTGCGCGTCGGTGTCGAGCTGCTGCGCGCGGTGAGCCTGCGGGCCCCCGGCCCCAGCGTCACCTCCTGTCCCACGTGCGGCCGGACGCGCGTCGATGTCATCGCCGTCGCCCGTCAGGTCGAGGACGAGTTGGAGCGCCACTACCGCGCGCATCCTGCGGCGCGGCGGCCGCATGTGGCGGTCATGGGTTGCGTCGTCAACGGCCCCGGCGAGGCGCGCGGAGCGGACATCGCCCTGGCGGGGGGCGAGGGGAAGTTCGTGCTGTTCCGCGCCGGCGAACGCCTCGGCATCGTCCCCGAGAGCGAAGCGCTTGAAGCGGTCATGAAGTTGGTCAGGGAGTTTTGAGTCATGGGAAATATGGTTTTGGTTACCGGTGGCAGCGGCTTTCTCGGGATCAACATGGTCCGTCATCTGCTGCGCAAGGGCGAATCGCAGATACGCGTCCTGGATCTGGCCCCCTTCGATTACCCGGAGGCCGGTCAAGTCGAGTTTCTGGCGGGCGACATCCGCGACCGCGATCAGGTCGCGCGGGCGATGGTCGGCGTGAAGTGGGTGATCCACACGGCGGCGGCCTTGCCGCTGTACAAGCCCGCGGACATTCTTTCGACGGAAGTGGAGGGGACCCGCATTCTGCTGGAGGCGGCCCGATCCGCCGGTGTCGAGCGCTTCGTGCACATCTCGTCAACCGCCGTCTACGGCATCCCCGACCACCATCCGCTGCTGGAGGACGACAAGCTGGACGGCGTGGGCGCCTACGGACAGGCGAAAATCGACGCCGAGGCCGTCTGCCGGGAGTTCCGCGGACACGGGATGTGCATCCCCGTGCTGCGGCCCAAGTCCTTCATCGGCCCGGAGCGTCTGGGCGTCTTTGCCCTGTTCTACGACTGGGCGCGCGATGCGCGCAACTTCCCGATGATCGGGAGCGGCAACAACCGCTATCAGCTTTTAGATGTGTCCGACCTTTGCGATGCGATCGGAATCTGCCTGACGCAGGAGGCGGCGCGCGTCAACGACGTCTTCAACATCGGCGCGCGCGAGTTCACGACGATGCGCGAAGACTACCAGGCCGTGCTTGACGAAGCGGGTTTCGGCAAGCGGATCATCGGCTTTCCCGCGCGTCCGGTCATCGTCGTGCTGCGCCTGCTCGAAAAAATGCACCTCTCGCCGCTCTACAAGTGGGTTTACGAGACGGCCTGCGAGGATTCCTTCGTCAGCATCGAGAAGGCCGAACGGGTGCTGGGCTTCAATCCGCAGTTCTCGAACAAGCAGGCGCTGGTCCGCAATTTCCAGTGGTACATGCAGAACCTCGAACACTTCAAGAACCGCTCGGGCGTCTCGCACCGCGTGCCGTGGAAGCAGGGCATTCTGGCGTTGATCAAGCACTTCTTCTAGCCTCGCCGCGCTGAAGTCAGGCTCGGTTCATTTCAAGAGTTTTTCCTGCAGATAGGCGGCGCGCTTCTCGGCAATGGCGTATTTGATGTTCCCCCAGATGGGAACGTATTTCTCAAACAGGGTGTCCACGTCCGGGTCGGCAAGCGCCTGCCCGCCCGTCAGCGTGGCGCCGGCTTCGTCGAGCTCCTTCAGCATGGGTTCGAGTACCGACGAGAAAAAGACGGGGTCGCCCAGGGCGTCATCCTTCCACGCGAGAATGAATTCGTTGGCATCTTTTCGCAGGCGGTTGTATGCGTTGAATGTCATGTTGGCAACACGACGTTTCATTTCGATCCGCTGCCGGGGCGTCAAGTCGAACGTGAGATGCATGAGCCGTCCGAATTCCTGATGATTGCCCGTGAGCGCCTGTTTCCCCACGCCGGGCACGGAGCGGAGCATGCCGAACAGCCAGTCATTGCCGTCAAAAGGAAGTTGCGTGCAGAAGGACAGCCAGGGCACGAAGACATGTGCCGCTATTCCTTCCGGTGTGG
>CAZQKI010000279.1:0-5193 GCA_964592855.1 uncultured Lentisphaerales bacterium
CGTACTGAGCGCCAGGCCTTTGGCCGCGGGATGGAGCGCCGGTCGCAACCGGACGGGAAGAGGCAGATGGACAACGGACTTGCACGGATGACGATAGCGATGGCGGCGGCGGTTCTGACGCTGGACGCCGCGGCGGAGCCTGTCTGGCTCGAAGCCGTTCTGGTCGAGGACACCTACATCGAAAGCGACAATCCGGCGAACGACTATGCGGCGTCCGCCGCGCTCTATCTGGGGCGCGACAATTCTGGGGTGACGCGCTGCGCGTTCATGCAGTGGCGCCTGCCGCGACTGCCCAGTCCGAACCACCGCGCCGTCGCGGCCACCCTCCGAACGCGAACCATGTCGGCCGAGTCTGCCGCGCAAAACCATTTGGAACTCGGCCACCTCAACTTCAATCCTAATCTGTCAACCCTGACCTGGAATGCGGCGATTACTCAGGACATTATATCCGGGCGCGACAGCGACTATACGATCATCTGGGGCGATGCGGCGACGATCTGGCCCGATCGCTGGATTAGCCCCGGCTCGACCGCCTTTCAATGGAACGCCTACGGCGAAATCAAACCCGGCAGCGGGCTGCTCCCCGCACTGCAGGCCTCTCTTTCGGCATCCGCCTCGAACACCTGGACGATGATCACCGGACCGCACACAGGCAACGACAAGACCAATCGGCGCTGCTACAGCAAGAACAAGAGCAGCGCCCCCCCCGCCGGCCCCTGGCGTCCGACGTTGTCGATCCTGGTGGAGCGTCCACGCGGAACGCTTTTGATGGTGCAGTAAAGGCAAGACTCCAGCATGAGTTCCGACACCTGCTTCGACTTCATTCCCGTTCCGACGGACCGCGCGTCCTGCGTGGCCGTCGCCCGGGATCTGGAGACCGCGCTGCAGGGCCGCCTTCCCGAGGCGCGGTTTGCCCGCGTGCAGGAAGCGCTGCGGAATTGGGAGTCGCTGGCGGCGGAGGAACGGGGGCATCTCGCGTGCGCCCTGGGCTGGCGGCGGGCGCTCTTCCTGGAGGACGGCTGGCTGTGGGAGCGCCTGGACGCGTCCGCGTCCCCGCCCGCCCGCGCCGCGTGCGCCCGCTGGGCTGCGGCCCAGACGGATATCCTGAAGGACCTGCCCGGCGCGCGGGCTGCGGAAGGCGCAGAGGCCGACGTCTGCATCGCGCATGCGGAGCGGATCCTGGCGCTCGACCTCTCGCGGCCGGAGAAGCCCGGCTACTGGGTCCATCGCGGCGCGGTGGACTGGACGCCACGGGACGAGGGCATCGACAACGAAGTCGTCATCGCTGCGCTGCGCCTCTACCCGATGCTCGCCCTGGCCCGGGCGCATCGCCTGACCGGACGCGCCGCCTTCCTGCGCGTCGCAGTCGATCTCCTCGCCGACCTGACCTGGGAGATCCCGGGCAACCTGATCCGCCGCGTCGGACTCGGCGGATGCAGCACCCACTGGGGCATCGATGCGCTCGACGTCGCCATCCGCACCAACAACCTCATGGCGCTCTACAGCGTGGTGCGGACGGCGCCGGAGCTGACGGACGAAGCCGCCATCCTGATCTGGAAGCTGCTCTGGTTCTGCGGCGCGCGCGGACTGGAGTTCTGGCACAAGGCCTGCCACAACATCGTCTTCTACGAGCCTGCGGCCCTCGGCGAACTGGGCTTTCTCTTCCCCGCCTTCCGCGAGGCGGCGCGCTGGCGCGAGGCCTCCGTGCGTGTGCAGGGGCGCTCGGCCCGCGCGGAGGGGCCGGACCGCAGCCTGGACCTCGCATTTCTTGCCGACGACCGCTGGGCGGTTGTCCAGGAGACCGGCTTCGTCGCCACGGACTACCTCTCCTGGGTGGACGCCCCCGTGCTGCGGCTGACGGACTGCCGGTCGACAAGCTTCAACGTGGTCACGTGCCTCAGGCCGTTGCCGTCCGGCGTCGTCGAAGCGGACTCCGGCGACTGGCGGCTCGAACCGGCGTTGTCCGTCGGCTGCAATGCCGGCGACGGCGAGGCCATTCCCGAAGGACAGGCCGTCGCCTGCACGCTGCAGCAACCGGATGGCTGCATCCGCTTCCTCTGGTGCGAGCCGGGCACTGGCGAAAAGCGACTCCGATCCGGTGCAACACCGACTGGGGGTGCGGACGACTGGTCGGCCGACGGGGATCTGCTGATCGTCCGGGAACGGCGGGGCGCGGGGCCGCAGGTCTGGGCGCGCGGGGCTTCGCGGGTGGCACAGGGCGAGAACGCGGTCGCCCACGAGGCGCTATGATTATGGATCGACGATTGACGGGAGACACCTGGCGGGCGACGGTTTCGCCGCGGGGGACGCTGACCGGCATGGAGGTGCTTCTGGACGGCGGCTGGCGGCGCATCGACTTCCGGGACGACGTCCATGCCGGCCCGCAATGGTACGGGGAATGGGACGGCGGTGATCACCAGGTGGAGCTGCGGACGGAGGACGGCGGAGCCAGCTTCACGGGACTTCACGACGGCCTGCGATGGGAGCTCGCCTACCAGGCACACCCCGGCCATCTGGCCGTGACCGCCGGCGTGCGCAATGAACGCGGCAAAGTCTTCCGTCCCGCCCGGGCCGGCCTGCGGCTGGGACTCGACACCTACATGGAGCGCTTTCCGGAGTGGAACCGGAAACTCTTTCCCACGCTCCTGCGTTGCGAGAAAACCCATTTCTGGGGCTACTGCATGAGCCCCGAGGGGACGATCCTCGGCCTCGCCTCGCCCGACCCCGTCGCCTCCTGGAGCCTGGTCTACAACCGCGCCTCGTATGGCGACTGGGGCCACCGGATCTACACGCTCAACCTCGATCTCCTCAATGCGCCGCCCCTTCCCACGCGGCATCCGCAGCACCTGCACGAACTCCAGCCGGGCGAGAAGCGGAGCTGGACGCTCTGCCTCGCGCCCATCCCGAAGCTGGATCAGGTGCAGGCGCTTCTGGCGGATCTCTGCCAGGCCCCGATGTTCCACCTGGACCGCCTCACCGTGGAGCCGGGGGCGTGCGCGCGGGCGACGGTCCTTGCGCCGGCGGCGGCCGCCGCCCGGCTGACCGTCGGCGAGGGTCTGACGGCCGACGCGGCGGGCGACAGCACCGGCTACACGCTTCAGGCATCGGGCGCGCCCGGCATCCGGCGGCTCGTGGCGGAGGCGGGCGCCCGCCAGTCCGAGGCCCTCGTCTACCTCCGCCGTCCGTGGTCCTGGTACCTGCAGCGGGCGCGCGCCGAGTCGCTGCGGATTCCGCAGAAGGCTTTCACGCACAACGAGACCTGGATGGGCCTCTACACCCAGCTCCTCGCCCGGCTGCACTTTCCCGATGCAACGCTCGACGAAGAGTCCGAGCGGCGCTTCTGGCCGCTGGTGCAGACGTTGTGTGATCTGGAGAAGCCCGCTCCGCGCTACGCGCAGAGCCGGGTCCAGAACACCGCCTACATGGCCGGCCTCTTCGCCGCCCGCCACCGCGTCACCGGCCAGGCGGCGGATCTCGAGACGGCCGCCGGACTGGCCGACTGCGTCCTGGCCCACCAGGCCCCCTCCGGCGCGCTGATGGGCGACGCCGGCGCCGGGCAGGCCAACGTCCACTACTCCTGCGTCTGCTATCCGCTCAAGTCGGTGATGGAGGTGTGCCTGCAGGAGCGGCGGCTCGCCGCCGCCGATCCCGTCTGGCAGGCGCGCTTCGAGCGCCACTGGGCCGGCGTGCGGGCGGCCATGGACGATCTGGTGCGCCAGAAGGACAACATCGAGACGGAGGGCGAGATGACCTTCGAGGACGGCATGATCTCCTGCAGCGCCGCCCAGCTCGGGATGTTCGCGCTCCTGCTCGACGACCCGGCGGCGCGCCGGCCCTACGCCGAGGCCGCCGCCGAACTCCTCGGCCGCCACCGCTGCCTGGAGCAGCTGCTGATCCCCGACTGCCGCATGAACGGCTGCACGCTGCGCTTCTGGGAGTCGCAGTACGACGTGCTGCTCAACCCCAACATGATGAACTCCCCGCACGGCTGGACGTCGTGGAAAACCTATGCCACCTGGTACCTCTACCTGCTCACCGGCCACGAGCCGTACCTGGAACAGACGATGAACACCCTCGGCGCCTGCATGCAGGTCGTCGATGCCGAAAGCGGCCGGCTGCGGTGGGGCTTCGTCCCCGACCCGCATGTCCGGGCGGAGCAGTTCGGCGCGCGGACGCACTGGTTCGTCGACGGATCGCGGAAGCGCGTCTTCATCGAAGACCCCGCCCGCCCCGGCTGCGGCGAGGGCTTCCGCGGCGTGATCGGCGAGCAGTACGTCGAAATGGTCAGCGACCGCTACGACGGCTGGGCCTGCGACAACGACGTGCACGAGCACTTCAAGTGCCTGGAGGAGGTGGCCCTCGCCAATACCTGCGTGATCGAGCGGGCCGACGGCACCTGGGGGGCGTGGAACGGCCAGGCGGAGATCCGCGACGGACAGCTGCACGTCACGCCGACGGAGCCGGTCGTCGATGCGGCGCACTTCAATTTGCTTCATCCCCGCGAGGTCACGGTACATTTCGCGGCCCAGTCGCGGACGGTCGGCCTGGCACCGGGCCTGCACTGGGTGAAGGCCTGAAATGAGTTGGCCGAAAACTTATTTCAGGATGATACAGTAGCGCGGGACGTACCGGACCGCACCGTTTGGAAGCCTGAAAGGCGCTATTATTCATCTTGCGCAAAGGGACGACATGGACCCGGCGGTCCTCCGCCGTAGAGAAATGCAAGGTCGAGGCGGCGGCTCTTTTCGCCTACCGCCGGGGACGGCGGGGTCCAGTTCGGTTCTATTCGCCGGAGGCCAGGCGCGCAAAGGGAAGAAATGGACTCGGGCGTCCTCGCCCGTAGTGAAAATGGCGTCGTAGTGTCTTGCATTTTGCCTACAGCCGGGGACGGCGGGGTCCAGTGCGGCTTCAGACGCTGAGTCGGGGGCGTGATGAAGGGCAACGTGGCACCCTCGGCGAGTCAACTCACGAACTTGACTCGAAATCCACCCCCCTGCCTGTTGCACTTATGTCAAGATGATGCTACATTCTTCGGCATGCGTTGGGAATTTCGCGCGTGCGCGCGACGTTCCTTTCCGGAGTGGACCGAAATGATGAAAAGGGGCAGTCCTATGAAGCGTCAGTTCGTTGCCTTGTTGCTTACAAGCCTTGTGTCCGGCCGGCTCGCCGCCGACACGATCGTCTGGACCAACA
>CAZQKI010000280.1:0-5111 GCA_964592855.1 uncultured Lentisphaerales bacterium
CCGCCTTTTCGGTGAGGTAGCCGCCGAACTCCAGCGCATAGCCCCAATGTTCGCACAGGCCGATGCGGACGTCGAGCGGCATGCTCCAACCCCAGCGCGCGAGCGGCACCAGCGTGTGGCCCGCTTTGAAGACCGGCTGCGGCGCCGCCGCCAGCAGTTCCCCGAGCGTCGCCGCCCGTGCCTGCACCGCGACCAGCGCGACAGACGCTAAGGTCACCCGCCACAGGCTCCTGCCAGCCAGCCTGTTTCCGGTCATCGATCCATCTCCGATTGTTGAACGCTTGAGGTGAGCCATGGGTTGTTCCTTGTTGGGTTGCGGTCGTTCGTTCAGCGAACCGTCAGAACGGTGTCCAGCCGCGGTCGGAGGGAGAGAAAACAGACGGTACCGTCCCGCTGGCCGGTATCCGTGCCGGATCCCCTCGAAGCGGTCGCCGATCCGGTGAAGGTTGCCAGGCTGGTCGTGACCGACAGGCGCGGGCCGAGTTCGTCCTGCGCTCCGGAAAGCAGACGTGCGGCCTCCTCCCTTCCGATGGCCCCGTGCCAGACCGCAATGCGTCCGCCGCCGCCCGCCCCGCCGGCCTGCGAACCGTAGGCGCCGCCGTTGGCGCGCAGCGTGCCGAGCGTTCCGCCGGCGAAGCGCGCCGCGCGGATGAAGATCCCGCCGCCGGACCCCGCGCCGGCGTAGGACTGCACGTTCGCCCCGTTCGCGGTGATCGTGCCGTCGACCGTCACGCTTCCGCGCGCCTCGATGCAGACCAGGCCGCCGCCAGGATCGCCCGGTTGCGCCCCGGCCGGGCCCCGCCCGCCGCCGGCGCTGCCCGGCACGAGCGGCGCATAGGCCAGTCCGTTGCTGCCGCCCGCGGCTCCCATGGGACTGGCCAGGGTGTTTCCGATGCCCCCCCTCCCGCCGTAGCCGCCGCCACCACCGCGTGTCACGTGCCGCCTGCCGCGTCCCGGTCCATACCCATCCGCATTCAGCAAGCCGCCGAACCCGCCTCCGTCGGCGTTGATGACGGCACCCGCGGCGACCGTGAGATTCGCCATCCTGAGCCGGGCCGACCCGCCGTTGGTCGCACTCGCATTGAGATGCAACTGCGCCGTCTGACCGAGCGTCATGTCGCCGTCGGCCTCCAGCAGCGATCCGTGGCCGACGGCACCGTTGGTCGGCGCGCTGGTGAAGCGCCAAACACCCTCCAAGACCAGATCGCCGTCCGTCGCAATGTCGGCCGCCAACGTCCGGCTGTGGTAGTTGTTCCATGCCGTCACGGGCACCCGCAGATCCCCCCCGATGGCGCAACGTCCGCCCATCTCGAAGGTCAGCGAGGCGTCCAGGTCGCCGCCCACGACGACCGTGGCGTTCGATTGGAAGCCCAGCATGCGGTCGCCTGAACCGCGCACCGCACCGGCGACGGCGAGCTGGAAGTCCGGGGCCGTGAACCCGACGTGGCTGTTGGTCAGCGTCAGCGAGGCCGGCGACCAGTTCGTGAAGCCGGGCACATGGCACCAGCCGCGGAGGTTCGCAAGCGACTCCGTGAACCAGCGGCTGTCGGCCTCGTTCATGACCGAGAGCACCAGCGTGTAGGTGCCGGTCTCGGCAACCATGACCCGCGTGTCGTCGTCGGGCAGCAGGTCTGGCGCCGGTCCGTCCGTCAGCGTCAGCCAGCTCCGATAGATCGCGAGCGGCTCGCCCGCATGGGCGCCGCCCGTCGAGCCGGCGTCGATGTCGGCGGCGGGGACGATGACGCTCTGCCCGCCGAGACGTTGGCTGCTGTGCTGTGCATGTGCCACGGGAAGGGGCGCGGCGCGCGTGAAGACGATCTCGCCGGCCACGGCGGTCGTCGAAAGCGGGTTGTCGGGGTTCGAGTCGCGGAACCAGGCGAAGAGTCGGACCGGACCCTCGGTTGCGGGTTCCGGGAATTCGGCCGTCAGTCCCTGCGGCGAGGCGTCGGGGTCGTAGGGCAGCCAGCCATCAATAGGTTCCTGGTCGCTGGCGGTGATCCGATAGCCGTCGTAGCCGTCCATCATCGGGAGCGAGGCGATCTCGACGACGTTCGTGTTGGTGAAGCGCGTGCTGCCCGTGACTGGATGGGCCAGGATCAGCGTCCGCAGGTTGCGGCTGGGGTCCAGGGGGTCGGGGTCGAGCAGCCGCAGCGACGGGCCGTCGTCCGTGCGGCGCGCGCGGTAGACACTGCCGGCCGGACGGGCGAGGAGCGTGACCTCGCCGAGATCGGGGATCGTGACGACGGTCTCGCGCGCCTCGCCCGCAGCCGCCCAGGCGGTCAGGATCCAGGCCTCGCGGGCGCGGTGGCGGCGCACCAGCACGCGGAGGTCCGGGTCGCCGGTCGGGAATTCGCAGGCGGGCAGATCCGCCGACCAGCGGTGGGGGTTCGGGCCGGGCAGCAGATCGCCGTTGCGCAGGAAGTCCTCGAGCGCGCTGAAGAGGGCGTGGCAATGCCCGAGCGCCATCATTTGCAGGAGCCAGTGCGGCGGGCTTTCGCCGAAGTCGGCGCCGAACCCGCCCGGGGGATAGGAGAAATAGCCGGCGATACCCCCGATCATCCCCGCCGTGTAGTTGCACTTCAGAAAACCCAGGTAGCGGTCGAGTTCCGAAAAAGCCCCGTCCTGGTAGCCGCCGCAGACCCAGTTGTAGGAGAGCGGGCGGCCTTGCGCGATCTCCTGCGCGGCGGAATTCAGCGCGCAGCTCAGCAGATCCTGGTTGCCGCTCCAGCCGGAGTTGAAGTCCCGGTAGTACCGCGAGCTGTTCGGCAGATCCGAGATCGGCTGGAACCAGGCGTAGTCCCACACCCAGGTCCACCAGCCCGCCCCGGGCGCGGAGGAGCGGAGCGGGGCGCCGCCGGTGGTGTAGAAAAGGTAGAGATTCAGCTCCGGGACGCGCGCGCGCACCGCCTCGCTGATGTACAACTCAAGCCGGGTCTTGCGTTCGGAGACGTAGTCGAACCAGGTGCGTGCGCCGCGGGCGGCCACCACCGCCGGATCCTGCGCCCACGTCGTTCCGGAGTGGCCGTAGACGCTCAGTCCGTACTCGCCCCCGTTCAGGACGACCGAGATGGGGCAGACCTGGAGTATCCGGGCCAGGGTTCCCGTGCTGCCGGCCGCGGCGTCGCGATAGACGGAAGCGGGCATCTCCGGGCTGTAGCGTTTCCACTGCGGCACGTTCGTGATCAGGTTGCCCCCCGCGTCGTGGCACCAGGTCTCCGTGGGCAGTGAGTTGATGAAGGCCGAATCGATCAGGGGGCGGTGCAGCAGGACGCAGAGCGGGTAGCGCGCGGGATCCGAGGCCGTCAGGGCGCAGATGCGCGACTCCGTGCTGTTCGGGTCGTCGAGTTTCCTGACCAGGTTCGTGGTGGCGTAGCCTCCGAATTCCAGCGCATAGCCCCAGTGGTCGGCCAGCGCCACTCGCGCCTCGAAGGGCAGGGTCCAGCCCCAGCGGGTCAGCGGCGGCAGCGTGTGGCCCGCTTTGAAGACCGGCTGCGGCGCCGCTTCCAGCAATGCGGCCGGGGTCGCCGCCCGTGCTGTCTGCATGGTCGCCAGTATCACTGCGGCGAAGGCCGCCCGTATTGCGGTTGTGTATCCAAGTATTATCAAGGTCGCCTCTTTCCCCACCTCAGCCGTGAGGCGGGCGCGGCGGTCTGTTAAGGTTTTGGAACTGATCAAGGTCGTGGGGAAGGCCGTTTCTAAGGGTTGAACTCAGGTATTGCCCGAATCATAAACTCATCGAACAATGGCACGGTAAACGCCATGTCTCCATGTGCGGGACTGTAGATCATCCCTTTCTTTATCAACTTCGCCCGCACGGGTCCGAGGCTCGTCACCTTTACGCCTAAGGCGTCTGCGATGGCACCTGTACGGTGGGCACCTGGACCAAGTTCTGCAACTGCACGTAGAAAATTCTTTTCATTGGGCGTTAGACGGTCGAAGCGGACACGGAAGAAGTTCTGGTCTAAGCGATCAATCACGCTCGGTGTGGCCTTTCGGACCACAGCCAATGTGATCGTGGTCGTTGGGGCTTGGTTCCATGACTGGTAGCCCCATTCCTGAAGGAAGTAGGGGTATCCTTTTGTCAACCGATAAATTTCCTGCAAGGCCGTGACGTCAAAGACGACGCCAACAGCTTGCGCGGGTTCTCGCAACGCCTTGGCTGTATCTTCCTCCGATAACGCCCCAACCACAGGAAAGCTGAACAACCGTTCAGCATACGACTTCGATTCTCCTGCTAGGCCCGGAAGAATGGGCAAACCTGCACCCAGCATCACGAAGGGAAGCTGGCGCTGCTGTATCTTGTGCATCGCCATGATGAGAGCGCCAAGTTCCTTCTGATTCAGATATTGGATCTCGTCGATGAGCACAGCCACTGCGCTCTTTCTCTCTTCGGCGGCTTCTGCCACCGCGACAAACAGGTTGGGCAGATCAATCTCCAAGTCCCCGCTGTCAGCCGATCCTTGTTCGGGATCTATGTCCAACCCGATGGTGATGTCATTATAGGTGATGTTAAGGGCGCCAAGGAAGCTGCGCAACACACGCAACCCCCGCTTCGCCTTGTCGCCGGCGCCAGCCATCCGGTCCAGTTCGAACAACGTGCTTCGGAGGTGCTGGGCCACAAGCGGCCCCAAGGGTTTGTTCTCGTGTGCCTCGATGAAAATGGTCCGGTAGCCCGTCGCTCTGGCCAACCGGTCGATTTCATTGAGTAACACGGTCTTGCCCACCCCTCGAAGTCCCGTGAGCAAAATACTTTTCTCTGATCGCCTCGCTTTAACGCGTCCGAGAAGGATTCGGGACTGATCCAGAATCGGATCGCGGCCGACCAATTCAGGGGGCGGCGATCCAGCGCCAGGCGAAAAAGGGTTCTTGATCGGGTTCATTTATAGCTCATTATAGCTATTTATAGCGGTTAATCGATATAATTGAATAAACTTGGTATAAAGTCAAGAGGGCGCGGGCGTGGTGTTGGGATAAGGGTTACGGTGGAGGTTGGATTGTGAGGTGAATCGTTAAGGCGTTCCTTTACCGGCTCAGAGCGTCGTAGACCGCCTCGGCGATGGCCAGATGCCCGACCGGGTTGGGATGAACCGGTTCCGGGCAGAAGGTGTCGG
>CAZQKI010000281.1:0-2526 GCA_964592855.1 uncultured Lentisphaerales bacterium
GACCGTGCTACCCCTCCCGGAGTTCCTGCGCGAGCTCTGGAACGGGGCGATCATCGCCTGACCGGTGAAGAAACCAGGTGGTGCGGTGGGAGCGAAGGGCGCTTGGAGCAGTACTCGTACACTTGGATCTCTCGAGTTGGAACAAGATTTGCGTGTACGAGTAGGTGTACGAGTATGAAATGTGAGTACGGAATACAACAATGATGAAAGTGCCATCCTACCCTGAAACATCGCGCGTTTGCGAGGCGCTCGCGCGGACCGACCGCGAGGAGATCATCGGCAACCGGATGACCTGCTACCCCGACGGGCTTGGCGGCGGCAGCATCCAGTACTGGGACGGAGTCTGGTCGAACAACGCGGATGTCCTGCCGCATGCGATGCTGGCCGTCTACGAAGGGCATGACGGCAACCTGCTGCTGCGCGGCGGGCAGGGGCGGGTTTTGCCGCTGCGGCGCTACTTTCACCAATGGCGGCCCGACCAGGTCGCCTCCGACTTCCTGACCGCCGACCGGATCGTCGTCAAGGAGCGCAAGACCATCTGGAACGATGTGTTCGTCTCCCGCATCGCGCTCTACAGTGCCCTCAAGCGGCCGGTGACGCTGCGCCTCTGCCATGAAGCCGAACGCGAGGCGGGGCTGGAAGTCGAGATCATCGCCGGCGGCATCCTCCACCTGCGCACCGCCCGCGGACAGTTGGCCGGCGTGCACCGCCTGATTGCGCTGTTGCCGGGTGCGGCCGATGTCCGCGTGAACCGCCGCGCGTATGCGATCACCCGTCCGGTGACCGTACCCGCCAACACCGGCCGCGTCACCGAGCCGGTCTATGCCGGCATGGTGGTGGCGATGGGGCTCGATCTGGACGAGACCCTGCAACGCCTGCGGACGGCGCTGGACGATCCCGAGCAGGCTTTCGTGTTGCGCCGCCGCGATTGGGAAACCTACTACGACAAGCACGTCCCCGGTTTCCGCTGCTCCGATCCGTTGCAGGAGAAGCTCTACAACCACGCCTTCTATGTGGCCAAGGCCAACCTGTTCGACTTCCGCCAGCCCAGCATCACGCAGCCGTACACCTGTCCCAGCAAATTGCGGCTGATGCCGCAGTGGTTCTGGGATTCGGCCTTTCAGGCGATCCAGGAGAAATGGACGCACGGCTATCCGTTCCCCAAATCCTGCATCCGCAACTGCCTCGCGGCCCAGAAGCCCGACGGCCATCTCCCCTTCATCCATCACGGGGTCGGCGACGGCGACATGCTCGAACAGAACGGCTATCACCGCATGATCCAGCCATTCATCCTGCCGCTGGCCATCTGGGACGGCTACCTGAAGAACGGCGACCGCCGCTTCCTGGCCGAGTGCCTGCCGCGGCTGGCGGCCTTCGACCGCTGGATGCGACGCGAGCGCGATCCCCGGAAGGAGTGGCTGGTGAATCTGAACCGGCCGGGGGAGAGCGGCTGGGACAACTCGAAGCGCTATCTGCCCAAAGGACTGGCCGCGACGCCCGAAACCTGTGGGCTGAAGGCCGTGCCGATCCAGCCGGTCGACTTCAACACCTACGTCTACCTCGGGCGGCACCTGATCCGTCGCATGGCAGTCGAAGTCGGCGACGCCGACACCGCCGCGGAATACGCGCCGGTTGTGCGGCACACGGCGGCGGCCATCGGCCGCATGTACGATCCGCGGCTGGGTCTGTTCGTCGACAAGTTCACCGGCGAGTCGCGCACCAGCACCATCAAGAGCGCCGGCGGCCTGGTGCCGCTGATTTCGGGGCTGGCGACACGCGCCCAGTCGCGTTCGCTGGTCCGCCACCTGCTGAACCCCGCCGAATTCTGGTCGGCCTATCCCGTTCCCACCCTCAGCATGGATGACCCCGGCTTCACCTGCGCCGACGGCTACCAGTCCTACTGGAATGGACGGGCGTGGCCCAACGTGACCTGGTTGATTCTCGAGGGGTTGTTCCGGGCCGGCGAAATCGGTGCGGCGGGGCAGTTGCTGGAGCGGTTCCTGGCCAGCGGCGTCAACCGTGGCGAGCCGTTCCTTACCGAGAACTACCATCCCCTGCAACCCTATTGCTACGACATCAACCAGAACAGCTTCTGCTACGGGTGGGGCGGGCTGATGGCCGATACCCTGATCCGGCGCGCGGTCGGCATCCAGCCCAACCTGCCGCGGGGCGAGGTGATCATCAACCCGGTGCCGCCGCCGCACTGGACACACGCCGCGCTGACCGACCTGCGGCTCGGGAAGCACCGGCTCGACGTGGAACTGAAATGCGGGCGGGGTGATCGCCAGACGGTGCGGATCAGGCACCGGGGACCGGAGAAGCTGCGGATCATCGTCGGTCCTGCGGCCAGCTTCGATCTGAAGAACGAGGCGGTCGAGACGACGGTCAGAAGCTGGAAGGCTCCCCACTGGCTGGATTTGTGAGGCGTGAAGGCGTGAGGACAAACGATAAACCTGAAATGTGGGGGCCAACCTCTGCGAACGCAAGTGGCTGAACGAGCTCGGAACCGGCGGGCTGATGGGACCG
>CAZQKI010000281.1:2626-5090 GCA_964592855.1 uncultured Lentisphaerales bacterium
CCTCTGCGAACGCAAGTGGCTGAACGAGCTCGGAACCGGCGGGCTGATGGGACCGGTGGTTGTGTTCCGGGAGAAATAGCGATATGGTCATGGGCAGGACAGCATGATGGAAGCGCAAGAGCGGAAATCGTTTGTCACGGTACCCAGGCCTGAAGGCCTTCGCGGGCTTCCGGCTGAAGCCGGGACTCCGACCTCGGCGTCTGCCCTGGCAATCAACGCTTGCGAACCAGCCACCTCTTGCCGGAGTCCCGCCTTCAGGCGGAAGCAACGCAGGGGCTTCAGCCCCGGGGCCATCACCACGCACGCAGGAGGCTTCTGATGTATGCCTGGCGCAAGATGACGCCGGCCATGCGGGATGACATGCTTAATCTCCGCAAGCAGCTTGGTCAACCCTGGCATGGCCCGCCTCATGGGATGGAAAAAGGGTGGCATCATATCGCAGCCGCCTGCTATGAGCATCAGCAGATACTCGGTACTTCGCCATCACGGATGACTGCTTTTGAAAAGGACCTTATGACAACGCTTGCGCCGGTGTCGGAGGGCCTCATGGCTTGGTGTGTTCTGCCCAACCATTATCACATACTCATCCAGTGCATGAACTTGTCCGCTGTCCGCCAGGCGTTGGGTCGCCTGCATGGTCGTCTGTCGCGCGCATGGAATCTGGAAGACGGCAAGCCGGGTCGGACGTGCTGGCATCGTTGCCTGCCAAAGGCCATCAAAAACGATTCACACCGCTGGGCCACCTTGAACTACATTCACCACAACGCGGTGCATCACGGATATGCCTCCCAATGGAAGGAATGGCCTTTCTCCAGTGCTGCTATGTATTTGGATACAGTGGGGCGCGGTTTTGCAGAAGAGATGTGGATAAAACATCCTCTGCTCGACCTTGGGAAAGGATGGGATGAGCCCGATGTATAAGTCAACAGCACTTGAAGCCGGGGCTCCGACCTCGGCGTCGGCCTCGGCAACCAACGCCTGCTCACCAGCCACCCCCTGCCGGAGTCCCGCCTTCAGGCGGAAGCGAGACAGGGGCTTCAGCCCCGGGTACGCACCCATCGTGTCCGCACCCAGGCCTGAAGGCCTTCGCGGGCTTCCGGCTGAAGCCGGGGCTCCGACCTCGGCGTCTGCCTTGGGAACCAACGCTTGCGAACCAGCCGCCCCCTGCCGGAGTCCCGCCTTCAGGCGGAAGCGCGTCAGGGGCTTCAGCCCCGGGGCTTGTCTTCATCGCTCCTTGATGCTCCTTCCGCTCCTGGCCCTGGCAACTATCGCGGCCGAGCCGCCGGCGGGGACGCAGATCGTTCACCCGGGCGACGGAGCGGTCATGGTCTATGTACCGTCAGGTCCCTTCACGATGGGGATCGACAAGGCCGACGGCGATGCGATCGCCAGGCTTCTGGGGTTCCAGGATGCGGCTGGCATCTGGGCGTTGGAAGCCTATCCGAGGCACACGGTCGATCTTCCCGGCTTTTTCATCGACCAATGCGAGGTGACCGTCGCGCGGTGGAAGCAATACGTCCAGGCGACGGGAACGGTGCTGAAGTCGAAGGAGACGTCGCGCCACTTCGACGATCCCGCGGCCCAGCAACTGCCGGCCGCCGAGATTCTCTGGGAAGATGCCAAAAAATATGCCGTCTGGGCGGGGAAGGCCCTGCCGAGCGAAGCGCAGTGGGAGAAGGCCGCCCGCGGCACCGACGGACGGCTCTTTCCCTGGGGGAATGACCCGCCCACGCCCGAGCGTGGCCATTTCGGCGGGAATGGCAAACGGCCGCACCTCTACGTGTCCGTGGGGGGCTTCCCCAAAGGCGCCTCGCCCTGCGGGGCACTCGACATGCTTGGGAATCAGTATGAGTGGACATCCGAACGGAAAGTGCTCTATCCCGGCCATCCGCTCGATCCTGCCGACCTGCAGACGGAAAAGTTGAAGGCCTACTGCGACAGCTCGAACGTCGCGCTACGCGGCGGCTCCTGGTATCATGGGTCGATCAGCTTCTACGCGGCCAAGCGGTTTGGCCTGCTGCCGGATGAAACGTTTTACCACATCGGCTTCCGGACGGTCTGGGTGCCGCCTCCCGGCTATTTCGATTCGCAGGATTTCGAGAAGGCGCGCATGAATTCCCGCTGAGGGGAATTAGGGGCGAATGTATGACAACAAATACAACGAAGACGGAAATCTGTTTCAAGAATATACCGGAACTTGTGGTCGGCGGGTTCCGGCCGGCGACCGGCCCCGGCGCAGGCTGGACTTCGCTTTACATCAAGCTCGATGATTTCGAGGGCGTCGGGCTGGCCACCGGCACAAACAGCCCGGCGGGGGAGCTGGTGCTGGACTTGGGCTTGCAGGGATGGCATCGCCTGCATATCGCCCACAATCCGGCGCTGCGGATCTGGCTCGACGGCGAGACGGGGTACTGCGAAATGCCGGGCGACCCCTCGGTCGTCCGCGACATGGTCTTCCCGGCCG
>CAZQKI010000282.1:0-5053 GCA_964592855.1 uncultured Lentisphaerales bacterium
TCGCCACCGAGTTTCACCTCGACCCCGAACCACTCACCGCTGCGGCGCTCGACAATGGCATCGATTTCAAGACCGGTGGAATCGCGGTAATGAAACACTTTGGCGTCCGACACATCGGCGAATACCCGCAGATCCCTGACCACCAGCGATTCGAACAGCAGCCCCATCGCGTTCAAGTCGTCCAGCAATCCGCCGGGAGTCACCCCCAGCGCGGCGGTTGCGAGGGAAGGATCGACGAAATGCCATTTCGGTTTGACCCGCGTCTGGATGCTTGAGCGAATGTGCGGTTTCCATGCGGAGAGTTCCTCCAGCACGAAGATCCGCGTGAGCTGATCCAGGTATTTTCTGACCGTCGGCGCCGAGAGGTTGCCCGAGGGAAGCTCGGCCTCCGCCGTCAATTTCTGGAGCGAGGCTTCCGTGGCGGTGTTCCTGGCCAGCGCTTTGAGCAATGCGGCCATCCTGACGGGCTCGGGGCGGCCGTCAACCGTCCTGAGATCGACATCCGCAAGGTGGTCCACATAGTCTGCCAGCGCATCCATCGCGGCATCGGCGTCCAGCCTGTGCAACGCCGGCCAGCCGCCCTTGACGATGAGTTCCGCATACTCGGGAAAGGTCGGTCCGCCCATGCCGCTTACTGCCGTTTCCTTCGTGAACAGGTCCGCGAAGCGAACCTGCCCGGTGCTCTGGCCCTGTTCTGACAACGTCATCGGGCGCAGCGTCAGCCTGGCCATGCGCCCCGCGCCGGTATGCCGAGTCCTGTCCTCGGCCGGCGCAGAGGAACCGGTCAGGATGAACTGGCCGGGCAGACCTCGCACATCGATTTCCGCCCGGATGGCATTCCAGAGCGACGGCGCGAGTTGCCATTCGTCGATCAATCTCGGAACCGCCCCCGCCAGAAGCCTCTCCGGGGTCAGTTCGGCGGCGCGGATCCATTCCGCACGCTGGTCCAGACGGACGGAACTGGCGGCGTGGTGCAGGGCGGTGGTTGTTTTCCCAACGGCCCTCGGCCCCCGCAGAACGACGGCACCCGAGGATTTCAACTTGCGTTCGATCAGGGCATCGATCAATCGCGGTGCGTATGGATTCATGCGGAAAATGTACCGCAGTGATCGCTGTTTTGCAACGTTTATGTTTTATGTTTTGCAATAAATGTATCTTACACTTTGCAACTCGTCTTTGCAAATAGGTGGGGGCGAGGCATCCCCGCCGAGCCGCACTCGCAACACTCCATCTTTGCGATCTCTGCGTCCTTTGCGCGAGCACCTTGTCTGATACCGCCAAACGCTATATGCCTAACGCTTACCGAGCCATTTTGTCTCATGCCTTTCGTTGCTGAGCCAGATCTGCGCGCTAAGGCGCACCGGTTTTGCGTCATTAGAATATTGATTTCAAGCATATTAAAGCCTCATGTTTACTTTGGCACTACGTGTGCTGATAGAGGGCAGACGGGAGCAGCTATTTTATGGACATGAACAAAATGACACAACGGGCCCAGCTTGGGCTTCAGGCCGGCCGCGAGACTGCCGTGCGCTTTGGCCACCAGCAGGTGGATGTCGAGCATTTGCTTTATGCTTTGCTCACGCAGGAGGAGGGTCTGGTTCCGCAGATTCTGAAGCGCGCGAACGTCGCGGTACCTGAACTGCAGGCGCGCGTCGAGCAGGAGCTGGCCTCCCGCCCGCATGTCAGCGGCGACACCGAGCAGGGGAAGATCTACGTCACCCAGGCGCTCAACGAACTGCTGGTGCGCGCCGGCGACCATGCCAGCCGCTTGAAAGACGAATTCATCTCCGTCGAACATCTCCTCCTGGCCATGACCGACAGCGCCGCAGCCAAGCTACCGGCCGGGAGAATCCTGGCCGCCGCCGGCGTCGACTCGAAAAACATTCTGGGCGTCCTCAAGGAACTCCGCGGCAACCAGCGCATCACCACCGACAATCCCGAGGGGCAGTACGAGGCGCTCAAGAAGTACGGCTCCGATCTGGTCGAACTCGCCCGGGCCGGCAAGCTCGATCCCGTCATCGGACGCGACGAGGAGATCCGCCACGTCGTCCGCATTCTTTCGCGCAAGACCAAGAACAACCCCGTGCTCATCGGCGAACCCGGCGTCGGCAAGACCGCCATCGTCGAGGGACTCGCACAGCGCATCCTCCGCGGCGACGTGCCGGAGGGCCTCAAGGGACACACCATTTTCTCCCTGGATATGACCGCACTGATGGCCGGGGCCAAATACCGCGGCGAGTTCGAAGAGCGCCTGAAGGCCGTCCTGACGGAAATCAAGTCGGCCGAGGGACGCATCATCCTGTTCATCGACGAACTCCACACCATCGTCGGTGCCGGGCGCACCGAGGGTTCCACCGACGCCGGCAACATGCTCAAGCCGATGCTCGCCCGCGGCGAGCTCCACTGCATCGGCGCGACAACGCTGGACGAATACCGCCTGCATGTCGAGAAGGACGCCGCCCTGGAGCGCCGCTTCCAGCCCGTGACGGTCGATCCGCCCAACGTCGAGGACACCATCTCGATTCTGCGCGGCTTGAAGGAGCGCTTCGAGAAGCACCACAACGTCCAGATCCAGGACGCCGCGCTCGTCAGCGCCGCCACCCTCTCCGACCGCTACATCCAGGACCGCTTCCTCCCCGACAAGGCGATCGACCTGCTGGATGAAGCCTGCGCCTCGATCCGCACCGAGATGGACTCGATGCCCGCCGAACTGGACCAGCTCACCCGGCGCGCCACGCGTCTGGAGATCGAGGAGGCGGGGCTGAAGCGCGAGCGCGACGCGGCCAGCAAACAGCGGCTGGAGGAACTGCGCAAGGAACTGGCCGACGTCAAGGCCCAGGCCGATGCCATGCAGGCACAGTGGCGCAACGAAAAGCAGGTGCTGGAGACAACCGGCAAATTGCGCGGGCAGCTCGAACAGGCCCGGCGCGACTACGAGACCGCCGAGCGGGGCTACAACCATGATCGCGCCGCCGAACTGCGCTACGGCAAGATACCCGAGCTTGAAAAGCAGCTCAAGGAGGCGCAGGCCAAGCTGAAGGACTCCGCCTCCGGCAGCACGCTGCTGCGCGAGGAGGTCACTGAGAAGGAGATCGCCGAGGTCGTCTCCCGCTGGGCGGGCGTCCCCGTCCGCAAGCTCATGGCGGGCGAGCGCGAAAAGCTGCTCCACCTCGACGCGGCCCTCAAGTCGCGCGTCGTCGGGCAGGATGATGCCGTCGATGCCGTGGCCGACGCCGTGCTGCGCGCCCGTGCCGGCATCCAGAACAGCCGCCGCCCCGTCGGAGCCTTCCTCTTCCTCGGACCGACCGGCGTCGGCAAGACCGAACTGGCGCGGAGCCTGGCGTATGAGCTCTTCGATGCCGAGGAGAACATGATCCGGATCGACATGAGCGAATACATGGAGAAGCACAGCGTCTCGCGCCTGGTCGGTGCGCCTCCGGGCTACATCGGCTACGAGGAGGGGGGCCAGCTCACGGAGGCCGTGCGGCGCAAGCCCTACAGCGTCATTCTCCTCGATGAAATTGAAAAAGCGCACCCCGACGTCTTCAACGTCCTCCTGCAGGTGCTGGACGACGGCCGGCTGACCGACGGTCACGGACGGACCGTGAACTTCCGCAATGCGATCATCATCCTGACGAGCAACATCGGTTCGGAGTTCCTGGCTGCCGACAAGGCCGGCACCACCGATGCGGAGGGCCGGCGCGAAATCTCGGAGAAGACGCGCGCACAGGTCATGGCGACCTTGAAGCAGTCGTTCCGTCCGGAGTTTCTGAACCGACTGGACGAAACCGTCCTCTTCCATCCCCTCGGCAGGAAGCAGATCGCCAAGATCGTCGAACTGCAGCTTGACGACCTGCGCAAGCGTCTGGCGAAGCAGGAGCTTAACCTGGTGGTGACGGCGGAAGGGCTCGCACGCATTGCCGAGCTGGGCTACGACCCGGTCTACGGCGCCCGCCCGATCAAGCGCGTCATCCAGCGCGAGCTGGAGACGATCATCGCCCGGCGCATCGTGGCGGGCGACTGCCCGCCCAACGCGACCGTGACAGTCTCGGCCGATCCGTCGGGGCTGACAATCCATCTATGAGAGTCTTGCAAAACTCCGGTTTGTGCAGGCGGAGCGAATCCACTACAATCATCACCGGTTTTGGCCATCGCATCTCGGTGGCAAACCACAATCCGAAAACAGGAGTATCCATGAATATGAAGCATCACTGCACCGCCGTCCTGGCGGTCTTGTCCGTTGCCGTTCTGGGCAGTTCCGTCCGCGCGCAGGATGCGGCTGCCGCACCTGTCGCGAAGCCCGTGGCACCGGCACCGGCCCTGACGAGCACCAATGCCATGGCCACGCGGCAGGCCTTGAGCCTGGAAATGCGCGACTTGTCGATGAAGCTGCGTCCCGCCTTCGAGAAGATTCAGAACGACGAAGAGATGAAGGCCGCCATGGCCGAAGCCATGAAGGCGCAGGAGAAGCTCACCCAGTTGCGCGAAGCCAAGATGCGTGACGACCCCGAGACCGCGAAGCTGCTGGACCGGATGGAAGCGATTCGCAAGGAAATGTCATCCATGTCGGGCCCGGGTGCGCCGGGAGCCATGCCTCCCCGCGGCTTCATGAAGCGGATGCCGCCGCAGCAGCAGGACGTCGCGGCACCTGCGCCGAAGGCTCCGTAAGCGAGTTGAGGGCGAAGCCCGCGTTAGAAATTCTTCAGCCGGCCCAAGTCCAGGGTGGCAAAGTAGTCTTGCGCCGTTTCCGGGCGCCGGATCATGGTTACCGACTTGTCCATCCGGCGCAGATACTCGGCCGACCGGAGTTTCCCGTTGTATTGAAACCCCATCGCATGCCCATGCGCGCCGGCATCGTGGATCACCAGGATGTCTCCGGGGACAAGGGCGGGGAGTCGGCGGTCGATCGCAAACTTGTCGTTGTTCTCGCAGAGGGAACCTGTCACATCGTAAACCTGGTCACGGGGGGCGGTTTCCTTGCCGAGGACCGTGATGTGATGATAGGCGCCATAGAGCGCCGGCCGCATCAGGTTGGCCATGCAGGCGTCCAGGC
>CAZQKI010000283.1:0-5018 GCA_964592855.1 uncultured Lentisphaerales bacterium
GTTTCCGCGCCTTCATCGGCGCGGCCCCATTGAAGCTGGAAGCCGGTCAGCGAATCGCGGCAGGGCGGTGTGTTTCCGCGCCTTCATCGGCGCGCCCCCATCCTCTACCGATCACTGATCACCGTGTCTCGCGGGCGGGACGGCGGCCAAGATCACGTCAAACCGGCAGAACGCCTCCTTCGCATAGACGTCGTGCACGCCGTCAAACAGTTCGAGGTAGACCCGCGGGTGCCGGCGATCCTCCAGGGCCTGGTAGAGTTCGACGCTCTGGGAATAGGGCACCACCTCATCGTGCTTGCCGTGGTGGAGCATCAGGGAACGCACCTTGAGCAGTTCTTCGACGTGGTGGATCGGCGAGCGCTCGGCATAGCGGCCACTCACCTCGTCCGAGGCGTCGGGGCTGCCGCCGAGACAGCTTTCAAGGTGGGGAACGTAGCCGTTGCGGACCCCTCTGCTGTTGGTGAAGGCATGCCATTTCCACAGGTCCGTGATCGGGCACCAGGCATCGGTGTGACACCACAGCTCCGGCCTGTACGATGCCGCCATCAGCGCCATGTGTCCGCCCCCGCTGGCCCCGTAGAGAATGACGCGACGGGGATCGACGGCATAGTGCTTCAAGACGAATTCCGTGGCCTCGACCACATCCTGACGGGCCAGTTGCGAGCCGCACGCCTGCGCGCACCGCGGATTCTTCATCAGGTTGCACCCCCGGAAGTCGGGCAGCAGCATCGCCCAGCCGCGGGCCTGGCCGAGCGGGAGGCTCGGAAGGTGGTGAAACCTGTCGTTGCTCCACGAGTGGAGCGCGACGACCAGCGGCACATCGCGACCGCCCTCAGGAAAATACAAAAGCGATGGCTCCGTTGAATTGCCAGGACTGGAGGGAATGGCAAGTTCAATGACATCTTCGTTCATGGCGGCCTAGCGTGGCACAAACGGCCGGGGTGTGTCAATCCGCGAGCGTTTTCTTCACGCCCCCGTGTCATGGACCGCTTACCGGCGAGCCGGGGGGCGACCGCGATCAGAGCGGTTTTCGGGCCGTTGGCGCCAGGCCCACGGCGGCACGGGGTGCGGATCGCGCCAGAGGCCGAGCCCGCGGGCCCGCGCCGCCCGTTCCGCCTGAGCCAGCGCGGGCGAGTCGGAGTGTTGCTTGTAATGCCAGGCCCATCCCCCGGCCACCAGGATCTCGTTGACCCAGTTCGTGCCGTCGTAGAGGTCGACGACCAGCCTGTCGTACGGATCCATCTCGACAGACGACACCTTGACCGTTTTCCCCTTCACCAGGGAGGCGAGGGCCGCTCGCGCCTGCGTGCCGTTGGGCTGCTGCCATTCGGGGGAGTCGATGCCATGCAGACGCACGCGGAGTTCCCGCCGTTCAGGGGTCCGCAGCGTCAGGGAGTCGCCGTCTGAAACGACGATGACGCGAGCGGTGAAGTTCGACGGGGCATCCGCACGCCCGGCGTCACGCACCGTCCCCTTCCCGGCGCCGGCCTGCTCGTCATGACGCAGGGCGAGCACGGCAAGCCAGGCGGAACCGGCAAGCGCCAGCAGGGTCTTGGCTCCGATGGACCGACGGGGATGTGGCGGGCGTGGCATGTTGTTCAAAGCGCCTATTATGCGGGGATGTGAAAAACAGTCAACCTTAGATTTTCCGTTTTGGGCTTTGACTTCCGTCCCTTGTCACGGTACAGTTGAAGCTCACTATTGTAAGGTGCTTTTCCGGGTAGCCACTGTGAATCAAGAAACGACATCCGAACCGAAGAAGACGGACGATGCGGGCATCGCCCTGATCGTCTTTGCCCAGGCTGATTTGTGGAGCAGCCTCCAAAGCGTCTCCTGGTGCCGCACCACGGGACGGCTGGATACGCTCTTCGTCTACCACACCCTCGCCACGGCCCCCGCCGCCGAGCGGCTCCGCAAATTGTGCAGCCGGCAATGGCCCGACCTGAAAGTCGTGGTGCCCGGAGAAGCCGGCGCCGACCTCCCCGCCAAGGTCATCGAACGCCTCCGCGAATGGCGTCTGTTCCGGCCGAATCTGTCCCATTGGGTTCTCGACTGCACCGGGGCCTTGCCGTGCATGTTTGCCGCCATCTCGCGCGCCGGCGAAGAGGCGCCCGGCTGGCTGATTATGCGCCGGATCGTCAACGGCAGCTGGCAGGGCCTGACGGCCGCTTCGGGCGGCCGGCTGAACCCTGCGCCCCTCGCGGACGCGCCAACCGCACGCCAGGCCGACGCCCTCCCCCTGCACATCCTGCTCCCCGCACTCTACCCGGACGAGGAGATCGAACTCCAATGGCGGGAGAGCCGCGCCCCGGATGCCCTCGCCGGCGAGCAACTCGCCGCCATCATTGCGGCCGGCAAGGAGGCCAACTGGGACTGGCGCAAGATGTTCGAAGCGGCGTTCGGCAAACCCTGCGCCACCGGCGACTGGGGCGTCGACGACTTCATCGGCGCCACGCTCGCCCTGCTGGGCGTCGGCAACACGCGGGTCCACCTCCCTGCCCGCCTGCTCGCCAAGCGCCCCTGCGAACAGATCTTCGACGTCGTCGCCGTCCATCGCGGCGCGCTCTGGTTCTTCGACTGCCAGCGCCGCCTCGAACCCGATCCCCCGGCGATCTTCGACAACCGCCTCTGGCAGCTGGCCGGCGCGCATCGCATCGTCGTCAGACCCGGCCGGTGGGCCAGCCTGACGGAACGCCTGCTGGCCGATACCGCCACCACCCTCCTGGACTGCGACGACTGCCGGTCGCTGTTCTCGCGCCTCTGCGCCCTGCTCGATCTGGATGTGCCGCGCGTCCTCCGCTCCATCGAGCGCGACACGCTCGCGCCCAGCGCCGACCGGCTCCCGGTCTTCTCGCCCGCCACGCCGGCCCAGCATTTCAGCGACGCCATCCACCTCGACAATTGCGTCTTCGACCTGCAGCGCGGCGCCAGTGCCGACGCCGGCGGAACACCGCCGCCGTGGCTGGCGGCACGCGTCGCACCCGACCTCTGGTTCCTGGGCGGCACGCTTAACCGTTCGGTCCCTGCCGAAGAGTTGCGCCAGCGCCTCGACGACCGTCTGGGCAAGAGCCAGCTCGAGGCGAGCGTCATCTTCTTCGAAGTTTCGCAGCAGCGCCTCAGCTGGCGTTCGCTGGTGCGGATGAAGGGCGACGGCGCCCAGCTGGGCAAATGGCTCCACCGCTGGCGCAATGTGCCGCTCGTCATCTAACGTGACACCACAACCTAAATATTTCTCGCCAAGACGCAAAGACGCCAAGGTTGAAACCCTTTGCGGTCTTTGCGACTTTGCGTGAAATCAACTTGTTATTTATCGGCCTTGTTGGCCGGTAAGGCACTAATAGTCCCCCGAAACCCAACACCCGATGACCTCCAACAATCTCGACATCATCACCTCGCTCTCCCACGAGTTCGGCACGGAGCCCTACGTTCTGGGCGGCGGCGGCAACACCTCCTGCAAGGACGGGCAGACCCTCTGGATCAAGCCGTCGGGAACGACGCTGCTGGCGCTGACGCCGGAACGGTTCATCGCCATGGACCGCAAGCGGCTGGCGGGGCTTTTCGCCATCCAGACGCCGGCCGACGCCACGGCCCGCGAAGCGCTGGTGAAGTCGGTCATGGAGGCCTCCGTCCGTCCCGAGACCCCGGGACGCGCCTCGGTCGAGGCGCCGGTCCACGATAGCTTCCAGGCGCGCTTCGTCGTGCACACCCACCCCACCCTGGCGAACGGACTGACCTGCTCGCTCGGCGGCAAGGCCGCCGCTCAACGCCTGTTTCCCGACTCCCTCTGGCTGGACTATTGCGATCCCGGCTACACCCTGAGCCTGCGCGTCCGCGAGGCCCTCGCCCAGTACCGCGGCACGCATGGCGGACACGAGCCCCGGCTGATGTGGCTGGAGAATCACGGCGTCTTCGTCGCGGCGGACACGGCGGAAGAAATCCGCGCGGCCTACGCCGCCCTGATGGCGTCCTTGAAGGCGTGCTACGCCGAAGCGGGGCTGGCCACCGCATTGCCGCCGGCACGGGAAAGCCCTTCGGCCGCGTGCATCGCCACAGCCACGCCGGTCCTGAAGGCCGCGCTCGGGCACGAAGCCGCCGTCATCCTCGCCCGGGCGCCGATTGCCTCCGCAGCCGGCCCTGTATCGCCCGATCACCTGGTCTATGTCAAATCCTTCGTCTACGAAGGCGTCCTCTCCGCCGCGGCCATCCAGGCCTTTGCCGCGCGGCGCGGCTATCTGCCCCATGTGGTTTCAACGCCCGAGGGGCTCTTCGCCTGCGGCGCCACGCAGACGGTCGCGGAACGCGCGGCGGAGTTCGCGCAGAACGCCGTCCTCATCCGGAACCTGGCCCGTGCCTTCGGCGGCATTCAATACCTCACGGATGCGGCGCGCCAGTTCCTGGAGAACTGGGAAGTCGAATCCTACCGATCCAAGCTGGGCTAGGCGTATCGGAATCAGATGCGCAGATACCGGACGGCGCAGGAGCACCGTCCTACTCCGGATCGCCGTGCGAGGCGGCCGGCGCTAACGCCCGGATCGATGCGTTCGCAAAAGTTGCGCGGGACGTATCGGACCGCGCCGCCTAGCTGCTAGAAGGGCGCTGTTCGGTGGGAGAACCTGATCAGAGAAAAGAAGCCGGTTCAGCTTGATCTTTGTCGCGATCTTTGTCGCGATCTTCGTCGGTCGAGAATGATCGGAACAAGGATCGAGACGACGATAGGGAAACGACAAGGATCAAGACAAGGATCGGGACAACGATCCGGAGCCCCGATACTGACCGAGAAAGGGCCGAACGACGGTGTACAGGGTAGGCTCGCAAGCTCGCCCCCATGACGCCGGAACGTTATCCGTCTCGCGCAAAGGGACGAAATGGACTCGGCGGTCCTCCGCCGTAGAGAAATGGAAGGTCGGGGCGGCTGCTCTTTTTGCCTACCGCCGGGGACGGCGGGGTCCAGTGCGGCTTCAGTCGCCGAGTCGGGGGCACGCTGAAGGGGACCGTGGCACCCTCGTCCTCGTCGTCGT
>CAZQKI010000284.1:0-4951 GCA_964592855.1 uncultured Lentisphaerales bacterium
TCGTCCGGTTGCGCGAAGAAATCGGCGGCGCCGACTGTCCCCCGGACGAAATCGAGGAACGCTTTCTCACGGAAATGGCCGACTTCGTCATCCGCCACCTCGCATCACCGAACAACGCCTAAATCCTTGTTTCCTCCGCGCCTTCTCCCCCTCTCCCTCCTGCCCGCGGTTTCCTGTCCGCCGCTTGCGGCGGACGAGTGCGTCCGCAGTCTTTGATTCGCGCTTTGGGTGAAAGATTTGGGCGAAAGATGTGCGGAAAGATTGGAGCCTGGCACGAGACTACTCCCGCGTCCACCGTAGTCGTCGCCGTAGTCGTCGATCGTTTCGTCCCCATCCGTGACAGGTACCGCGTCAGTGAAGCGAACGGTAGGTAAGGGGGTCGAGGCGGACAGTTTGTCCATCGATGATGATGCGCCAGTTGTACTCGCGGTTCGCGAGGACGGCGCGGACGGTTGATCCATGGGGCATTGGCTCGCCGTTGACAACTGCGAAGGTGGTTCCGTTCTTGACGGCGATACCTGCAACCTTGACTTGCCTGCGGGCCGCGCCCCAGTCGACTGCCGGTTGCACTGGGGCGGCGACTCGTGGGGGTAAGACTGGCATGATGATGGGCTGGGGTTGAGGATGGACCATGATCGGCGGCGGGCTCAGCGCCTGTTGATTGAGTAAGGCGCCCATTTTCTCTGTTATTGCCTCAATGGCAGCCTCATTCTGGCGGTCGATGCGGTCGGCTTCTTGGCCGACGTAATGCCAGAACAAGAGCGACTGCACGGTCGGCAACAGGATGCCGGCGATCACCAGTGCCGAAGCGGCACGCCGATGCCGTCTTACAAACAGGATGATTCCAGCGGCGATGGCCAGAAAGACCGCGATCCACGAGAGGATGATCGTCGTGGGGGTGATGAAAAAACGGATGAGAAGGCCGGTTAGCAGCAAGGCCCAACCACCGACTGCCAGCCAGAACCCATCTATATGGACAAAACGGGCGGCCCCCCCCTCTTGCGCCAGCGCGGTACCGTCAGCGTGATCTGCGGTAATCGGCTGAGGCGCCGAAGGCAGCGGCATGACTGGGCCGTCGCTTGAGTTCTGGCCAGCACCCACGAAGTTGGGAATGTAGAGGTCGGCACCGCAAACGGGGCAGCGAGTGGTGTGACCTTCGAGGTCAGGGTCTGGCGCGAAGCGGTTATTGCAGCGATCACAGAGCACAACCATACTTTATCCTTGTCGCAATGGGAGAGTGGCGCAATCGGCCGCCTGAGCAAAATGTTGCAGCCTCAGGGGATACCTCACGTCCCACATTGTCCGCGCAGCCAGATCCGCGCCTCATGGACCTTGCGCTTCAGCCTGCCGCCCGCGAGGCGCTCCATCCGCTGCAGGAGCGATTCGGAGGAGACGGTCTTGTCGTTCAGCACCAGTTTTGTGATCATGATTGCGTTCCCTTTTCCACAGACATTCTCTTCGCGTTGTCCACAACCTCGATTACCCGCACCGCGGGCCGCGATTTCAGATCCAAGAGCATCCCGCACAAGGGCACGTCCTTGGCTGAGTGCCGGGAGTGGCGCTACTGCGACGCGAGCCGAACCATTCGCTTAGATCGCATGGTCAGTATCTGACACGTATGCCACGGCGTTTTATTCATCGTGAAACGTAGTTTACACCGAACTGCTCAATCAGGCAATCGAGCATCTCTGAGAACTCGCGTCGCATAGCGGTCACGTCTCGCCCCAGATATTTTCACCAAATTCCGGTGTATACCAAGAGCCGACAGGAGGCCCGATATGAGCGAGAAACGAATCAATCCCGATTGTCCCTGCACCTGGCCAGGTTGTCCCCGGCATGGCGACTGCAAGGCCTGCAAAGCCTACCACCACGCCATGGGCGAGAAGACCGCCTGCGAGAAGAAGCAAGAGACGTGATTCGTGAGACGTGACGCGTGATGCGTGTCAGGTGAAGCGTGACCGGATCGTGATTGACGACTGCGGTAATGGGTCATTTGCCCGGGGGGGGGCGATTTTAGCGCATGGCCGATGATCTTGATTTCGTGCGTGTGAAAACTAAACAATCCGCAGGGTTCACCACGGAGACTCGGAGGCACGGAGTCCGGGAGGGGCGGTTCACGCAACTTCAGGGTTGGCTGACCGGCGGTTGCCGTTGAAATAAGCGGAGTTGCTGCCAATCCTGAATTTGCGTGAACCCTGCGCTTGATCGTGGCACGCTATCCTGTTTCCTGCTTTCCGGGGCAACGGTTCATGAGAACGGCGACGAGAACGGCCAACGAGTAGGATTCTCCCAATCGTCCGCCGCTCTCGTCCGCGAAAACACAAAAAACCGCGTTTTTATTGGCTTTTACGCGGTTTTATTGGGGGAAAGAGTGGTAGGAGCGGAGGGACTCGAACCCACGACCCGCTGATTAAGAGTCAGCGGTTTTATCTATGTTCGTTAAGCTTTTCTTAAAAAGGTATCTTTTATGGTTGCACTTCCCGTAAAAAACGGCTATTCTCTGTCTTGAAAGAGCACAGAACCGTTTGGAGGATGGAAAATGAAAACACGATCAGGCTACCTTTTTCAAAAAACGACCAATGGCACTTGGTATGTTCGGACTGTCGTAAATGGTCGAACAATTGTCAAGTCCACCGAAACCAGAAAACGCCGGGAAGCGGAGAAGGCCCGCACCCGGATCATGGCGCCCTTTGTGCTGGGCGATCAGGCGGTGGTATTGAAGGCCGTCACCGCCCGTCTGCAGGAAACCGAGGCAGCCGCTGAAGCCCTGGCGAATCCTCCTCCGGAGATCGAACGCGTTTGGTTTCGGTTTGAAGCATCGCCAGACCGCCCCGATTCCGGCCCGTCGACCCTGAAGCAATATCAGGCCGAATGGGATCGCTTTGAACGTTGGCTCACCGCGAACAATCCCACCATCGAGCGGATCGACCAGGTCGATCATAAAATCGCCGCCGCCTATGCCGCCGACCTGACCGCCGCCAAAGTATCCGCCAGCACCTTCAACCAGCACCGGAACCTGCTTCGTATGGTCTGGCGCGTCCTTTTGCCCAACGCCTCGAACCCCTGGGACATGATCAAGCCTCACCGCCTGGTTGCTCTGGCGAACCGCAAACGCGCATTGACGCCGGCACAATTCGAGTCGCTGCTCGCGGCGACCGAGTGCGACCACGACCTGCACGACCTGCTGTTGCTGCTGGCCTGGACGGGGCTTCGCTTGGTTGACGGTGTCAAACTGCAGTGGGGCGCGGTTGACTTCCGGCAAGGCGTCATCATCCTTGCACCGCAGAAGACCGCCCGCCGCACGGGCAAGGAAGTCCATATCCCGCTGTTTCCCGCCGTCCGCGCCATGCTCGACGCGCGGCAGGCGGGCAAGGTGCTTGCACCCGCCCGCCCCGTTTTTCCCGTGCTTGTGGAGGAATACGACCACGACAATAGCGCGCTGTCCAAACGCCTGGCCTTGGCCTTTGCCGCCGCCGGGATGGAAACCACCGAGGCACGGGCGGACAGGGCCAGACCCGTCACCGTCTACGGGGCGCATAGCCTGCGCCATTTCTTCGTGACCGCTGCAAGTTCCGCCGGAATGCCCGCCGCCATGATCAAGAGCATCACCGGCCACGCTACCGACTCCATGCTGGAACACTACCAGCAGATCGGGATGGGCATGGCCGGCGAGATCGCCGCCAGAATCGCCAACGGCAAGCCGCCTGGACCGCCCCCCGAGGCGCTGGAGATTCAGTCGGCTGACAAGGTGCCGCCCGCAGTCAGGGAGGCATTAAAGGCGATCCTAGTGGCTTTGGACAATGGCGACATCGACGGGGCGCGTGCCCGACTGAACGACATCATCACATAGGCGATAAAACGACCAGGCGTTGACCGTGCTTGCACCGGCTGCGGACTGGGTGTAACCTTATGCCCATAAATGTGAATCGGAGAGGAGCAGTCCCAGCGCCTCGTCGCCGCGCACGAACGCTTCAACGCCCTCATGGACAAACAGCGCTTCCTGGTCGTCAACCCCGTCCTCCCCATGGACCTCCTCGGCCTCTACATCCTCCGCCCGGAATAACCGTCATGAAAGAAGACCAGAACATCGAGTGGAAAGAAACATGGCGTGACGAATACCTCAAGTGGCTCTGCGGCTTCGCCAACGCCGAGGGCGGCGTGCTGGTCATTGGCCGGAACGACAAGGGCGAGCCGGTCGGCGTGAGCCATGCCGAGAAGCTGCTTGAAGACCTGCCCAACAAGATCCGGGATGTGCTTGGGGTCATGGCCGATGTCCGGCTGATGAAAGAGGCCGGCAAGGAGTTGGTCGAAATCCGTGTAGCCCCGTACCCGAGTCCCATCAGTTGCCGGGGCGAGTATCACTATCGCAGTGGCAGCACGAAGCAGGAGTTGAAAGGTGCCGCGCTCGACCGCTTCATTCTCCGCAAATATGGCCGCACCTGGGACAGCGCTCCGTTTCCTAACGTTACCATTCGGGATCTTTCAAAGACGGCGATGGCCCTCTTCAAGAAGCTTGCCCGGCAAAGTCAGCGACTGGAGCAGGGGCTGCTGCGCGGCTCAGCCGCTACGCTGATCGAAAAACTGGATCTGATCGAAGGCTCCTATCTGAAACGGGCCGCCCTGCTCCTTTTCCATCCCGAGCCTAACCGGTTTTTCACTGGCGCTTTCGTCAAGATCGGCTACTTCAGGGGAAAGGTGGATCTGATCTATCACGACGAAATCCATGGCGACCTGTTCACCCAGGCGCAAAAGGTCATGGAGTTGCTGCTCACCAAGTACTTGAAAGCCGCCATCAGCTATCAGGGCCTTCAGCGTATCGAATCGTATCCGGTGCCGCGAGAGGCGCTGCGCGAAGCGATTCTGAACGCGCTGATTCATCGCGACTATGCCAACACGGCCCCGATCCAGATCCGCGTCTACGACAACCGCCTCTGCATCTGGAATCCCGGCG
>CAZQKI010000285.1:0-4858 GCA_964592855.1 uncultured Lentisphaerales bacterium
CTACTCGATCCAACTGCCCCGGCGCAGCCGGGGCAGAGGCCTCACTGAACCCTGTCCCCTGAACCCTCGGGGGCGCGGCAACGAAGTTGACGCGCACCCGGGCGTTGCATTCCGGCTGGCATTCTCATTCTCCCGTCGGATATAATCCGATTGAAAATGTCTACCCCCGCACCCATCATCGAACTGGAGAAGGTCTGCTGCGGCTACGGTTCGCAGGAGGTCCTCCACAACGTCTCCTTCAAGCTCTCCGCCCATACGCTGACCGGGATCGTCGGTCCCAACGGCGGCGGGAAGACGACGCTCCTGAAGCTGCTGCTCGGCCTGATCACGCCCCACTACGGGACCGTGCGGGTGCTGGGCAGCCCGCCCGAAGCGATCCGCAGCCGCATCGGCTATGTTCCCCAGCACTTCCTCTTCGACACGCGCTATCCCGTGAGCGTGGGCGATGTCGTCCTGGCCGGCCGCGTCGAGCGGCACCGCTTCGGCCCCTACCGCCAGGGCGACCATCTCGCCGCCACTCGGGCCCTCGAGCGCGTGGGGATGGCGGATCGCGTCAACCGCGGCTTCTCCGAGCTTTCGGGCGGCGAGCGGCAGCGCGTCCTGGTCGCTCAGGCCCTCGCCACCGAACCCGAGCTCCTGCTGCTGGACGAGCCCACCGCCAATGTCGACGTCCACGTGGCCCAGGAGCTGCACACCCTCTTTGCGCGCCTGACGGAGAGCCTCACGGTCGTCATGGTCTCGCATAATCTCAGCGTCGTCGCCGCCCATGCGACCCACATCCTCTGCGTCAACCGCACCACCGAGCTTCACCCGGCGGAAGACCTGGCCATGAGCAGTGTCCATACGGCGGCCGGCGACGATCTGCTGTTCATCCGGCACGACGCCGCCTGCCACGTCATCGACGCCTCCCAGGTCTTCGCCGCCCCGCACGCCGGCTGTGCTGAAGTAGCCCGAGGAGCAGTGAACGGTGATCGGTAAACGGTAAACGGTGATCGGTGAAACGGAGAAAACCATGCGCGCCATCCTCTGCCATCTGACTCCTGACGACGCCTTTGCCTCCGATTTCCGGCGGAAACTGGCCGATGCCGCACAGGCCGCCCCCGGGGCCATCATCGAAATCAATGATCTGGCGACGCTGGCGCTGCACCCCGAAGCCCCCGGCCTCGCCCCCTTCTCCTCCCCTGGCTCCGACCTGTGGATCGGCTGCCGGCGCCCCCGGGCGGTGCGGGCGCTGCTCGCCTTTGCGAAGATCCCCCTGGGCGCGGCCTCAATCAACTGGCTGGCCGACGCCTCGGATGTACCGTCACCTCCCGGCGCGGAACCGCTTCGCCCGTGGTATCCGGTCATCGACCGCGAACGCTGCGTTGCCTGCGACCAATGCCGCCAATACTGCCTGTTCGGCGTCTACACGAAGAACCCGCAGGGGCGAATCGAGGTTGCGCAGCCGCTGAACTGCAAGCCGGGGTGTCCCGCCTGCGCCCGCATCTGCCCCTCCCAGGCTGTGATCTTTCCCTTCTGCCCCGAACGCCCGATCAACGGCGACCTTCCCGAGTCGGCGCCCGTCCCCCGCGACATTCCCGCCAAACTCTCGCTGGCGCAACTGGCCGCCCGGCGCGCCGCCACCATCTCGCCCGAGGCGGTCGAGGCTGCCCTCGCCCGGCGAAAAGCGGGACCTGGCAAGCCCGATTGAGGCCCCGGCCCGCTGCGCAGAAAAGTATGAAACGCTTCAAGAATGGCCTGATGATTGTGTCATAAAACCGCAGATTGCCGAATCATGAGGTCCGGATTTCGAAGGAAAGACTGCTCGGTATTAATAAATCCGTGTGAGTGTCACAGTCGCGTGGGGGATTGACTTCGACATTCTGCGGTTCTTTATCCGTCGGATTATGCGCCCGCGCAGCGGGAAATCTGCTGTTTTGCCCCCAGTTTAGATGCGTTTGCCCTGCCGCACGCGTCAGCCGAAGTTGACTTTCTTCCCGTCCTGCTCCATACTTATGGGACGTAGAAAGTCAGACTGATGAGCATTTTCGAGGAAGTCACCAATAATCCGTCGAAGTACAACTTCAACATCGAACGGCTGGGGCCGTGCAAGATCCCCTCGCCGATCCGCAATCCCATGTTCGTCGACGAAGACGCACGCATGCTGCTCACGAACGACATCGGCGTGCTGAAGCGGTGCGCGGATGGAAATACGCCCCCGCCCTCGTTCGAATCCTCCGGACCGCACCAGCACATCTTCCACGACCCCGCCTGGAGCCGCGCCGCGATCCTCACAGCCGGGGGACTCTGCCCCGGCCTCAACCACGTCATCAAGGGCCTCGTGGAGATCCTTTCGTTCGACTACGGCATCAAGACCATCTACGGCATCCGCTACGGCTACCGCGGCCTGGTCGCCGAGCACAACCTGACGCCCATCATGCTGGACACCGAGGTGGTCGACACGATCCACACGCTGGGCGGCACCCTGCTCGGCTCGTCGCGCGGCCAGCAGGACACGGACAAGATTGTCGAGACCCTCACGCGGATGAACATCAACCTCCTCTTCTGCATCGGCGGGGATGGTTCGCTGCGCGCCGCGCGCGACATCGCCGACGAGTGCCGGAAGCGGCAGCTTGCCATCAGCGTCGTCGGCATTCCCAAGACGATCGATAACGACCTCAATTTCGTGGGCCGCAGCTTCGGCTTCGAAACCGCCGTGACCGCCACCTCGCCCGTCATCGAGGCCGCGCACATGGAGGCCAAGGGCTCCATCAACGGCCTCGGCCTGATCAAACTCATGGGACGCGACTCCGGTTTCATCGCCGCCTACGCGACCGTCGCCCACCCCGTGGTGAACTTCTGCCTGATTCCCGAGGATTCCTTCCAACTCGAGGGCGAATACGGTCTGCTGACCGCCTTGGAGCGGCGCTTCAAGTTCAAGGGCCACGCGGTGATCGTCGTCGCCGAAGGCGCCGGACAGGACCTCATCCAGGGAGAGGAGCAGGGCCGCGACGCCTCGGGCAACCTGCGCAAGAAGGATATCGGCGAATACCTCAAACAGCGCATTACCGAGCATTTTGAAAAGATCGGCCAGGAAATTTCGATCAAGTACTTCGACCCGAGCTATTCGATCCGCAGCATTCCCGCCGCCGGCGCCGATGCCATCCGCTGCTACATGCTCGCCCGCGCCGCCGTCCACGCCGCGATGGCGGGGCGCACCAACTGCGTCGTCGGCAACATGCACGCCGGCAACACCTACACGCTGGTGCCGATCGCCCTCGCCGCCATCGAACGGCAGAAGGTCGTCCTGAACGGCGACCTCTGGCGGGCGGTTCTCGACGCCACCTGCCAGAACGATTATTTTTGCGCCACCTGCCGCCAATCCCACGTGCAGTCGTAAGGCCTGCGCCGAGACGCCCGGCTGATTGGCCGGATGCGTGAGACCCCTATGTCAGAAACCACCAAGACCCAGCCCGCTCCCGCGACACGCAGTGCGGTCGTCGGCATCATCGGCCGCACCAACAGCGGCAAGTCCACGCTCGTGAACAAGCTCGTCGGCGAGAAAGTCTCCATCGTCTCGCCCGTCGTCCAAACCACCCGGAACACCATCCGCGCAATCCTCGACGATGCGCGCGGCCAGCTGGTGCTGGTCGACACCCCCGGCCTCCACAAGGCCGAAGGCCAGCTCGGCACCCTGCTCAACCGCATGGCGCGCCACGCCGCCGCCAATGTCGACCTGCTGCTGCTGGTCATGGACGGCTCGCAGGCGCCGCAGATCGAGGACGACGGCTGGATGCGCCGCATGCTCTTCGCGGAACAACCCTGCCTCTTCCTCCTCAACAAGGCGGACCGCACCGAATCGCATGCGGCGGAATTCCACACGCTCTGGGAGACCATCCAGACCGAGAAGCAGCAGCGGCGCGAGGTCAGCTGGTTCGAGGCCTCCGCCTCGACCGGCGAAGGGCTGGCGCCGGCCGTGGACGCCCTCTTCGCGCTGGCGCAGCCGGGCGAACGGCCCTACGACCGCGAGATGCTCAGCGACTACCCGCGGCGGCTGGCCATCGCCGACGTCATCCGCGAGAAGTTCCTGAACCACCTCCGCGACGAACTGCCCCACGAACTCGGCATCCGCGTCGACGAGTTGCGCGAAGCACCGGGCGAGTGGCAGGTCGAGGTCACCATCTTCGTCAACCGTCCCTCCCAGAAACCGATCGTCATCGGCCCCAAGGGCAAGACGCTCCACAAGGTCAAGGAAGCCGCCGAAAAGGAACTCGGCGGACAGTATGAAGTCGAGGTCAAGCTCGACCTGTGGGTCAAGGTCGAGAAGAACTGGATGGGCAACTTCTGGATTTTGCGGCAGATGGGCTATGCCGGCGAGCATTGAAACCAGCGACAAGGAGAACAACCATGAAGAAATACATCTGTGATGTCTGTGGCTACGTCTACGATCCCGCCAAGGGCGACCCCGGCAACGGCATCGCCCCGGGCACCGCCTTCGAGGCGCTGCCCGACACCTGGACCTGCCCCGACTGCGGCGTCGGCAAAGACCAGTTCAGCCCGGTGGAATAGCGCTTGAGCGTTGCGAGTTGAGCGTTGAGCGTTCGGGTTCTACGAGCCGCATGGAAGCCTGAAGGGCGCTATTAATCGTCACTTTTCGGCGGACGCTTGCGGCGACGCTTACGGTCGACGACAGGACGGTTCTTCCCCGTAATCCGTAAGCGTCGCCGTACGCGTCATCCGGGTCCCACGGCAGTTACCCGATTCTTTGTCGCGAGCTTGGTCGCGAGCTTTGTCGACGGGGTCATCCGTTTGTTGGAGTCCCGCCTTCAGGGCTTCTTGTGCCGGTCTTCCCGGCATCCTTGCACACCTTCTTGTGCGC
>CAZQKI010000286.1:0-1368 GCA_964592855.1 uncultured Lentisphaerales bacterium
ATGGCCGAGGATATTGGCGTGCCTTCACGGGTTAAGACCTGCTTCTCATGCTCTTTTTTCGCACACCCCGGCAACTGACCCCTTACTTCCGGGGGATTTCCGGATAGTTCCGGGGCGAAGCGCCTTGCATTGGATGTGAGGAACGAGTAGGGTAAGCGCCAGAATTATAGAGGGAGTGCGAGTCATGAAAAAGGATAAGCTCATCGATTCGTCGAAACGGCGCATTCTGGACAGCACCATCGCCGGATCCTGGTATCCCGGGACGGCCCGGCAGCTCGATGATGCCATTGCGGCGTATCTGAGCAAAGTCCCCGACGGTCCCAAAGGGGAGGTGCCGAACATTCTCGTGCTGCCCCATGCGGGATACGCCTATTCGGCGCAGACGGCGGCCTATGGGATCAAACGGATACTGGGAGCGGCGTTCAAGCGGGTGGTGGTGCTGGCGCCGACTCACCGCACCTATCTGGAGAACCGGCTGATCGCGCCGGAGGCCGATGCCGTCGCCACGCCCTACGGACCGATCCCGGTCGATCACGAGGCCATTGAGGCCCTGGCGAAGGACGTGGAGGTCGCCTGCAGCGACGCGACCCATGCCAAAGAGCACAGCACGCAGATCCAATATCCGATGCTGCAATATGCGCTGAAGGATTTCAAGATCGTCCCGCTCATCGTCGGCAACATGGATGATCAGGCGCTCTCCCGGGCGGCCGATGCGCTGCGCCGGTTGATGGACGATGAAACGCTGCTGGTGGTGAGTTCGGACTTCACGCACTACGGGCGGGATTTCGACTACACCCCGTTTCAAGGGAATGTCCGCGACCAGGTGGAGCAGGTGGACTTCGGCGCGTTTGATCGCATCCGGGAGCGGGACCTGGAGGGGTTCCTGGCGCACATCGCGAAAACCGGCGCGACGATCTGCGGCCGCAATCCGATCGCAGTGATGCTCAAGCTGCTGCCGCAGGATGCCCGGTTCGAGCGGTTGCACTACGAGACTTCATCGGACGTCTCGATGGATTTTTCGCGGTTTGTCTGCTACATGGGCATTGCGGGGCGCGCGACTTGGGGCGGAGCAAAGCCCACGGCCGGCGCGAAGGATGGCCTCGCGGACAACGACAAGCGGGCGCTGCTGGGGATGGCGCGCCGCGCGATCCGTCACACCCTCGACTCCCGCAAGGCGCCTCCCGCCGGCTTTTTCGCGAAGGAGGCGACGGAAAACATGCGGCGGGAGATGGGATGCTTCGTGACGCTGAACCTGAAGCAGCATCATGAACTGCGGGGGTGCATCGGCGAGATCGTGGCGCGGCGTCCGCTGTACCAGGCGGTGACGGAACTCGCGGTGCATTCCGCCTTCGGCGACCGGCGCTTTCC
>CAZQKI010000286.1:1468-3423 GCA_964592855.1 uncultured Lentisphaerales bacterium
TGCGCGGCAGGCGGTCGCGGGGTTTTGACGGGCCTGGGCAGCGTCGCGCATCCGGTCCGGTTGTGTGCAAACAGGCTTTGCCTTTTTACTGTTTTTTCGGAAATGCATCCATGCTGACAATTCACAAATGGATCACCGGCGTCGGCATACGCGAAACCGACGTGCTGGGCCCCGGCTGCTGGGCGAATCTTTCCGAGCCCACCCCCGACGAGCTGACCTTGCTGACGCAGACCTTCCACCTGCCGAGCACCTTCCTCACCGATCCGCTCGACAAGGATGAACGCGCGCGCATCGAGCTGGACGAGGACACGTCGGCGTCGCTCATCGTGATGCGCGTCCCCTTTCACGATGCGACGCTGGATTCCGTCCCATTCATCACCGTGCCGTTCGGCATCATCATCGCACCCGATGCCGTCATCACCGTGTGCGCGCGCCGCACCACCTTGACCACGGAGTTCACCGACCAGATGCGCCGGGTCTGCCCGCCCACCGAGCGCCATCGCTTCACCTTTCAGATCCTGCTGTATGCCGCGATTCTCTATCTGCGGAACCTGCGCGAAATCAGCGGCTATGCCGACAGGATCGAGCACAACCTCCAAAAGGATCTGCGCAACGAGTCGCTCATCGCCCTGCTGGACTTGCAGAAGAGCCTGGTCTATTTCACGACTTCGCTGACGGCCAACGAGATCATGGTGGGGCGCCTGAAGCACATGCGGCAGCTGGGGATCAACGAGAACGACCTCGACTTCCTCGACGACGTTGACATCGAATTCCGGCAGGCGCTGGAAATGGCGACCATCCACAGCAACATCCTGACGGGGATGATGAATGCCTTCGCCTCGGTTATCTCGAACAATCTGAACCTCGTGATGAAGTTCCTGACGTCCATCACCATCGTGCTGATGCTGCCGACGCTCGTCGCCTCCATCTACGGCATGAACATCAAGCTCCCCTTCCAGGAGCATACACATGCCTTCGCCATCACGATGGGGATTGCCTTCGTGACCTCCCTCCTGACCGTGGTCCTCTTCATCCGGCGCAAAATGTTCTAGCCCCGGGTCCGGAAATGACACCCTCCGCAACGATCGCTGCCTGGCCGTATGCCGACTCCCTGCCGCCCCATTGGCGCGCGGTGAGGGAACCGGCTGCGGCGTACCGGCACGACGGCCACCTGACGGAGCGGCATCTGCAGTGCCTCTGGTCGGATGACAAGCTGCGGCCGGCGGCGCTGGTGGATGATCGCGGTGAAGCGGTGGAAATCGGCACGCCGGGACGGTGGAATCTCGAAGCGGGCCCCGACTTTCTCGATGCGGTCCTCCGGGTAGGCCCCGAGAGGCGCCAGATGATCGGCGATGTCGAGATCCACATCCATCCCCAGGCCTGGAAGCAGCATCATCACGGCACCGATCCGAACTACGCACGCGTCGTCGCCCATGTCACCTATGCCCCCGGCCCCCGCGCGGACGACGGCCTACCGCCCCACGTCATCCGCATTTTCCTGCGCGACGCCCTCCGGCAGATCCCCGGCTTCGCCTTCGACGACATCGACCTGGGCGCCTATCCCCACGCCGTCATTCCGCCGAGCCCGCGCCCATGCGCCTTCGCGCTGGGATCCGACCCGGACCGCTGCGCCGCGCTGCTCATCGCCGCCGGCAGGCATCGTCTCGAACTCAAGCGGCAGCGCATGCTGGCGCAGCTTGCGCAGACCCGCGATCCCGCTCAGACCTTTTACGAAGCCTTCATGGCCGCCCTGGGCTACAAGCAGAACACGCAGGCTTTCCGCCGCCTCGCCCAACTGCTGCCGCTGAGCGAATGGACGAAGGCGACCGCGCCCGCCACCCATTATGCACGGCTGCTGCAGCTGGCGGGCCTGCTCCCCGACACCGCCAAGGCGAAGGACGAAGCCTCGCGGGAACTGATCCGACGGCTCTGGGATCTGGCCTGGCGGAATCCCG
>CAZQKI010000286.1:3523-4841 GCA_964592855.1 uncultured Lentisphaerales bacterium
AGCCCCTCTTCTCGCGCCAGCCGCCGCGCCATCTGTGCGGCTTCCGCGTCCGACACCTTCAGATAACCATCGATGTGTCCGGGCTGAAGCAGCGGCAAGTTGCGCATAGAATAGCCACCCCCTTGAATGCGGTGGCCGGGATAGGTGGCGGGCTCGCCCGCGAGCACGGCCGCACCCTCCGGCTCGACGACGTAGCAGCGGATGGCCGGGTTGTGCTCCTTGAAGGCGGCGGCACATCCCGCAAACGATCCCCCCGTCCCGACGAAATCGCAGAAGGCGTCGATGCCCCCCCCCGACTGCCGGATGAACTCCGGCCCGGCATGCAGATAGTAGGCGCGGAAGTTGCCGGCCAGCAGGAACTGATCGGCACGGAAGGCGTTGCGCGCCGCGACGATACGCTGCGCCTCCCGTTCAACCCGCTCCAGATCCCCGCCGGAGACCTGCCCCGGCTTGGAGTCCGGCAATTGATCAACGAGGATGACCTCCGCCCCGAGCGCGGACATCATGCGCGCCCGCTCGATGGAGTTGCCCCTGGACATGACGGCCACGAACGGATATCCCTTGACGCCGCAGACAATCGCCAGCCCCGTTCCCGTGTTCCCGCTGGTCAGCTCGACCACGGTCTGTCCAGGACTGAGGCGTCCATCGGCTTCGGCATCTTCGATCATCTGCAGGGCGATGCGGTCCTTCTTCGAGAAGCCGGGATTGAGGTAGTCGAGCTTGGCCAGAATCCGGCCATCCAGCCCTTTCGTCAGGCGGGACAATTCAACCAGCGGCGTGTCGCCGATCGCCTCCAAAACCGAGGTCAGTAGTCTGTCTTGCCGAGTCATCGCTGCCGTCTCCAGGCCGGAAGTCACGCAGAACGCCAGGCGTAAAAATACCAAGTCGATCCGTGATTCAAGGCCGTTGAACATTAGCACACGGGCCGTTTCGTCTTCAAGCACATCCCGGAACAGGTGGGCGTGTCGAAGCGCGTCGGGGAATGCAATCAGGCGTTGCAAGCTAGAGATGAATTGACCGCAGCTCAGGCAAAAATACACCGCCCAAAACAAACAGAAAACCAAGAAGGCAAATTTTGGTGGGGGGCCAGGCTTCATCAAAGTGGACACATAGAAAAACAAAGCTAATGATCGGGAACAAAAATCCGCCGATAACCCACCAGAACGACGCGCGAAATTCGGCAATGAGAAACTGAATGCCGCCGACCAGATAGATCATCACTCCAAGCCCGATAAGAGCGGTCCCCGCAATTTCCATAGTGGTTTCACTGTAGACCGAATGAACGGGGGACGTCAAGAGCGAAGGCGGGGGCAGAGGT
>CAZQKI010000287.1:0-4828 GCA_964592855.1 uncultured Lentisphaerales bacterium
CCCGATCCGGCGATCTTATGACCTTCGAAATCCCCCTTGGGGACTACGCGCTTGTGCTGATTCGCTTATCGCTGCAATGAGGGTAGGTCGGCGTCCCAGGCGTTGAGCTCGCGCTCCAAAGCCATCCGGAGTCCGGGTTGTTCCGACGCCAGGTCGTGCTTCTCGGCAAGGTCGTTGTCGAGATTGAACAGTTGGACCGTGCCGCCTTCCACCAGGAGTTTCCAGGGACCTTTGCGAATCGCCTTGTCGCTGCCGTGCCTCCAGAAAAGCGGCCGTGGCGGAAGGTGACCGTTCGGGTGCAGCAAGGGGCAGAGGCTGACGCCATCCACGATCACGCCCGCAGGCGGCGCCACCCCGCCGAGTTCCATGAATGTCGGCAGCAGATCCATCAGCATGACAGGCTCCGCAACCACGCCGCCGGGAGCCAGCCGGCCCGGCCAGGAGGCGATGGCCGGGATCCGGTGCCCGCCTTCATGCAAGGAGCCCTTGGCTCCGCCCAGCGGCCCGTTGTCGGCGACCAGGGCGTGCCCGCCGTGGTCCGAGCCAAAGAAGAAGAACGTGTTTCGCGTCAACCCCAGGGCGTCGAGCCGTTCCAGGACGCGGCCGACGCTGCGGTCCATCGCCTCAACCATCTCCCCGTAGGCCGCCTGCCGGTCGGGGCGTGATCCGTACTTGGCCTCGGGCGTGTCATAGGTCTTGCCAAGCTGGAAATCGGGACCGTCATGCGGGCCCTGCCAGGGAAAATGCACCAGGAAATCGGCGATATGCAGACAGAAGGGGTGGTGCCGGTGTTGCTCCAAGAAATGCAGGGCATGGTTCGTGATGAGGTCGGTGGAGTAGCCGGGCTCGTTCACCGGTTCGCGCCCATGCCACCAGTTGTTTGTTCCCCACCGGGTGACATGCGAGTGATGGTCCATGCCGCCGCACAGTCCCTTGAACTCGTCGAACCCGAAATCGAGCGGGGAGTTGTCGGGCAGATAGCCGGTATGGTACGTGCCGAAGAAGCCGGTGGCGTAGCCTGCGGCTCGCAGCGCATGGCCGTACGTATACGACCCGGGCGCCATGGCGGGCAGGTCGCGCTTGGCATGGTTGAGCACGAACTCGATGCCGCAGTGCTGCTGGTAACGGCCGGTCAACAGCGCCGCCCGGGACGGGCTGCACATGCACCCATTGGAGTGGCAGTCGACAAAGCGAACCCCGCCGGCCGCCAGCCGGTCCAGATTGGGCGTCTTGTGTCGCGCATGGCCATAGCAGGCCAGGTCGCCATAGCCCAGATCGGACGCCAGAAACAGGACGATGTTGGGCGGGGCCGCGAGGCCCTCGAGCGGTGTCGCAAACGTCCTCTTGGCCAACTCATCGTTTCGCAGCGTAAGCGTTTTCAAACCTGGGTCTCCTGGGTGATGTCCCGAGCGGCTGCATGCTGAGCGCCTACCGGAAGATGATCAGCGTTCCCGAGGGCGGCGCAATCGTCAGGACCGCTGTGCCTGCAGTGGCGACAGGGACACCGGCTTGCGCCGCGCCTCCATTCACCGTGTAACGCCCGGTGAACGCCGGCAAATCGGAGAGGTTGACGATCTGCATTCCGTTGAGCGTGCCCGTCGCATACAGCTTGCCGATCTGGTAGGCGGACAGCCTGAGGCCGATCGCGATCCGCCCGCCGCCACCGCCGCCGGTCGTGCCATATGCGTTGCCGTGGCCGCCGTTGGCGCTGAGCGCCGAAGCCGCCCCCAGTTCGAACGTGTCGCACGTCACCCAGATGCCGCCGCCGGATCCCCCGCCATAGGTGTAGGCGCCGTAGCCCGAGGCCTTCAGGGTTCCGTTCAAAACCACCGTTGCCGCCTGGATGCGGATCGCCCCGCCGCCACCCTGCCGTTCCGTGGTGTTGTTCCAGGAGCGTCCGGCGGATCCCGGATAATAAGGGGCGCACAGGTAGCCGCACGCGGCCAGCGTGTTGTAGCCGCCTTGTCCGCCATAGCTGCCGCCGCTCCGGTCCACCGTCGCAGGTCCGATGCCCGGACCGAAAAATTCGATGGCCAGTCCATTCGCCGTCTGGGTGACCTGGCGCCCGAATCCCCGGTAGTCGGCGTTGAAGCCGGCGGTTGCGGCGATCGTTAGGTTGCGCAGGGCGAAGATCACCGTCGACCCGGATCGCTGGTCGCTGACGGGATGGATCCAACTGCTGCCGTTCAGCGTCGTCGTGCCGCCCACGCTCACGCGCCCGCCGCCGTTCTGGAACGTGGCCAGATCGGTGCCCGGGCCGGTGTAGGCCGCGTACATGACCAGCATGGCGGTGTGATCCAGCAGGAGGTTGCCGCCGACCGCCAGCTCGACGCGCGCGGTCCCGTTCTGGCCGCCCATCGCGAACTGCGCCGTATTGGAAACGGTCATGCCGCCGGTGACGGTCAGACCGTAGGGGCGCGACTCGGACGGATTCAGCGGCGTGCAGGCCGTGGCCGCGCTGCCGGTTCCGCCGAGAAAGAGCTTGCCGGTCCGCGCCACCGTCAGCGAGGCCACGGTCATCTCCACGGGATAAGCCACCGAACTCTGTCCGCTGGTGATGAAGACGCGATCGTGGATGCCCGGTATGGCCTCGCCATCCCAGTTGGCGGGGGCAAACCAGTCGTTGGCGCTCAGGCCGCCGTTCCAGGTCAGCGTGCGCGCCTCAGGCGCCGCCGCGGTGAAGCAGGCGATGACCGTTCTCGGCCGGTCCATCGTCAGGGCAAGCTGGGCATTCAGCCGGTCGGCATAGGGGACGTCGCCCACCCAGTAGAGGAAGGTGCAATCCGGGTCCGGCTGGGCGGTCAGCGTGACCGTTGCGTTCGCCGCGTTCCATTCGCTGTAGTTCTGAACGACCGTTCCCATGCCGCCGGAGCGGACCTCGAGACGGTACTCCAGGTTACCCCAGTTCCAAGTCAGCCAAATGTCGCTGGTCAGGTCAAGGGTCACCGTGGCGGCCGCACCCGAACCGGTCTGGGCCAGGGCATTTGTCCAGACGTATCCCGTGCAGGTGCGGCGGGTGCCCGCAGCGGCGCCGTAGACCTGGGCGGGAGAGTTCGCCGTGAAAACGGTCTCGCCACCCGGCAGGCTGCTGACGCCGTAAGGGGGCGTGGAAGGCATGCCCACCGGCGTGCTCCCGATGACGACCTGGTGGTTGTCGCCCTTGTTGCGCAGCCAGACCGCCGTTCCCGGCTGGCCGTGCTTGATGTACGTCGGAATCGTCCGGGTGTCGAAATTCGTTCCGCCGTAGATCGCGGCCAGCGTCGGATAGGGCGAGGTCAGCGGGTCGAGCATGTTCTCCGTGACGACGATGAGATCGCCGCAGGTTCCCGCAGTGTAGAGGCTGTCGATCTGCTCCGCCGTCGGTGAATCCGTCATGATGGTCACGCGCCCGCCGCCGCCCGCGCCGCTGTCGCCATGCTGGGTCGCATTGCCGCCAACCGCCCGGACCTGGGCGGCGACACCGGCCGTGAAGTTGGAGCAGGTGACCCAGACCGAACCACCCGAGCCCCCGCTGTAGTTCATGTTCTCATCGGCCGAACCTTCCGCCAGGATCTGGCCGTTCAACTGGATCGCGCGGCCCGCGATGCGGATGGCACCGCCGCCGTTGCCGCGGGTTGGATCCACGTGGCTGAGCCTTCCCGGAGAGCCCGGCCGGAAGGGCGCATAGGCGAAGCCGTAGGTTGAGTTCCAGAGGGCGCTGCCGCCCAGTCCGCCGTGGCTGCCGCCCGTGGCGACGGCCGTCGGCGCGCCGGGGCCATAATAGATCCCGCCCACGAGCGCATAGCCGCGGCCCGTGGCATTGAAGCCGGAATCGGTGGCGACCGTCATATCCTGCATATCGAACACTACCGGCCCACCCGTGATCTGATGGCAGTAGGGATAGATCCAGGCGTTCTTCAGGGAGGTCGTCCCGCCCACGGTCGCCTGCGCGCCACCGGTCTTGAATCCCGATGCCGTGCCGTTGACCGGGCCGGCATAGACGGCCAGCAGCGCGTGCAAGGCGGCGGAGAGCGCGTTGCTGATCGTCACGTTCCCCCCGACCGTCAGATAGCTGGAGCAGGCCTGGTTGAGCCCGCCGATCATCAGGCTGCCGCCCACCGTCAGATTCCCGGCGACCAGCAGGCCGACCGGATCGGTGCGTGCCGCATTCAGCGGGGCGCGCCAGTGGACGACCGTCGTGGCGCCGCCCACGGAAACGGCGGCGTTGGTGGCGATCTGCAGCGAGCCGGCCTCCCCGGTGGCGTTCACCGTCACGGTTTTGCCGGCGGGAACCACAACCCTGTGGGACAGCGCCGGCACGGACTGCAGCGACCAGTTCGACGGGGTTTCCCAGGCGCCGCCGGTGACGCCCGTGTAGATGTTCGCCTGGTTGGTCGACGCGTTGAAATTCAAGACCGCCGACCAGACCGTTCCGGCCGCGTTCGAGGCCATGAGCCTGCACCCGTAGTCCGCGCTCGCCGTCAGCCCGGAGACCGGCGTGCTGCAAGCCCCCGTCTGCGGCCCTGTGCCGATGACGTTCGTCACGCCCCCGCCGACCAGCCAGTAGAGGAACCACACGCCGGGCGCCTCACCGCCCGTGTCCGTGACGGCGCCGCGCAACAGGGCCGTCGTCGCGCCCGTCATGACCGCACCATGATTGACAACCGTAGCGGGATAAAGCGAACGGAAGCTCACCGCATCCGCCGACCACCCTGTGCCGGAGGTGTTCTTGACGAAGCAACGGTAGGTGTAGCTGCCGCCGGGTGCGAGCCCGGTCACGTCGTGGTAGAACGCCTGCCCCGCGCCCCAGCTCGTCCCCACCAAGTCCACATGCGCCCAGGCGCTGGTG
>CAZQKI010000288.1:0-4802 GCA_964592855.1 uncultured Lentisphaerales bacterium
GTGAAGGGAGCGAAAGGAACGGCCGGAGGAAATCGTGGTCCGTTCTCGTCGCCCGTTCTCGTCCACCGGAAAGCGGAAGAGTCGGTTGACGATAGCGGGCGACGAGAACGGTGGACGATTGCGATTATTTTTTCTCGTATTCCGTAATCGTCGCCCGGAATCGCAAACCGATTGGGGCGCAGAGAAGGTGCCATCGACGGTCAAGACCTATCGCTGCGTTTTGTCGCGAAACAACCGCACCGTTTGGACGCATGAAGGGCGCTACTGTTCATCTCGCGAAAAAGGTGATCTGGAGCCGGGCGTCCTCGCCCGTAGCGAAAAGGGCGTCGTAGCGTCTTGCATTTTCGCCTACCGCCGGGGACGGCGGAGTCCAGTTCGGTTCTATTCGCCGGAGGTCGGGTGCCGGGCGCGCCAAGAGACGAAAGGGACCCGGCGGTCCTCCGCCGTAGAGAAATGAAAGGTCGGGGCGACTGCTCTTTTCAACTACCGCCAGGGAGGGCGGGGTCCAGTGCGGTTTCAGATGCCGAGTCGGGGGCACAATGAAGGGCGCCGTGGCACCCTCGTCCTCGTCCTCCACGACGTCGACAAAGCTCAAGACAAAGCTCGCGACAAAGATTGTTCTCCTGCTTTGATCCAACCGGCGGCCTCCGGCCGCCAGCGGCTCACTGAACCCTGAACCCAGTCTCCTGAGCCCTCGGGGGGCGGCAACGAAGTTGACGCGCTCCCGCGCACCCCGTTCAACTCACCGCCGAATCGCCACCGCCGAATCGCAATCTTGATTCGCCACCCGCGAAAAGCTATGCTGTTGACCTTGCAGGCGCCGACGATGGAGCTTGCTCAGGAGTTTTATTTCCATGCGGATTCTTTCAGGCATTCAACCTTCCGGCAAACTGCACCTCGGCAATTATTTCGGGATGATGAAGCCGGCCATCGCGCTTCAGTCGCGCGGCCAGGCCTATCTTTTCATCGCCAACTACCACGCCCTCACCTCCGTGACCGATCCCGAGCGCCTGCGTGCGGACACCCGGGATGTCGCCCTGGACTTCCTCGCCTGCGGGCTGGATCCGGAGAAGACGATCTTCTTCCGCCAAAGCGACGTCCCCGAAGTCACCGAGCTCACCTGGCTGCTTTCAATCGTCACCCCCATGGGGCTGCTGGAGCGCTGCCATTCCTACAAGGACAAGCTCGCCAAGGGCATTCCCTCCAACGTCGCCCTCTTCGCCTATCCCGTGCTGATGGCCGCCGACATCCTCGCCTACCAGTCCAACATCGTTCCCGTCGGACGCGACCAGAAGCAGCATGTCGAGGTCACGCGCGACATCGCGATCAAGTTCAACAACCAGTTCGGCGAGGTGTTCACCATTCCCGAGCCCTCGATCAGCGAAGCCGTCGCCGTCGTCCCCGGTCTGGATGGCGAGAAGATGTCAAAGAGCTACGGCAACACCATTGAGCTTTTCGGCGATCCCAAAGAGACGCGCCAGCGCATCATGCGCATCGTCACCGACAGCACGCCGCTGGAGGAGCCCAAGAACCCCGACACCTGCAACATCTTCGCCCTCTACAAGCTCTTCGCAACCGCGGCGGAAGCCGACGAGATGGCGGCACGCTACCGCGCCGGGAACTTCGGCTACGGCACCGCCAAGAAGGCGCTGGCCGAGAAGTACGAAGAGGTTTTCGCGCCGATGCGCGACGCGCGCGCCGCACTCGCCCGGGAGCCCGACCGCGTGGAGGCCATTCTCCAAAGCGGCGCCCGGCGCGCAAGGGACGAAGCCCGGAAAACCCTCAATGCGGTTCGCCAGGCCGTGGGGATTGCATGAGCGGAACCGCGGCTCATGACGAATACAAGGTGGATCTCGAGGTCTTCGAAGGACCCCTTGATCTCCTGCTGTATCTCATCCGCCGCGACGAGATCGACATCTACGACATCCGGATCGAGCACATCACCACCCAGTACCTCGCCTACCTCGACGTCATGAAGATGCTCGACCTGAACATCGCCGGCGAGTTTCTGGTCATGGCCGCGACGCTCATGGTCATCAAAAGCCGCATGCTGCTCCCCGTCGAGTCGCGTGAAGGCGAGACGGAAGAGGCGGAGGATGGCGTCGACCCGCGTCTCGACCTGGTCCGGCAGCTGATCGAATACAAGAAATTCAAGGACGCCGCGGGACGTCTGCTGGATCGCGAAACCATCCAATCCGAGCGCTTCCTCTACGGCGGCGAGGTCCTCCACGCCGAAGCCGAGGAGCACGAGTCGCGCCCCCTTGGCGACGTCGGCCTCTTCGATCTGCTGACCGCCTTCCAGGAGGTCCTCGACCGCACCCCGATGGAACCGCTCGGCCACTTGGAGCCCATCCGCTGGAGCGTTCCCGACAAGATGGAGGACATCCTCGCCTCGGTCCGCCGCACATCGGAGATCGCTTTTTCACGCCTCTTCCATCCGCAATCGCACCGCGGCGAGGTGATCATCACCTTCCTGGCCCTGCTGGAACTGCTCCGGCTGCGCCAGGTCGCGATGCGCCAGCTGGCCCCCTTTACCGAAATCATCATCACCGAGCTACCTGACGACCTGCCTGCCGAAGCCCTCGCGGCCCCGGTGATCGGAGGTGGAGAACATGTCGACCCTTGAACCCAAGCCCGAATTGAACGCCTCCAGCCTGCGCCAGGTCATCGGCGCGCTGGTCTTCAGCGCCGAGGCGGCGCTTCCCATCGAATCGATCCGGAAATGTCTGCGCGAACTTCCCCCGGCAGCGGACGGCGCCCCCGCGCCCTTCTCGGACGTCCTGCCCCGCGACATCCGCGACGCGCTGGAGGACATTGCCAAGGATTTGGATCGGCTCGACCTCGGCATCGAGTTGCGCGAGGTGGGTGGCGGCTACCGTTTTCAGACGCAGCCGGGCTGCGGCCGGTGGGTGCGCAGCCTGCTCAAGCGCGACCGTCCCAACCGGCTGTCGCGCTCGGCGCTGGAGACGCTGGCGATCATCGCGTACCGCCAGCCCATCGCCAAATCGGAGCTGGAGGGGATCCGCGGCGTCACGGTGGATCACATCGTCAAGGCGCTCATGGAGATGCACCTCATCCGCATCGTCGGCCGGAGCGACCTGCCCGGACGCCCCTTCCTCTACGGCACGACGCCCAGCTTCCTCGAACACTTCGGGCTTAAGAGCCTGGACGAGCTGAACGAACTCGACCCCACGCTGCAGCGGAGCAAATCGGCGACCGTGCCCCGCAAGCCGCGCGCCAAGCCCGCCGTGGAGGAACAGGCGGTTCAGGAGACCCTGCCCGACGTCTCGGCGGAGCAGGCTCGGACGCCCGACGCCAGCGCGGCGGCGGAGCTCGCGGCGCTTACCGCGGCCACCGACGACGACGCGGCGGCCGCCGCCACGGCGGCCGACCCCGTCTTCGAGCCGCCGTCGGTCTGAGCGGTTCGAGGCGCTTGCAGACCCGCCAGCAGACCGCAGGCGGCGCCGACATCGCCACCCCCGCTGTAGCGCCGCGCGACGGGCGCCTTCACCTCCTGGCGCAGGGCGTCGCGGAATCGGTTCAGCTCCGCATCGCCGGGCGGAACGAAGCGGCCATCGGGATCGTTCACGTCGATCAGGTCGATCCGCACGGGCAGATCGCCAATCCATCGCGCCAGATCCCGCGCGTCTTCAATCCGGGTGTTGAAGCCGGAGATCAGCGTCCAGGCCAGCGTCACCCGTTCGCCGCTCGCGGCACAGTATTCGGCGAGCGCCGCGTGCAGTTCCGGCAACGGATAGGCCGTCTCCACGGGCAGCAACGTCCTCCGCCGTCCAGCGTCGGCGGAGGTCAGCGACACCACGAGGCGGTAGGGCTGGCGTTCTGCGGTGAAACGGCGGATCGCCGGGACAATACCCACGGTCGAGAAGGTGATCGCCTTGGCCGCAATGGCCAGGCCGGAGGGTTCGGCACAGATCCGCGCCGCCGACAGCGCGGCATCGTAATTCAGAAAGGCCTCGCCCATCCCCATGAAGACGACCCCGCGGACGGGGCTCGGGGCGATCTGGGCGACACGGATGACCTGGTCCACGATCTCCCACGTTGCCAGGTCGCGCGACCAGCCCAGCCGTCCCGTCCGGCAGAAGGCGCACCCCATGCGGCAGCCGATCTGACTGCTGACGCAGACCACGGTCCTGGCCTTCGGGGTGTCGCGGTACAACGGAATGCAGACACTCTCGAAAGTCTCGGGGCCGTCGCCTTGCAGGAGCAGCCGCACAAAACCATCCTGCGGCGAAACCGCCTGATCCAGACAACACAACTTGGGAATGCAGGCGATTTCAGCCACGCGTTTCAGCAGCGCCGGCGAAATGTCGGTGCGATCAAAGGGCAGTAGTTCTCTGCGAAGCACCGAGGCCTGGATCCGCCGTGCCAGCGACGCGCTCACGCCCAGCGGGGCCAGCGCCCGATGCAGGGCGGCGGCATCCAGGTTCTTGAGGTTGATGCGTTCGGACATAGGGAGAGGCGATTCTGCAGCACGTTCCGCGCCGACGGCATCTGGGGCCGACAGGATCGTCGGTCAGCTGGCACGCATTCCGTTTCTGATTGTGGCAGGTTCTGGGGAAGTTGGAAACTGGAAACTAGACACTGGGCCATGCAAGCAAGTAAAATCCCCGCACAAACGCCCACACAGACCAAAATCAACCCCACACAATCCCCACACGCGCCCCGCATTCCATTCCCGAAAAACAAAAAAGCAGCGAATTTCCTAAGAAACTCGCTGCTTTTTCCTTCTGCAAAACTGGTCGGGGAGAGGGGATTCGAACCCCTGACCTTTTGGTCCCGAA
>CAZQKI010000289.1:0-4788 GCA_964592855.1 uncultured Lentisphaerales bacterium
TTCACGGGCAGATGGTCCGATGGGTAGCGTTCGTCAAAGCGGTCCGGCAGAATGGCGTAGCTTTCCACGCGGGCGACCTTCCGGACAAACACATGGTCAATGGCCAGTTTTCCAACCTGCCCGGTGGCCCGGTCGACCCGGGTGCCGCTCTGGGTGTTGACTCGCCTTTCGCTGCAGTCCAGCGCCGGCAACAGGCCACAGCCGGCGAACGCGCCTGCAATGGGTTGGCAAGCGGCATTGAAGTCGCCGCCGACCATCACGGGCGCCTGCGGTTCGATCGATTCCACAAAGCGAATCACAGCCTGCAGCGAGGCCCTGCGTTCCGCTTCGCCCCGCACCGCCAGATGCAGATTGAGATGGTAGAATGGCTTCGCGGACATGCGGTCCTGCAGTCTGGCCCAGGTGGCGTGGCGCCGGTGGGTGTCGGAGGGGAGTTCGATCACGCCCAGCATCTCCAGCGCGAAGCGCGCCTTCCGGAAGAACGTGATGTTCATGATGCCGGGAGGTGCCGCGCCGGATTCAAAGGGATTGACGGCGCCGTAGCCGGCGCCCAGCATGTTGCCGACGTCAGCCAGTTGTCCCGCCTTCAGTTCCTGGAATCCCAGCAGATCGGCCGGGTGCTGCTTCAGCAAGGCGGCAATCCCCGGTCTCCGCTTCTCCCAGGCATAATCAGCACCCCAGCGCACGGCATCGTCATAGAGAACATTGTAAGTCAGGAGAGTCACGCGCGCTTCAGCCGAGGAGGTTTTCCATCCGCTCCTTCAGCGCGGCGGGCGTGATGCGCTCCTGCTGCATCGTGTCGCGGTCGCGGAGGGTCACGGTGCCGTCCTCCAGCGTCTGGAAGTCGACGGTCACGCAGAAGGGCGTGCCGGCCTCGTCCTGGCGGCGGTAGCGGCGGCCGATGGCGCCGCTCTCGTCCCAGAAGCAGTTGCAGCGGCGCCGCAGCGACTCGAAGATGCCGCGCGCCGCGGCGTAGAGTTCCGGCTTGTTCTTGACGAGCGGGAAGACCGCGATCTTGACCGGGGCGATCGTCGGATGGAAGCGCAGCACCGTGCGGACCTCTTCCTTCCCCTTGTCGCCGACCACCTTCTCCTCGCAGTAGGCGTTGCAGATCAGGGCGAGGGTCAGGCGGTCGACGCCGGCCGAGGGTTCGATCACGTGCGGGATGTACTTGCCCTCGAAGAGACGCTCAACGAACGCACGGGCCGCATCGGGGTCGCGCCCCGACGCCGCCCAGGCGGCGGACGTCCGCTCCGTGAAGGCGGCGCGCGCCGCCTCGTCGAGCTTCGCGGCGGCCAGCTTCAGCGGTTCGTCGAAGACTTCCAGGGACTTGCCGCTGTGGAGCTGATGCTGCGTGAGGTCGAAGTTGCCGCGCGCGGCAATGCCCTCCAGCTCCTGCACGCCGAAGGGGAAGGGATACTGGATGTCGACGCAGGCGCGGGCGTAGTGGGCCAGCTCGTCCTTCGGCTGCCAGAATTCGACAAGGCTCGCCGCGGGCAGCCCGGCGGCCCGGTACCAGGCCTTGCGCTGCTCGACCCAGTACTTGTGCCAGATCTCCCAGCCCCAGTTGTCCTGCGGCGTCGCGAGGTCGGTCCCGTCCGTCAGCGCCGCCACCGAGCCGTAGATCAGCTCGACCGCCTCGTCGGGGCGGATGAAATACTCCAGCTCCATCTGCTCGAACTCGCGCGAGCGGAAGGTGAAGTTGCGGGGGTTGATCTCGTTGCGGAAGGATTTGCCCATCTGCGCCACGCCGAAGGGGACGGATTGGCGGGAGGTGTCGAGGATGTTCTTGAACTGCGCGAAGATCGCCTGCGCCGTCTCGGGGCGCAGGTAGGCCACCGCATGCTCGTCCTCGACGGGACCGACATAGGTCTTGAACATGAGGTTGAAGGCGCGGGGTTCCGTCAGCTCCTTCGAGCCGCAGTGGGTGCACTTGACGCCGTCGGGCAGCGCAAAGCCCTTCTCCGTCCGGGCCAGAGCCAGCCCATGCTCCTCGCACAGCTGGTCGGCGCGGAAGCGGTGGCGGCAGACTTTGCAGTCGACCATCGGATCGGCGAAGCCGTCGGCATGGCCCGAGGCCTTCCAGATGGCGGGGTGCATGATGATCGTGGCGTCCAGCCCCTCGACATCCTCGCGGCAGCGGACCATCGACCGCCACCAGGATTCGCGGACGTTGCGCTTGAGCTCGCAGCCGAGGGGACCGTAGTCCCAGAAGCCGTTGATGCCGCCGTAGAGCTCCGAGCTCTGGAAGATGAAGCCGCGGCGCTTGCACAGCGACACGATGGCTTCCATGGTTTGCGTCGCGGGGGTGTTCTTTTCCATGGTTTAGATTCCCTGGCAGACGGTGATGGCGGCGACGCCGACGATGTCGTCCGCGCTGCAGCCGCGGGAGAGGTCGTTGACCGGTAGCGCGACGCCCTGCAGCACGGGTCCGTAGGCGGCGGCGCCGGCCAGGCGTTCCGTCAGCTTGTAGCAGATGTTGCCGCATTGGAGATCGGGAAAAATCAGCACGTTGGCGTTGCCCTGGATGAGCCCGCCCTTGTTCTTCGAGGCGGCGACGGCGGGAACGAGCGCGGCGTCAGCCTGCATCTCGCCGTCGACGACCGCGTCGAGCCCGATCTCCTGGAAGCGCTTCCGCGTCAATTCGGCGGCCCGGCGCATCTTGTCGACCAGTTCGTGCTGGGCGCTCCCCTTGGTGGAGAAGCTCAGGAAGGCGAGGCGGGGCTGACGGGCCAGCAGCGCGCGGCAGGTCTGCGCCGTGGCCTGGGCGATGTCGACCAGTTGTTCGGCCGTCGGGCAGGGATTGACTGCGCTGTCGGCGTAGATCAGCGTGCCGTCGCCGGCGGGCGTCGGGGTCTTGAGGTCCATCACGAAGCAGGCCGAGGCCAGCGCAATGCCGGGGGCGGTGCCGACGCAGTGGAAGGCGGCGCGGAGCATGTCGGGCGTCGAGGCGATGCTGCCGGCGACCAGGCCGTCCACCAGCTTCTGCTGGAGCATCATGTTGCCGAAGTAGAGGCGCCGGGTGCGAATCGTCCTTTCGGCCTCGGCGGCGGTCATCCCTTTGGCCTTGCGCCGTTCGTAGAGGGCCTGGGCCAGGCTCTGGCTGATCGGCGCGGCGGTGAAGTCCAGCACGTCGATGCCATGCGCGGCCAGCGTGTCGCCAACCTGGGCCTCGGCGGCGGCCAGTTCGGCGGGGGTCGCCAGGACCAGCGGCCGCGCCAGCTGCCGGTCCTTGATCTTGATGGCCGCCAGGATCACGCGGGGATCCTGGCCTTCGGGAAGGACAATGCGGCGGTTGGCCGCCTGGGCACGGGGATAGAGGGATTCGAGAAAGTTCATGACGTATCCTTTATGAAGCATGACTGACAGGGGGGGGCAGTCCGGCGCCGGTGACGACGCGGAAGGTCTCGCGGGCGATCATCAGCTCCTCGTTCGTCGGGATGACGATCACGGGCGTCCGCGAGCCCTGCCGGGAGATGTTGGACAGCGTGCCGAAGGTCGCCTTGTTCTTCGCCTCGTCGAGCTCGACGCCCAGCACGCGCAGATGATCGGCGATGGCCTTGCGGGCGGGAAAGCTGTTCTCGCCGATGCCGCCGGTGAAGACGATGGCATCCACGCCGCCGAGCAGCGTGTAGTACCCGCCGATGTAGAGGGCGGCCCGGTGCGCGAACATCGCCAGCGCATTGACCGCCATGGGGGTCCCCTTCCCCGCGGCGTTCACGAGGTCGCGCATGTCGCCGGTGCCGGTGCCGGCAACCGCGAGCAGTCCGCTCTCCTTGTTGAGGATCTTGTCGATCTGGGCAAGGGTGTAGCCCTTGTTGGCGAGATAGAAGACCACGGCCGGGTCGATGTCGCCCGAGCGCGTGCCCATGATGAGGCCCGGCAGCGGGGTCAGTCCCATGGTGGTGTCGAGGACCTTGCCGTTCTTGATGGCGGCCAGCGAAGAGCCGTTGCCCAGGTGGCAGGTGATGATGGTCAATTCGCTCAGCGGCTTCTTCAGGTAGGCGGCGGCCGCCTCGGTCACGAACTTGTGGGACGTGCCGTGGAAACCGTATTTGCGGATGTGGTGCTTCTCGTACAGTTCCATCGGAATGGCATACAGGTAGACGTGCTTCGGCATGGTCTTGTGGAAGGCGGTGTCGAAGACCGCGACGTTCGGGACGCCCGTCATGAACTTCTCACAGGCTTCGATCCCCTGCAGATTGGCGGGGTTGTGCAGGGGGCCCAGATCGAAGTAGCGGCGGATGGCATCCTTGACGGCGGTGTTGACGGTGACGGGCTCGGAGAACTCCTCGCCGCCGTGCAGCACGCGGTGCCCGATGGCCTCGACATCCGCCAGCGACCGCAGCACGCCGCGTTCGGGGTGCGTCAGCATCGCGCTGGCCTTCTCCAAGGCCTGCCGGTGATCCTCGGCAACGACACCCTCCGTCATCTTCTGCTCGCCGTCCCGCTGGTAGGTGAGCGTGGCGTCGGCCGAACCGATCCTCTCGATGACCCCTTTGGCCAGCATGGTTTCGGTCCGCATGTTGAACATCATGAACTTCAACGAGGAACTTCCCGAATTGATCACAAGAATCTTGTCAATGCCACTGTTAGACATCACGACTTCTCCAAAAAAAAGCGCAAAAAAACCAGACTCCCGCATTCATGCAGGAGACCTTTGGACAGAATGAGAAAAGGCATATCTTGCCCCGATTGGCTTCAGGATGCAAGCCGAATCGGGAGCGGGTGCACGTCAACTTCGTTGCCGCGCCCCGAGGGTTCAGGAGACAGGGTTCAGGGTTCAGT
>CAZQKI010000290.1:0-4728 GCA_964592855.1 uncultured Lentisphaerales bacterium
TAAGTTCTTCGTCTTCAGGTATTGCAGCTCCTAACGCCTAACGCCGCGCCTCGACTCGCACAGGTCCCGGGGAACGGAAGTAGAGGACTTCGATGGGCGCACCGTCGGTCGCCTCGGCGATCCGCGCCTGGCCGGGGGTCTTTTCGTACAGGAGCCAGGCGACGCCGTCCTTGGGCTGCGGCAGCGCCTGCCCCTGAACCGGCGTCACCTGCGGCGTGCCGGTGCGGGACGTGATGCGCACCAGACCCTCACTGTGGACCAGAATCCCCGTTTCAACGACCTTGGCCTCCTGCAGCGGCGCGTCGGAAAGGACGTGGTAGCCGCCGATGGCGGCCACGTGCTTGCCCACAAACGCCTGCGCCGCCAGCGCGGCATATTGTTTTGCGTCGACGACCGGATCGGCCGCGCCGGTCAGCAATTCCACGCCGGCAAGGGTGCCGGTGGCGCAAAGATCGCCGTAGCGGCGTGCGGCGGCGGCACCCGTGAGGGGGGGGATGGCGCCCGTCACATGCAGGAGAGGACCGGAGAGCGCCACACCCAGATTTTCCTTGTTGTTCAGATCGTTGAGCACCGTCTGCAGCCAGCGAAGGTAGGCGCCGTCGGCGCTGCCGATCCCGTCGAAGAGGACGCCGCCCCCTCCGGGAGAAGCGGCGCGCCAGAAGACGAGTACGGACTGGCCGTCCGCCTGGGCGAGGACGCGGACGCGGTCGCCGCGGACCTGATAGGTCGCATCGACGACGGCGTTGATGGCCCGTGTTTCGCCGTCCGGCAGGGTGAGGGTCAGCGCGGTGGGATCCGGCCGCTTGACGCCGGATTCCCTGGCGGCCTTCGGCGTCACGTTCGCTTCCCAGGGCCAGTCGTTCGCCAGCATGCCGTCAAAATCGGCGGGCGTGCTCGCCTCCGCCGTGTTGTCCGGGTCGAGGACGCCATGGACGTAAAGCAGATTCGGACCGGCGTTGAGCCAGGCGGTCAGGTTGGCGAGCGTCGCGTCGCGGAGCGGACCGGGGTACGCCGCCAGGATCAGCCGATAGCGCTCCATCGACCCTTCGGCGGCGGTGTTGAGGTCGCAGAGGAAGTCGTACTGTGCCGGCAGGGCCATCCCCGGCACGACCGGTCGCCCGTGAGGCTCGCGGCTCCAGCGGTTGAGGCCCTGCCGCACGGCCAGGATCGGCGGCCGCACGCGCAGCCGCGGCAGGTCGGCGAAGACACGGGCGCAGTCGTAAATATATTTCTGGTAAAGGAGGAAGCCGCGACGGTACCGCTCCCGGTTGGCGTCCATATCCTTCGTCCAGGCGTCAGACGCCAGGGCCGCTTCGTCGTTGAGCGTCAGGCTGTCGCCCGCTTCGACCGCCGCGGCGGGGTCGGCGTCAGCATCGTCGAGGTTGGGCCGACGGACGCGCTGCTGCGCCAGGATCTTGTCGACATCCTTCCAGGCGTAGTTGATCGCCTGTGTCAGTACCTCGCTTTGCGGCGTGATATCTTCGATGCTCACGGGTATTCCATGAAGGGTTTCCTTCTTGGCGTCGAAGCCGGCGTGGACAAATATAAAGGGACTGAACCAGCCGGCGTCTGCGCCGGCCAGCCAGGCGGTTACTGTGTCGGCATAGCCGCGCAGACTGCGGGTGTTCAGGGGTGCGAGCGGGACATCCCACGTGTAGGTGACAGGTTTCATTTCCCAGCCGCCGAAGCCGAGGCTCAGCCAGATGATGGGCCGCTCCGGCCACAGCGTCTGGTAGCGGCGAACCATTGTGTAGGCGGCGATGCGGTTGTCGTTCTTGTAGTCGTACAGGCCGCCGACGTCAAAGTCCCAGCGCCGCACGGCCGGGTTGGGTGGGCTGTCGGTGAGGGACTCCTCGGGCAGGAAGGTGGCGATCTGCAGCCCCGGGCGGATGCGGGCGTGGCGCAGGCGGAGGTAGCGGGCCATCTCGTTGAATCCGTCGATGGCGCGCTCCAGCGACCAGTGCGTCCAGGCGCGGCGTTCGTAGCGGTTCAGGTTTTCCAGGCGGCCGTCGACGCGCTGCGGATCCAGCGCGGCATCGCGGCAGAAGAGTGTCCAGCCCTCAGCCCACAGCGCGTCCGGGGCCGTGCTCATGGACTCTTCACCGAGGACCACGCCATCAATGCAGGCGAGGTTTTCGGTGGGGAGTTGCCGGTCCAGTGCGAGCCAGAAGCGGTTGCGCGCGGCGGGGCTGATGGCGATCCGTCCGGGATGCCCCTCCGTCTCGAGGCGCCCGAAGAAGATCTTGCCCGCTCCGTGGCAGCGCCGCCAGACGTCGTTCACCTCCACGTTGAGCATGTAATAGGCTTGGAACGGCGAGTCGGCGCCGGCGGCGCCGAGGCCGCAGTTCCACGTCAGCGTCCGGGCGCCGTCGACGCGGTGCGCGGCCGGCCCGGCCGCGGGCGCCGGACGGCCCTGGGCGCGGGCCAGGGCCGACTCCAGGTAGGCCGCGACCGCAGGATCGCGATTGGCGGCGAGCGCCTGCGCGAGGCTGTCGGCATCGTCCGCTTCGGCGAGCGGAGCCAGCAGGGCGGCGCCATGCAACCGCACCCACAGGTGTGCGTCGCTGATCGCCGCGCGGAGGTGGGGTCGGGCGCGCGCAGGCGCCCGCCCCGCGAGCAGCGTCAGAGCGTAGGTGCGGGTGTAGGGGTCGGCGTTCCGGGTCGCTGCCTCCAGCACGTCGAGGCCTTCGCCGGTGGCGTCTGCGGCCGCACGCTCCAGCAACTGGCGGCGCACGTAGGGGTGCTCCAATTCCAGTTCGAAACGGAGCCGGTCCTTGGGCTCGGAGGGGCACAGGGGCATCAGCAGCGCGCGTGCCGCGGCCGACACGGTGGCGGCGGGGTCGGCGGCGAGTCGGCGCACCAAAGGCTGCACGTCGTCGTCCAGAGGCTGCCCCGCGAGGTGGGCCAAGGTCAGTTCGACGATCCCCGCGTCGTCGTCATTCAGAAAAGACCGAAGCAGGTCCGGTTCGGGGGGTGCGAGCCGCAGCAGGGCGCTGCAGACGAGGCGGCGCAGCCGCTCCGGGCGGCACTGGCGCAGCCGCAGGAGGGCTGGTCTGTCTTCCGCGGTCGCAAGGGCGGCCAGCGCCTCGATGGCCGACGGCTGGGACGACGCCGGCTGCGCAACGTGTTGCCGGGCCAGTGCCAGCAGATTGGCCGGCGGTTCGCCTTGGGCCCACAGCGCAAAGCGTCCGGCCAGCGCCACGGCCGCATCCTTGTCCTGCCCCAGCCGCTCCAGGGTCTTGCGCGTGTCGGTCAGCGGAAAAGGGCGGAGTGTGAGCGCGGCGGCGAAGCGTACGGCGGGGTCGGCGTGGCGGCTTGCCGCCGTCAGCGCCTGCAGCGCCGGGGGGGCGGGCGCGGCCGCCGCCAGCAGCCGCAGGGCGGCGGTTTGCTTTTCCTGGGAAAGCGGTGCCGGCCGATGTGCAACGTCCAGACCAAAGTCGGTCGCCGGAGCCTGCGTCTCAGTGGTCATGACCGTCAGCATTCGCTCAACTTCAGCGTCCGTGTCGCGGCACGCCGCCAGCAGGGGCTCGCACAGGTCGAGCAGGTCCTTGAGGAACGCTTCGGGTTGGGCCGCGACGGCTGCCGCCAGTTCATCCTCGGCAACCGTGGCGAGCGCGTGGGGCAGTAGCTTATTCGCCAGGGCCACGGCGCGGGGAACCGTCAGGTCCGTGGGGGGCTTGCCCCGCTTGTCGATCACCGCGTTCAGATGGGTCAGGGCCAGCCGCACCAGCGGGGCGGGGATGGCGTCGCCCGAGAGGAAGGGCTGCAGGGGTTCCAGGGACTGCTCGCCGGCGTTGGTCTTCCAGTCGAGCCACAGGGAGGGATTGAAGTAGTAGGCGGCAAAGGCGTCGGGATTGTCGATGTCGTCTGTCGCGAGGAGCGTCTGATCCGCTGCGGTCAGCGCCAGTTCGCGGCCGATCCACGCGGCGGCCTCCAGCACGATCGAGCGGGGGGTGGCGGGGGCGGCGGTCGGAATGGCGTGCGTGCGCAAGCCGGCTGTGGTGTGGAGCGTCAGGTGGAGCGTGTCGTTGGTCGCCGCATAGCGGATCAGTCCCTGGATGGGGAGTTGCCGGCTGTAGGCGTCGAGCAGGCCTTCGTCAGGCAGCGCCCAGGCCCCGGAGAGGAGTTCTTCGAGGATCGGCGTGTTGCGCGCCGCGGGAACCACGCGGGCCGAGGCGCACAGGGCCAGCTTCTCGCGCAGGTAGCCGGTGAGCGTCGCCGAAAGGTGTTGCGGCGAGTCTTTAGGCAGGCGGAGGCGTGCCACAGGGGGCAGGGAGATCCGGAGCGGTTCGGGAACAGGCACGTCGGCCGGTTCGGCCGATGCCAGCGCGGCCAGCAGCCCCAGCGCGAAAGCCGCCACCCGGACAAACGGGAAGTGCGCGCGCCCGCAGGATTTCCGGTGCGCAGTGTCGTCGCCAGGAAGGTGTGAGCGCCCGTGAAGGATTGCGTTCATGGAATGCAAAATACCAGCAGTTCCGTTGGAGTTTCAATCTTAATCGTAATAGCAAGTGTATGCGGGTGCGCGTCAACTTCGTTTCCGTGCCCCGAGGGTTCAGGAGACAGGGTTCAGGGTTCAGTGAAGCCGCTGGCCGGTTTTGCCGGCCAGTTGGATCGAGTAGGAGACTTGCTTCATCGTCCTCGTTCTCGTTCTCGAATTTTTGCATCGAGGATGTGGACGACGACGAGGACGAGGAAGAACCGTCTTGTCGTCGACCGTAAGCGTCGCCG
>CAZQKI010000291.1:0-4710 GCA_964592855.1 uncultured Lentisphaerales bacterium
CTCCTCGCGGAGGAATTCGCCCATTTTCTTCCACATCGGATCGTGCCGCATGACGTAGCCCAGCATCAGGACGGGATGCGGCGAGCAGTCGGCGGCGATCAACTCGCGGCACTCCCGCTCGGTCAGCGCCAGCGGCTTCTCCATCATCACGTGCTTGCCCGCCTTGAGACAGGCCATGCCGATTGAATAATGCAGGTCGTGGGGAACGGCGATGACCACGGCATCGACGTGCGCCAGGATCTCCGCGTAGTCGGTTGCGGCCTTGGCGCCCGGCACCGTGGCCGCCGCCTGCTCCGCCCGCTCGCGGTCGATGTCCGCAAAGGCCGTGAACTGCATGCGACCCGCCAGCGGCGCCAGTGTCTTGCAATGGCTCGCCGACATCGACCCACATCCGATCATTCCCATCCGTATCATCGTTGTTCTCCTTGAGTTTTCTGCGCGGTCAGCCCCAACGCCAGAACGGGCAGAATCTCCGTCTCCAGAGTTGCATCCAAATCAAAAAGGGCGAAGCCCGCCGCCCCCCTGGCGCGCAGGGCGTTCACCTGTTCAATCACATCGGCCGAATCCAGCCGGCTTTCCGAGGCGGTCACCCCGATCCCCCCCACCACCTTGACGGCCTGGCGCGGCGAACGGGTCTGTTGCGAGATCAGGGAGTCGTAGGCCAGTCGGCTCTCGGTGTAGTTCATCGGCATGACATAGTCGAGATACCCTTGCTCGATCCAGCTTTCCCAATCCTGCCCGACCGACTCCACGCAGGTGGGGTATTTTCCCAGCACGGCCGCCGTCAGCAAGATGCCCGGGGCGATGCGCCGCTGGAGCCGGCGGACATCCGACACCAGTTCCGTCGTCTGTAAACCGCGCCACCGCACGAGCTCATTGAAGACCGGACGCTTCTTCGCTCCTTCCGGCCAGTCGGGAACCGGGCTGCCCCGCGCCGCCTCGAAGCGCTGCCGCGTCCCCGGCCCCAGAGACTCGTAGTAGTTGGGATACCGGACGAAATCGAGATGCAGGCCGTCGACGGCGTAGCGCGTGAGAATCTCCTCCGCCGCCTTGGCCAGCATGGCACGGACTTCTGGCACGGACGGATCTAGCCAGGGCGTCGACTCCCCGGCGGTGTTTTGAAGCAGCCAGCCCTGTTGCTCGAAGATTTTCATCCGGTGTTCCGAGGCATGCGTGGTGCTGAAGGCGATCATCCAGGCATGGACGCGCAGCCCCAGCGGCTTGGCGGCCGCCAGACACGCCGCCAGTTGATCGCCTTGCGTTTCATAGACCGGCGACCGCGGCAGCGCGTCCAGCCGGCAATGGGCAAAGCCGGGCGCCGCTACGTTCACGAGAATGTCCGAGATGCCGGCCGCCTTGAGGGCGAGGCAGGTTTTCGGCCAATCGCCGGGATAGAGGCCCTGCCCCGAATGGTCCCACACCGCCCGGATCTCGCCGGCCATCGGGGACTGCATGACGCCATAGGCCTTCATCATCAACTGGTTCATCTCATTGGCCAGCAGCCAGGCTTCGGCGCCGCGCCCGTCCTTGAGCATCGCCTGCGCCTCCTTCCGGGCCTCCGCCACGCGCGCCACCGCCTGCCGGACCAGATCCTGACGCTGTTTGTCGTCGAGCGTCTCCGCCGCCGCCAGCCCATCCTCGGCGGTTTGCCAAGGTCCGACCCGCAAGGCCTTTTCGAAGCGCACCCGTGCCGCATCCATCCAGAGTTCGCGATGCTTGTCGCCGGCCAGCGCCACCAGCAGGCGTCCCTTCGCCGCGGAACCGCCGTCCGCCGAGAGCGTATGGGTCATCCAGAATCCGGCATCGCTTTGGAGCCACGCGGCCTGATCGGTCCGCTGGCCCGCGCGATCCACCCACCAGGCCAGCACCGTCGAACGTCCGGGAATTGCCGTCGCCGGGAAAATGTTCGGCGACGACTGCTGAATCATCAAGGGGGTGTTCACGGGCTTCAGCGGCTCGAAGTGCATGGAGGCCAGGCGCCCCGGTTCGACCTTGACGTAAGCGCCCAGGGCCACCCCCATCAGGTCGGCCAACCCCGGCGACGAGGAGTAGCAGACGATCAGCCGGCCGCCGCGCTTCACGAATTGCTTGAGCGCCCAGAGCTGTTCGGGCGTCACATTGGCGCAATGGATCAGCATGGCGACCTTCCGGTCGCGCAAGCCGCCGGCCATCTGATCGTCGTTGCAAAGATCGGCCGTCAGCCCCCCCTCGCGGAACCAGCGCACGGCGTGCCGGGAGAGCGACAAGGCGAACCGGCGGTCGCCCTCGCTGGTCAGCGACAGATTGCCGTGAATGACGACCACCGGCGCAACAGCTCCCACGGTAGGGGCAGTCTCACCACGCGCAGGACAGGCAACGCCAAAAAGGATAATCAAACCTAGAACATGCCTGAGGGGATAAAACAAAACCATAACTCAAACCCGGTCAAAACAAACGCATTACTAATGGATCAAGGAGCATGCATAATACCCGTTTACGGCGATTTGGGCAAACATGCGGCGTGGGTGGACGTGGTGAAGCGCCACAGGCGGTTGCGGTCGCGGGCGGCGGCGTAGCCGATGCCGATGCGCGGCGCGGCCACTTAGGTACCGAGCTTAGCACGCCACCACCGAGGTTATCAATTTTGAAACCGCAGATTGCCGATTGAAGAGGAGCGAATCATGAAGGATCTTCGACATTCTGCGGTTTTCATGACCGTCCCGCGCAGGACCGCCGCTTATGCAGCCAGAATCCGAAAGCAGCCATCACTAGAGTTGCAAAAGCGCCCGCCGCATAGGGCCAGACTACTCTGAAGAGCAATGCTTTGGCTTCCATCGCCAAGGCCTGATCGCGGGATACCGACCTCGGCACACGAAGCGGACCGCCCCATTTTTCCGATTCCTGCGGCGTCAGCGACTGACTGAAATCCCGCGCCTGCAGCAACGCCAGACTCATATTCACATCGGTGTGCTTCCAGTAGCTAGCAACCTCTGCCAAAGCGATTTTCAGTGGATTGTCAACCTGAGGATTTCCTGTCGGCAGCTTGAGCGCATGCCAATTCAACAAGGCAAATCGTTGACGCGAGCGACGGTAGGTATCGCTCCGTGCGGCAAGCATGCCGTCGAGTTCCACCAACACATCTAAAACCTCTTCGCGGCCGGCGGCGACGAGCAGCGCGGCAATGATGGCTCTGCGTGTGTCGGCATTATCAGTTTGACCATAGACTGCCATAGCATACACGTAAACGAGATGACGATGCTTCATCCGGGCGTCACCGACGAGGAATCGAATTAGCGCGTCCTTGACCCCCTCCGCATCGGCGGCGTTCAGATAATTCTGTAGAAAACCAAATCGGAGCATCTCCTCGAATCTGGTATCCGTCGCCAGATCCAGCATGTATTGCCCCGAGTGTTCCTCATTTGCAGCACCGACGCCGATATCGGAACGGTCGAAGTTCAGCGTCTTCAAAGCGGCGAGATTGGTGTTGACGCTCTTACTGGCGTTGCAATTGGAGATATCCCAACCATTCGCACGGACGATACGATGCCGTTCCATCAACTTTAGACGTTCCTGCGAGCGTCGGTAGGCATCACTCCATGCAGCAAGCACCGCATCAACCCTCAGAAAACCATCCTTACGCTCCTCATAGGCCGCGGCTACCAGGATTTATCGGCGCTTCCAGGTTTTGCGTGGGATTTCCTGTTGTTGAATGGCGCTGATGAGTCGGATCGAGTAAGCGGATCGGGTAAGCATCCTGGTCGCTCGCTCGGCATTCCGGACGGCTATTCGAGAGCGGCAAACTCCCCGGCCAGCAAGGCCCGCTTCATTTCCATATAGTACGAGAAGTCGCTCCAGGAGACCTCGGGAGGCACCGTGTGGTCAACCGTGGGAATGAATCCGCCCTCCTCGATCAAAGGGATGAATTCCCGCAGGTGCTTGCGCACGGCGTCGCGGCCACGGGAAAGCACGCGTTTGTCTACGCCACCCCACAGCCGGAGCGACCGGCCAAACTGCTTCCGCCACTGCCGGGGGCTCACGTCGGATGCACGTTCGATGGGCCAGAGCGTGTCCACACCGGCATCGAGCAGCAGCGGAATGAGTGCCGTTGGATCGCCGTCGCTGTCCACGGCGATGTATCGGGTTCCCTGCGACCGGAAAAAGTCCACCAACCGCTTCAGGTGCGGAAACATGAAGGTGCGAAAGGTGTCGGGTCCGAGGAGCAGCCCGCTCTTCATCGACATGTCTTCATTCAGGACAAAATAGTCGACCTTCACCTGCTCAAGAACCGGCCGGCTCGTTTCGATGATGAAGTCGGCAAAGAACTCCATCATCTCGTGCATGAGCTTCGGGTAGTCTTACCAGGCATACGAAAGATTCTCCGTCCCCATAAACTCGCGAGCGCGCCAGTAGAAGCCATTGGCGGAACAGTTCCTCCCCAGCACGAGGGGAAAAGCCGGGATGAAATCGCAGTTGATGTTGATGTATTCGCGATGGTCAAGTCCCAGTGCGGGCTCGTCAACGAACCAGTCCCAGGTAAAGCCCTTGACGGTGTCCGGCGCTTCCGCTTCCCAGCGCGCACGCGTCTGTCCCCAGACACCCAGTTCGTGATTGGGGCGTGGACCCGGCTGGTACTCCATGCAGGCGGTGAAACGTTGCAGGTCGGAAGCGCCAGTTACCGCGGACAAAACGCTGTCTTGCATGTCATGATCCTTAAAGACGAACCGTTACAAC
>CAZQKI010000292.1:0-4702 GCA_964592855.1 uncultured Lentisphaerales bacterium
ACAACTAATGGAATAACACGTCACAAAAGTGACAAACGGAAATCCGGACTCGACACCGTCATCTGCGGCGGAAAGGCGACGCCGTTGGTGCTGCGGACCGTGATGAAGGAGTTCTCCGATCCGGCGACTTGCAGCCGGGCGAGGCTCCAGTTGGTCATGACGGTATCGGAGACGATGCCGAGGGTGCCGCCGTTGGTAATGACGATGCGACTGAAATCGTCGAGGTTGACCGCCGGGTTCCAGGCCGACGCCTTCGGCATCTCCGTGACCGGCCAGTGGACCATGCTGTAGCGGTAGGCGGAGTGGTAGGCCGCAATCGTCAGGACACCCTTGCCAGGTTGATGTCCGGCATGCTCCTGATAGATCGTGCCGGCGGATCCTTCGTAATAGACGTAATTGCCGGGTCCGTTGATGCCGCCCCCCGCCAAGGCCTGGATGCCGCCGAAGTCCGTGCCGTTTGCGGCGATCATGGCGATGCGCCCTCCGCCCGCCGATCCGCCGTAAAAAGCCCGTCCTCCCCGGGCGTTGAGCAGGCCATTGCCGCTCAAGGTTCCCGCCTTCACCAGGATGCTGCCACCGGCGCCGGCATTGTATTCGCTTCCCGCGCTGGCGTCGACTTTGAGTCCCACGGCGCTGAGCGTCCCGTCGATCATGCAGGTACCCGACACCTCCAGCAGCACGGCGCCGCCGCCGGCGCGACCGGCGCAGCTGCTGCCCAGGGTGGTTGGGTGGACGATGCTGCCGTAAGGCCCGGCTGACTGGCGCTCCGCATCCCATCCGCCATGGCTGGCGCCGTACCCCGCATAGTTTTCGGTACTGCCCTTGCCGGGACCGTAGGCGCCCGCCGCATATCCCTTGCCGTCGACATTGACGAAGGCATTCTGCTTCAGCGAGAAATCATTCCCCACCTTCACCGCAAGCCGGTTGACCTCCGTATTGCCGGCCGGATTGGCGGTATGGGTCCAGACGCCTCTTGCCAGCAGAACGCTGCCGGAGATCACCAGGTTGGTGAAACTGCCCTGTCCGGGGTAGCGGGTCTGGATCGTCACGGTACCCGCGTAGTTCGTCGTCTGCTCCCACGAGGCGGGGGCCACGTTCAGATCCCATGAACAGTTGGTTTGCGCGTTTCCGGCGTGGGCGGCATCGAACAGGACATGATCGCCGGAGACTGGCGCGATGCCGCCGCCCCAGTTGTTTGCAGTGGAGGCCAGCGCGTTGGCTCCGGCTCCGGTCCAGCGGCGGAGCGTCGACAGCCCCGCCTCCACGACGGTTACGGTGCCCGTCAGCGAGGCGCTGTTCCCCACGGCGTTGACAGCCGTAAACGTCACTTCGTAAACGCCGGGTGTCGTCAGCGTAACCTCGGGCGATGCCGGCGTCGCGTCCGCCGGGCAGGCGAGGATGATTTCATGACGGTCGATGGGCCGGTTGAAATAGCTGCCGAACGTCGTGTCGGCGTCGAAGTCGTCTTCCGTCAGCGTCACCGCCGGGTAGCCGGCGTACAGGTAGCGGGTCAACGTCGGGTCGATCCGTGGATCGGGGAAGTCCGTGGCGTACAAAATCTGCGCGGCGTTCCGCTTCGGCGCGACCGCCGACACCAAATTCGTGAACCAGAGCGTCATTCGCACGTTGGCATCGGTGGCCGGCTGTGCGAAGCTCAGCGTGGCTGGCGGCGTGTTGGTCGCGGTCCAGGCGGAGGGGGAGGGGTCGGGAGCGGCAGCGCCGGCCACCGCCTGGAAGTGGGTATATCCCGCGAAGGCGGGAAAGCTGACAACGTCCACCGTGTTGGAATTGGAGAACGCCGTGCTGCCGGTCTGCAGGTCGGCCAGCAATGCCGGGTTGCCGTAGATGCGAAATTCGTAGAGGCAACTTGCTGATGACCAGCGTGAAGCAACTACAAACCGCACATACCGGCCGGTGGTGTAGGTCAGGGGGATCGCCGTCGAGCCGGTCGCATTCAGCAGTTCGCCTACGGCGACAGGCGCATCCCATGCGGCCGGCGAAGCCTGGTCCGTCACGTAAATCCGGTAGCCCTTGATCCGGTACGAAGCTCCCGAGTAAACCTCGATGGCGCCGATCGTGTGCCGGGAGCCAAGATCGAACTGGATCCATTGCTCCGGCGCAATGTCGGTTTGCCAGAAAGTGGCATTGTTGCCGTCGATGGCTTTGCTCGGATAATAAATGGTGTTGGTGGAGGAGGCCGTGGCGGTCATGCCCGCCTGCGGAATCTGCGGCAGGCCGACGGGAAGCTGTGCGGATACCTGGCCGGCCTGCCCGAGGACGATGCAGATGAATGCAACAAACGCGCGTGCACGCCGGCCGCTGCGTATCCAGACGTTGGTGGCGCCGGATGCCTGTGAAAGGGTGAGAACGGTCAGCCATGCGGCGCCGAAGACAAGTTGCGATTTTTTCATGTTAATCTCCCGCCGGGTTGCTTGGGGGCATCGGCCACGCGAACTGCCGACACACACAGCGATCTTGACCCAGTGATTATACCCGATCCGCAGGGAAGCGGTCTTCCTGTTTTTCGACAAAAACTTCCCGTTTTTTCCAGGCCGGTAAGTTGACTGACCCCCTGCCGGCGCTTGTCACATCTCGTACCCGGCCCCTTCCTTGCCTTTGGCGGGAGCGGTCGGGAGCGGCGTCTTCGTGCTGGCGGGTCGGTAGAGCATGACGGGCATCATGATGCCGCCGGTCCCGATCTCCGCCAGGGCGTCGTTGGTGACGCGGACCGCCAGGACATTCTCGGCGCCGAAGCGCAGGTGCTCGCGAATGCCTTCGTATTCGCCCGCCTTCATGAATCCCGTGCGTTCGCCCAGGTGGACGCCGTTCAGATAGACGTCGATAAGTTCGTCGAATCCGCCAAACCAGAGGCGGATGTCGGCGGCATCGGATGCCGGCATGACGAAACGGGTCCGGTACCAGGCCTGGCCGTGCTGCCAGGTCATCCCCTGATCGGCCCACGTCAGCGAATAGGTGGCCAGATCGCGCCAGCCGCCATCGTCATACTCGGGCCGCCAGACCCCGCGCGCCTCGCCGTCGCCTGCCGGGTCGAGCGCAAACCGCCAGACGTCCGGCAGCTTGACCAGGATGGCGGCATCGCCCTGCATCACCTCCGCGCCGGCCGTGACCGTCCGCCCGATGAAGCTGCGGTAGTAGTTGATGCTGTAGTTCTTATTGAACCAGCGGGGGTCGTTGTCGGCATGCTCCGCCACGAAGTCGAGAAGCTTCTGCTGGGCGGCGGCCGCCTCGGCAAAGCGGAAGTCCATCGTCGCCTGGCGAACCTGCATGAACGTCTCCGCCACCGTCAGTCCGGCCCCGGCCATGGCGACCGCCGAGGCGGCGCGTGGATCCCGGCGCGCGCGCCGCTCCGCGTCCTGGATGTCGCGCCGCGAGGCCGCCAGCAGCTCGTCCGTCCAGACGCGGTGCATGCCGTAGCTGCTGCCGGTGCAGGCCGGGGTCGCCGTGTAGGCCTGGTCCAGCCGCGTCCAGTAGTTGCTCATGGGCCCGGCGGCGGGACCGTAGAGTCCCTTGTAGAAGCGGTTCATCTCGGCGTCGATGTCGATCTGGCTGTTCCACATCAGACGCAGGCTCAGGTAGAGGTGCGGCGCATAGGCGGCGTAGACGCCCATGCTTTCGCAGTCCCAGGCCAGCAGGCGGATGTTCAGGTCGCGGATCAGTTTGCCGAACGTGCGGTAGGTCTCGATCTTCGTGTAGGGGAGGAGCGAATCGGCTAGGTTGAAATTGTAGGGGTAGAAGCCCAGCCGGTCGGTCATCGCCGCCCACTGGCGGATCTCCTGATCGAACAGCACCTGGCTGGGACAGATCGGATTGCTGAAGCCGTGGATCCGGCAGCGCCGGATCGCCGCCGCCATCGGGAAGACGTTGGGGTGGATCTTCTTGATGATGACCGGCGGCCGCGAATAATCGCTGTAGATGTAGAAGCCGACATACTTGTCGGGATGTTTCTTCGAGGTGATCGCCGCCACATCGTTGGCGAACTTCAGGATCAGGTCGGAATAGCTGGGCCGCCCCGACGTCGGCTCGATCTGGTCGGGCGTGTGCAATTTGGCGCAGGCTTCGCACTGGCAGAGTCCGCCGCCATCGTTGGGGCCCACCTCGAAGACCATCCGCCCCGGAGGCACGCTCGACCGCCCTTCGTTGGCCCGGTCCATCCAGCCCAGGACGGTTTCGGCGGCGATCCGGATCGTCTCGGGGTTGGAGGTGCAGAGCTGGCGGTTGCGCCGCTGGCCGTTGTTGAGGGCGAACAGCTCGGGTTGTGTTTCAAAAAGGGACTGTGGGACCAGCAGCCGCCAGGCATGCCGCCAGGTGCCGACGTTCACCAGCCCCTTGTTCTTGCGGGCCCAGTTGCCATCGCCCCAGTAGCTGCGGTGCAACGCGTCGCTGATTTCGCTGTGGTCGAGGTCGGCGGGCAGGGCGAGGGTCGCCTGCTTGGGAATCACCTCGCCCATGGGGCCGGGAACGTACCAGCCGCAACCGAGCGATTCCAGAAAGGCGTAGACCCCGTGATAGACGCCGCGGTCCGATTCGCCGACAATCAGCAGCCAGTTGCCGCGGACGGCATAGCGAAAGCCATCCTGTGCCGGTGAAGTCTTCTCCATCCGCAACCCGGCCTGCTCCGCCAGAGTACCCAGCAGGATGGCCGGGCGATCGCCGGCGATGTCGCGGGCCGCGCCCGCCCGTT
>CAZQKI010000293.1:0-4681 GCA_964592855.1 uncultured Lentisphaerales bacterium
CGGGACGTATCGGACCGCTCAAAGTCGATCAAGCGCAAAATGAACGTAAATGACTTGACTGTGGCGAATTACGCAAATAAGCCGCGTGAGGTGTCTCAGACCAGTGAGGTCTCTGGCGGCCAGAGGCCGCCAGTTGGATCACGATTGGAGAAACGCTAAACGCTTAAACGTTGAAAGTTCAGCGTTGAGCGTTTGGGTTCTCAGACCAGCGGCGGCGCTGGCCCGGCGGCGCCGGGCCAGTTGGATCGAGGAGGAGACTTGCCGCATCGTCCTCGTCCTCGTCCTCGAAATTATTCATCGAGGACGAGGACGATGGTGCCACGGCTCCCTTCATTGTGCCCCCGACTCAGAGTCTGAAATCGCGCTGGACCCCGCCGTCCCCGGTAGGCGAAAAGAGCAGCCGCCCCGACCTTCCATTTCTCTACGGCGGAGGACCGCCGAGTCCATTTCGTCCCTTTACGCCCGCCCCCTCGGCCTCCGGCGAATAGAACCGAACTGGACCCCGCCGTCCCCGGCGGTAGACGAGCCAATATCGGGGGCTCCGGCTCGTTGTCCCGATCTTTGTCTTGATCCTTGTCGTTTCCCTATCGTAGTCTCGATCCTTGTCCCGATCATTTTCGACCCACAAAGATCGGGACGTGGATCGGGACGAAGATGCAGATCGACGAAGATCGAGACAAAGATCCCGGAACTGGACTCGGGAGGATCTTCATGCCCGATAGGTTCTTTCTCAAAGTCCACGTGAGCAGTTACAAACTCTTTCCTTCATGATTCGGACCTCGTTATTCGTCACTCTGCGGTTCCCACGCATACCAGGTGTCCCGCCGTACGGAAGACCAGCATTCCCTCGCCCACCGCCGGGGTGGCGTCGCACGCCTCGCCCAGCGCGAGCGTCGCCACGATTGTGAAAATCGTTCCGGTCTCCAGAATCTGCACCGTCCCGGCACGGTCCACCAGATAGAGATGACGGCCGCTGATCACCGGCGAGGCGTAGCAGCCTTCATCGAAGAAGTGCTCCCAGAGCAGCGCCCCGGTCGCGCCCTCCAGACACGCCGCTCCGCCGCTCGGAGCCACCACCCAGACCCGCCCGTCCCGGGCGACCGGACTCGCGACATTGGGCAGGTGGTCCGAGTACTCCCAGAGTGCAACAGGCGCATTGGTTTCGCTCGAAAAAGCGACGAGCCGTCCGTATTCCTGAGCCACGAAGACGCGGTCGGCATCCCAGGCGGGCGACGGGGCGATTTCGCCGCCAACCGCATCGAAACTCCAGAGTTCGCTCCCGTCCGACAGCCGGTGCAGCGACGTCGCGTGCTCCGCATGCAGCAGCAGCCGCACCTCCGGCCCCGGGATCGCCACAGGCGAACTCCACGAGGGGCCGATCTCGCGCACCACGGCCCAGCGGATGTCGCCCGTCATCGGATCGAGGGCCTTCACCACACCCTCCTCGCGGCGGTCACCCTGCACGATCAGCTGCCCGCCGGCGTAGAGCAACGACGAGGCGTGGCCGTAATCGATGGCCGCGGCGCCCAGATGCTGCTGCCACACGGGAACGCCGTCCAGCGAGAAGGCCGCCAGGTCCCCGGTGCCGAAGAGCGCAAAGACCCGCACGCCGTCGCAAGCCATCGTCGGCGCCGCATAACCCGTGTCGTCCGTGACCTCGGGCAAGGGGGTTTCGCCACCGCCGTAGGCGACGACCCGGCGCCACACCTGCCGTCCCGTCTCCGCATCAAACGCCAGCACCGCCCGCTCCTGATCGTCGGCCGTCGTCAGAAAAATCTTTCCCGCCCAGATGATCGGCGAACTGAATCCGGGCTGTTCCAGGGGCACCCGCCAACGAACACCCTCCCCCGTCTCGAGATTCCAGGCTATCGGCGCGTTGGTCGTCGCCGCGACGCCCAGTCCATGGGGACCGCGGAACTGCGTCCAACCCTGCGCCAGGACAGCCTCGGACACCGGTGGGGGCTGTACCGCGACCGGCGTCTTGCCCGGTGCCGGCACCGCCACGGCCCGTTCTGCCGGCGGAGCCGCGGACTTGGCGGGGAGCTGCCGCCAGAGACCCATGGCGATGATCGCGACCACACACCCAACCGAAACCATGTACCACACCCGGCGTTTGCCGCGTCCCTCCTCCGCCGGCCGGAACTGCCGGGGATCCTGCAGCGCCCAACCGAGGCGCGCCGCCCCCTTCAGGAAACCCAGCGACACCAGGAGCGTGGCGACCAGCAGGATCACGCCGCGCTGCTGAAACCGACGCGACGAGAAATAGGCATGACGCCCCAGCCGGTCCATCTCGCGCACCCACGCCACCTGCGCTTCGTCCTGCGCCGCGCGCCGCACGTCGGCCAGCGCCCGGGCCATCACCGGCGACTGCACCGTCTGCACGAGGCCGCCGCTCCGCCAACTGACAACGAGCAGCACCGCGACAATCAGTCCCGTCACCCCCGCGACGAGGCCGCAGCGAAGCAGCACTTGGCGCCACCAGGTTTTTCGCGCCTCCATGCCGGGACAACTCACTTCGGCGTCTCCCGCTTGTCCTGGCGGTTCGCGCCGGTCTCCGCCTTCCTTCGGCGGCCCTGGGGGCAGGCCTCAAAACAGCGTCCGCAATTCACGCACCGCGCGACATCGATCGTGAAATCGCGCCGCGGAGACCGCCGCCAGAGGGCCAGCAGACGCCACCCCAGCATCCAGCCGACCAGGCCGGCCATGACGGCGCCGCTCCGGCGGAAGTCCGCGATGCGCCGGACGACAGTTCGCCGGAGTGCGACCTCGTCGCCCGCCATCTCGCGAAAGCCCTCGACGCGCAGCTCAATGTAGACGTCCTCCGCGAGCGCCGGATTGTCGATCGCCGCAAGCAGCAGCACGTCGGGATGGCGGATCGCGAGCCGGCCGCCGAGGTGCAGGCCCGCCCAGGCGAACAGCGCCGCCAGCATCGGCAGCAGCAGCAGATGCAGCAGCACGGCGCGCCGTTCGTCCGGCTGCACGCCGCGGGGATCGGACTTCGTCGGCGGCAGAATCGCATCGACGGGGCAGACCCGTTCGCACAGCCGGCAGCGGATGCACTCGGTGGGGGTGATCTTCGCCGTGCGCCAGCCCAGCCGCGCGGCCCAGCCCAGGATCAGCCCGTAAGGACAGCAGTAGCGGCAGAAGGGCCGTGCGACAAAGGCCCCGATGGCCAGCACGACCAGCAGGATTACCCAGCTCTGCCAGGCCCCGCCCAGGCGGTAGAGGACGATGTAGGGATCGCTGGAGCAGATCGGGTAGCCGCCGCCGTTCATCGCCAGCGTCAGCGCGACGGCCAGAAAAATCACCGGGATGAAGCGCAGCGCATAGTCGACCGGACGCGGCACGCGGAGCGGACGGAGCGTCCCCAGTTCCTGCAGCGCCCCCAGCGGGCAGAGCGTCGCGCAGAAGACACGCCCGAAGAGCAGCGAGGCCAACACCGGCAGCAGGACGATCAACGTGACACCGAACGGCAGCCCCCACCCCTGCGTCAACGCCTCCGCGACGTTCTGGATGCCGCCCACCGGGCAGATGCAGCCCCGGCGCAAAAAACCGAACCATCCGATACCGGCAACCCCGGCGGTCAACATGATCCAGCGGCGCGCACGGCGCACCAGCACCAGCCACGCTGTGAGGAGCAGCAGGGCGAGCAGAATGGCGACATCGGCCAACGGCGCCAGCCACGACAGCAGCAGGGCGGGATCGGGATGATTCGGCGGAACATAGCCCGAATCGAACTCCGGTTTGGGAAAACGGGCTTCCTGCGCCAGCAGCGTCCCGGAAGCAAGCACCAAGGCCAGGCCTGCGGTGACGCCTTTGCGAGAGATGCCGCACCTCATGCCGGCTCCTTATTTTTCTTGCAGGGGCAGCCTTCCTCGACGGGGGGCGCAGCCGGCTTGGTCAACCGGTCCTTCGGCAGGTACGGCGTTTCCTCCGGCACGCGGGAGATGGCCTGGCCGGGACAGACGCGCGCGATGTTGCACTGGTTACAGTTGACGCAGCGATCATGGCGGATCTGCAGGTAGAGCGAGCCGTTGCCGAACTGCGTGCACCCTTTGACGCAGAGCCCGCAGCCGATGCAGAGCGCCTCGTCAACCGAGTATTCGAAGTAAGGGTCTTCGATGAAGGTCCGCTTGAGCGCCCCCGTCGGACAGACCTGGTTCTCGGCCGCCTCGTTCAATTCCGGCGCGTCGGCCTGGAAATAGCCGAAGCAGAGCTTGCAGTAGCCGCACATCGCATAGGCATGCACGCACTTGACGACGGAGGGGGTCAGCACACAGGCCGTGGAGCATTGGCCGCACTGCGTGCACTTGCGGGGGTCGATCTGCCAGCGGGTCCGGCCGCCCGGGTTTCGCCGCCAGGCGGCCAATCCGACCGCGGCCGCAGCGGCCCCCGCCGCCGCACGCAGAAAAGTCCGACGATTCTTCATGAACCGCCCCCCAGCACCCGCCGCGCCGAGAGTCCCCGCGGATGTCCGCAGGCCGCCAGGCGACGGCAGTCGCGGCAAGAGCCCGTAAAACGGCAGGCATCATCCGCGCCGGTTCCGGGACGGCGGGCCAGCCGGACGGCAACGCCACCGACCAGTCCGCCGGCGGCGGAGAGACGGAGCAGGCTCAGCACAAGTTCGCGACGCGTCAGCTTCATGCGGGCATTTTGGCATATTCTGGCGCCGTTGCCAATG
>CAZQKI010000294.1:0-4630 GCA_964592855.1 uncultured Lentisphaerales bacterium
GTCGTTTGCGTTGCGAGTTGAGCGTTGAGCGTTTGGGATCACAGAACGGGCGAGGCCGCCCGTTCCCCCAAGTTGTACACTCGCCCCAATCACTTCAGCCAGCCGGTGGCCTTGGCCAGCAGGCGACCGTAGTCGATCATGTTCGGCCACGAGACGTCCGACGGAATGCCGTGGTCGCAGCTGGGCAGGTAGCCACCGGCCCGGATGACGGGATCGAGCCGGCGCATTTCGGCCCGGAGGGCCTCCCCGCCCTTGGCGATCGCACGCTTGTCGATCCCCCCGGAGTAGGCGATGCGCGTGCCGTACTGCTGCCGGTAGGCGGGCAGGTCGTTCCCCGCCGCGACTTCCAGCGGGTCGTTTTCCTGGAAGCCGCTCTCGATCCACAACGGAATCAACTCGCCGACATGGCCGTCGGAGTCGACCATGTAGAGCGGGACGCCGGCGCGATGCGCCTGGTCGCCCCACCGCTTCCAGGTCGGCATCAGGAATTCCCGGCACATGTCGGGGGAAATCATCGCCTTCGCCTTGTAGGCCATGTCCTCCGAAATGTGGACGGCATCGGGCACGCAATGCTGGAACAGCTTGTCCAGCAGCGCGGCGACGTGCGCCTCCCAGAAGGCCACCATCTGCTTCACCAGTCCGGGCTCCTCGATAAAGGCCATGCAGAGCCCCTCAAAGCCCATCCATTCCCGCAGCTGCCAGAAAGGCCCCGAGAACGAGACCGTCAGGAAGTGGTTCCGATCCTTCAAGGCGCGGCAGCGCGCTTCGAAGTCGGCGGGGAAGCGGAGGGGATCCTTGGGGTTGTAGCGCGTCTTCATCGCCTCCCAGTCGCCGGGGTTCTCGACCGGGCACTTGATCCAGCGGCGCGTGACGAAATCGATCTTGCCGCCTTTGCCGCCGAGGTAGCTGGGATCGAACTGGTCGGAGATTTCGCAGATGTTCCCCTTCCAGTCCTGGACGACGATCGAACCGGGCTTCCGCTCCAGCACCTTCTGTTCGAACTCGGGGATCATGGTAAAGACGACCCCCGGGGGCGGCAGGCGTGGGGTGCCGTCCTGTTCGACGCCGATCGTCGCGCACAGCGCCGCGAACCAGTCGACATCGGGAGCCAGCCCCTGGCTGCGCCAGGCCTTCAGGGTCGACTCCCGCGGTCCGCCCGGCTGGAACGGCAGCTTGTCCGGCTTGCCAAACAGCAGGGTTTCCATCGTGCGCTCTCTGGGTGTCATGAGGTTCTCTCCTTGGATGATCGACGTTTAAGCAGGTCACGCGCCGCTTCCGTTCCGCGGCACGGACCGACCGGACAAAGTGCTACTGGATACCCCGGTGGTACTCCTGCAGCGACACCACGCCGCCCTTGTCCTTGCGGGCGGCGGCGATGCCGAGGGCCGAGGCATGCGCGCCGGCGATGGTCGTGATGTAGGGCACCTTGTACTTCAGCGCCGCCTTGCGGATGCTGGAGTCGTCCGCCAGGGAATCCCGGCGCGGGCTCGGCGTGTTGATGATGATCGAGACCTGGCGGTTCAGGATGATATCGAGGACATTCGGACGGCCTTCATCGATCTTGGCAACGATTTCGGCCTTCACGCCGTACTGCGCGAGGAAGGCGGCGGTCCCTCGCGTCGCATAGACCTTGAAGCCCAGGTCGGCGAACTCCTTGGCCGCCTGGCCCGCATTCGCCTTCTTTTCCGAAAGGCTGATGAGCACCGAGCCATCGTCGGGCAACTTGGCGTTGGCGGCCTCCTGGCTCTTGTAGTAGGCGAGTTCAAAGCCCTTCGCCATGCCCAGCACTTCGCCGGTCGACCGCATTTCCGGCCCGAGGACGGGATCGACCTCCATGAACTTGTCGAAGGGGAAGACGGCCTCCTTCGCGCCAAAGTGGGAAATCCGCTTGTGCTTGAGGTTCAAGGACTTCATCGGCTGCCCCATCATCACCCGCGTGGCGATATTGGCCATCTGGATGGCGCAGACCTTGGAGACCAGCGGCACGGTGCGCGAGGCACGCGGATTGGCTTCGAGCACGTAGACCTTGCCATCCTCGATGGCGTACTGCATGTTCATCAGGCCGCAGACCTTGAGCGCCTTGGCGATCTTCTGCGTGTAATCCTGAATGGTCGCCAGGCAATCCGCGGGAATCGACACGGGGGGGATGATGCAGGCGGAGTCGCCGGAGTGGACGCCCGCCAGTTCGATGTGCTCCATGACGGCGGGGATGAAGACCTCCGCCCCGTCGGAAATCGCGTCGGCTTCGCATTCCAGCGCATCGCGCAGGAAGCGGTCGAGCAGCAGCGGACGGTCGGGCGTCACGCCCGCGGCCTTGGCGACATACTCGCGGAGCATCTTCTCGTCGTAGATGACCTCCATGCCGCGCCCGCCGAGAACGAAGGAGGGTCGGATCATGATCGGATAGCCAATCCGCTTGGCGATCCCGATGGCCGCGTCGATGTCCGCCGCCATCCCCGACTCCGGCATCGGAATGTCGAGCTTCTCCATCATGTGCCGGAAGAGGTCGCGGTCTTCGGCAATGTCGATCGAGTCGATCGAGGTGCCGAGGATGTTGACGCCGGCTTCGGAGAGCTCGCGCGCCGTGTTGAGCGGAGTCTGGCCGCCGAACTGGACGATCACGCCCAGCGGCTGCTCCTTGCGGTAGATCTGCAGGACATCCTCCAGCGTCACCGGCTCGAAGTAGAGGCGGTCGGAGGTGTCGTAGTCGGTCGAAACCGTCTCGGGGTTGCAGTTGACCATGATGGTCTCGTAGCCCATTTCGCGCAGCGCGAAGGCGGCGTGGACGCAGCAGTAGTCGAACTCGATTCCCTGGCCGATGCGGTTCGGTCCGCCGCCGAGGATCATGACCTTCTTCTTGTTCGGCTTGAGTGTGTGGGCCTCGGTGGAGTTGTAGGTCGAGTAGTAGTAGGCCTTGTCGACCACGCCGCTGACGGGGACCGGGCACCAGGTCTCGACGATGCCGAGCTTCTCGCGCTGTTCGCGGACGGCCTTCTCCTTGACGCAAAGCAGCTTGGACAGATACTTGTCGGAGAACCCCTCCCGCTTGGCCTTCACGAGCAGATCGTCGGGCGGCAGCGTCCCCTTGTGGGCCAGGACCTGCTCCTCGCGCTCGACCAGCTCGCGCATCTGCTGGACGAAGTAGGCCTTGATCGCGCAGGCCTCGAAGATCTGCGCGTCCGTCGCCCCCTTGCGGAGCGCCTCATACATGATGAAGTGCGTCTCGCTGCAGGGGGTCCGCAGCATCATCAGCAGTTCCGCGAGCGGCTTCTGGTTGAAATCCTTGGCGAAACCCAGTCCATGACGCCCGCTCTCGAGGCCGCGGATCGCCTTCTGGAGCGTCTCCTTGTAGGTCTTGCCGATGGCCATGACCTCGCCGACGGCCTTCATCTGCGTGCCCAGCTTGTCCTCGACGCCGCGGAACTTCTCGAAGGCCCAGCGGGCGAACTTCAGCACGACATAGTCGCCCGACGGCGTGTACTTTTCCAGCGTGCCGTCGCGCCAGTAGGGAATTTCGTCCAGCGTCAATCCCGCCGCGAGCTTCGCGGAAACCAGGGCGATCGGAAAGCCGGTGGCCTTCGAGGCGAGCGCCGACGAGCGGGAGGTGCGGGGGTTGATCTCGATGATGACCGTGCGGTCCGTGACGGGATCGTGGGCGAACTGCACGTTGGTGCCGCCGATGACGCCGATCTTCTCGACGATGCTGAAGGCCATGTCCTGCAGACGCTTGATCACTTCAGGCGCGATCGTCAGCATGGGCGCGGCGCAGAAGGAGTCGCCGGTGTGGACGCCCATGGGATCGATGTTCTCGATCGTGCAGACGCAGATCATCTGGTTCTTGGCGTCGCGGACGACCTCGTACTCCAGTTCCTCCCAGCCCTTGACCGACTCCTCGACCAGCACCTGATGGGTCATGGAGAGCCCCAGGCCGCGCTCGGCGATCAGGCGCAGCTCCTCCAGGTTGTAGACGAATCCCCCGCCGGCGCCGCCCATGGTGTAGGCCGGCCGCACCACCATCGGAAACCCGATTTCTGCGGCCAGGCCCACCGCCTCCTCGATGGTGTTGGCGATGCCGGACTTCGGCGTCTCGATGCCCAGCTCCGCCATGGTCTGCTTGAAGATCAGACGGTCTTCGCCCCGCTCGATGGCATCCAGATTCACCCCGATGACCGTGACGCCGTACTTGGCGAGAATGCCGGCCTTGCTCAGCGACATCGCCATGTTCAAACCGGTCTGCCCCCCGAGGTTGGGCAGCAGCGCATCGGGGCGCTCACGGGCGATGATCTGCTCCAGACGGTCCAGATTCAGCGGCTCGATGTAGGTGACATCCGCCACCACGGGGTCGGTCATGATGGTCGCCGGGTTGGAGTTGACCAGAACAATCTGGTAGCCCAGTTCCCGGAGCGCCTTGCAGGCCTGCGTGCCGGAATAGTCGAATTCACAGGCTTGCCCGATGACAATCGGTCCGGAGCCAATGATGAGCACTTTCTTGATGTCGTCACGACGCATGGGGAGTCTCCTGTAGGGTTCCGTTGGAAGGCAACCTGCCCCATCGGGGACAAGCGCACCAAAACGGGGCTGAGCTTACCCAAAAAAAGTTCTCTTGCCCAGCCAAAACGAGCGTATGGAT
>CAZQKI010000295.1:0-4616 GCA_964592855.1 uncultured Lentisphaerales bacterium
CGGGCGAACCGCCACCCCCTACTCGTGCACTTACTCGTACACTCAAATCTTGCCCTATCTCGGGAGATTCGCGTGTACGAGTAGGTGTACGAGTACGTGTGGTGGGACCGTCCACCGTCGGGTGCGTCTGCGCGGTCCGATACGTCCCGCGCTACAGTAGGGCGGGACCCATGGGACCGTCCTTCGATCAGATGCGTCTGCGCGATCCGATACGTTCCGCGCTACTTTTGCGGACGCTTCGAGCCGGGCGCGAGCGGTAGAGCGGGACGTATCGGACCGCTCAAAGTCAATCGAGCGCAAAATGAACTTAGCGGTGCCCGCAGGCGCCTGCCGCGAGCCGGGCGGCGCCGCGGCAGGCGGGTTCGCTGCACGACGCCGCAAAAATGTTGATCCCGAGCCGGTCGCGCTTGAGCTGCAGCCAGAAGGGACTGTGGGCGCCGCCGCCGGTCGCGACGACAGCCGCAGGGCGTCCCTCGGGTGCCAGACGATCCAGCAGCACGCCCAGCGTGTCGGCGGTGGCGGTCATGATGGCGCGGGCGTAGTGCCCATGCCCGTGCGTCGGGCGTCTGTTGGCAAATCCCGTCAGCCCCGGCTGGAGATGTGGAAGTGGACGCGCTGTCAGGCCCTCGCAGTCGGCCGGGACTTCGGCGGCCAGCCGGTCGAGCTCACGGAAGCTGATCGCCGGTGCGAAATTCCGCTTGTACCATTCGAGCACGCCTGCGCCGTTGCCGTCGAAAGTCAGCAGCGCATACGTGCCGGGCGCGACGCCGGGAAGAAAGCAGATGCCGGGACGGGGCCGGTAGGTCTCCGTCAGTCCGACGCAGGCCAGGACGGTGCCGGTCGATTCGCTGACCGTCGCGCAGTCGCCCAGCCCTGCGCCGATGGCCGCGGCATGATGGTCCAGCGTCCCGGCAGCCATCGGGATGCCGGCGGGGATCCCCAGCCGCGCGCCGCCGGCTTTAGTGACGCGCCCCAGTTGCGTTCCTGGGCGCCGGGGTGTGGCAAGTTGATTGATGCCGATGCCGGCGGCAGTGAGCCCCTCCGGCCACCAGGCGAGGGTCCGTTGATCCATCAGGCCGAGCAGCGATGCTGTTCCGGCATCGCCCTGCAAGGTTCCGGTCAGCACATAGGCCAGATAGTCGGAAATCGTCAGGATGCGGGCGGTCTTCGCCCAGAGGTCGGGAGCCTCCCGCTGCAGCCAGGCGAGCTTGGTGATGGCGGAGTGCGGCCCCACGCCACAGCCGAGGCCCGTGGTCTCGACGAAATCGGGACGGTGGGCAAGCCGTTCGAGCGCATCGGGGACGTCGGCCAAACGGCAGTCGGTCCAGAGTATCAGCGGGGTGAGGGGACGCGCCTCGGCATCCAGCAGCAGAAAGCTGTTGGCCTGGGATGACCAGGAGAGTCCGACGATTTCGGCGGCCGTCGCACCGGCTGACGCCAACGCCTCGTGCAGACCGGCACGGAGGGTGGCCCAGAAATCCTCCACCGCGACTTCGTGCCGGGTGTCGGTGCTTTGCGTGGGCACCGCCACCCGCCCCAGTCCCCGCATCTGCAACTCGCGGTCGAAAAGCCCCAGCTTGAAGTAGCTGGTGCCAAGGTCGATGCCAAGCAGTAAATCCATGAGTCGATCCGCGATGCGTTTGAAAACAGTTCGGGCCGATTGAACGCGAATCGCCCCGACCCCGATCGATGCGGCCCTACTTGCGCGCCGCGTCGATCAGGTTCTGGGTGGTGGCGACGAGGAGCTTGCCGCTGTCGGTCGAGAACACGGAGGTCGAGGCTTCGTAACCGCCTTCCGCCGCCGCCTGCTCGGTGGCGATGTAACCCGCCATGGCGCCGTTCGCGCAGGTGCAGACGAAGGTGTCGGCATTGGCGTGGCGGACGGCGAGGGCATACTCGATGAAGACTTCACCCTGCCAGCCGACGAACTTCCACGGACCGACGCACATCAGCTGGATCTCGGCCGGCATGCAGCCCTTGAGCGCCGCGTCGATGCGTCCGGTGAGCTTGGACTGCGCCAGGGCATGACAGGCCTCGGCGCCGAACAGGTCGCACTCGGTCGTCCGGACGATGGCGCGGGGCGTGCCGTCCTGCTGCTGACGGGCGAACTTCTCTCGGACAGCCTGGACCTTGGCGGCGGCCGCCGCGACGGTCGGCAGGTCACGCAGCGGGTATTCGATGGCCGTCCGACTCGTGGCAAGCTTGACATGGGGCTGGTAGACGATGGTCGCGAGGGCCGCCTCGACGGCTTTGCCCAGAATGGTGCCGAGACGGACCGCCTCGTCGAAGGTCTGGCCGCGGACGCAGTAGCGGGGGCTCTGGTTGCCCGATGCGCCCATGTGGTGCAGGACGGGGATGGAGGCGCCCAGCGCCTGCTGCAGATACAGGCGTCCCATGGCGGGAAAGTCTCCCGACGCCAGTCTGGAGTCCTCATGCAGCACCGTCGGGTGCATGGCGTAGACCTCCATGATCCCGATGTAGGCGTGCGTCCGGGCGTCGCGCGTGACGAGGACGGGAATCTCCGGGTCGGCAGGACCCTGGGGGTCGCGGCGGTTGGTTCCGATCCCCGCGACCTTCGCCACGGCCAGCCCGATCTCGGCGGGACGGATGGCGCGGCAGGCGGCTTCGCCGGCCTGGACGATGCCTTCTTCCAGAATCTTCAGATAGGCGGGATCGGCATCGGGAACGACCGTGTCGTAACTCCCCGGGCCGCGATTCAGGACCACGGGGCCGGAGTGGGTGTGGGTCGCGGTGATCATGATCCGGGCGCCGGGAATGCCCGTGCTCTTCTCGAGCCGCAGGCGTGCGCGGGCCACCAGATCCTTCGGGACGTAGATGATGTCATTGGCGATGAACAGCAGCCGCAGGTCGCCGTCGTCCAGCACCATCGCGCTGCTGGTCAGGGGGTCGTGCACCCCGGTGCTCCAGCGCTCGACATGCGGATAGCCAAAGAGAAACTGCGAGGTGACGGGGCTGATGTTCGCCGTGGCGGCGCCCGCTTGAAACAGTGGTTTTGTTGCCATATGACTAGGTTTCCTTGGTGAAGACCGATGTCCCTGCGACCCACGTCTGCTGGACCTCGAGCGCCTCGTCGAGCAGAACCAGATCGGCATCGTAGCCGGGGACGAGGCGTCCCTTGCAGTTGGACAGGCGCAGGACCTGGGCGGGGTTGGCGCTGGCCATCCGCACCGCCTGGGGGAGGCTGACGCCCGCCAGCGCGACCGCATTGCGTACCGCCAGGTTCAAGGTGAGTCCGCTGCCGGCCAAGCCGCCCGACTTGTGGTTGACGCAGTCGTACAGGCGTGCCGGGGCGCCGATCGCCGTGGAGATCACCTCCTGATTGCCGAACTTGTGGCGGCCGGGCGGCAGGCCGGCGCCGACCATGGCGTCGGTGATGAGGCAGACGCGGTCGGGGCCCTTGCACTGCAGGGCCATCTGCATCGCGACCGGATTGACATGCACGCCGTCCAGGATGAAATCGACGGAGACCCCGGGTGCGGCGAGAATCGCCTCGACAGCCCCGCAGGGGCGGACGCCCCCCTCGGTCACGGGCGGAACGGGAAAGACGTTGTAGAAGTGGGTGGCATGGCAGGCGCCGGCCGCGATCGCCCGCTGGGTCTCGACCACCGACGCCTGCGTGTGCGTCATGAAGACCGGTGCGCCGGTGCGCGACATGATGCGGATCAGCGGTTCAATGCCCGGCATGTCCGGCGCAATGCTGAAGACGACGGGGTAGGGGCTGGCCGCGGCGATCAGGGCTTCGACGCGCCTGGGGTCGGCGGGCCCGAGCGCCTCTTTGTCAATGGCTCCCGTCAGCGTGAGGAAGGGGCCTTCGAGGTGGAAGCCGAGGATGGCGGAGCCGGGGCATTGGGCGGCAGATGCCAGCCGCTTCACCATCTGTGCGTCCTTTCCGACGGGCAGGGGACAGACGGTCGGGAGAAAGCCGGTGACGCCGTAACGGGGGAGGATGGCCGCGATCGCCGCCAGATCCTCGGGGCCGTTGTCCACGAGGTGGTTGTGCATGCCGTGGATGTGCATGTCGATGAACCCCGGCGCCAGATACCGCCCCCGGGCGTCCACCGTGCGCGCCGCCGGTAAATCGGCAGCCGCGCCGGCCGGGAGGATGCGGAGAATCTTGCCCCCGCCGATTTCAACGGAAGCATCAGGGAGAACGGCATTTTCGGTGATGACGGCGGCGTGCTCGATGCGAAGGTCAATGTTCATGATGAGGGCCAGACGAGGGGTGAAAAATTGGTAAAAGACTAGCAGATGCCGGGGCTTCGCGCACGTAAATAAGCTTTGTCGCGAGCTTTGTCGGATGCTCGAGATTCGGCAGTGCAATTCCGACAGTATCCATCAAGCGCATAGCCTCCCAAGGCGCAAGGGGCGCAAGCCTGTTACGGCTCCCTTCATCGCGCCCCCGACTCAGCGTCTGATGACGCACTGGACCCCGCCGTCCCCGGTGGTAGGCGAAATTGCAGGACGCTGCGACGCCCTTTTCACTACGTGCGAGTGCGCCCGGTTCCAGATCACCTTTGTCGCGAGACGGATAATTGCGCCATTCTGGCTGCCAAGCGGCGCGGTCCGAAGTAGGACGGTGCTCCCGCGCCGTCCTG
>CAZQKI010000296.1:0-4606 GCA_964592855.1 uncultured Lentisphaerales bacterium
GGAGCAGGCCCCGTACGGCGAGTGGGAGTCAGACGACGGCACGCGCCCTGTTTAAGCTAGATCCGGCCGTTGAATTCACCACGAAGGCCACGACGTGCACGAAGAGATAAGAAGCGCACACTCCATTACTGTTCACCAGGGACGGGCCTGAATGGCCCCTCAAGCCCTACGCAGACAGCGTTTTCGTTGGGCGTTGGGTGTTGGATGTCGGACGTTGGGTGTTGGGCGTTGTTCACCAGGGACGGGGCTTCCCGCATTTCTCTTTCCTGCTTTCCTTCCAAATGAAAAATAACTGCGCAGCTGAGTCGGATTCCGGGCTTGGCGCGGGATTAGATAAAAAGGCAAGGAAAACAGGAAGGAAAACCAGGCATTCCATGGTTGAGAGAGGCCCGCAAGGCAATGTCATTTCTCGCTCCAACCATCACCCCAGTTTGTGCCCCAGCGAAGCGAGATAGACTGCAAACTGCGTCTCCCCATCCAGTTTGAGAATGCGATTCAGCGCATCGTCGTCAAAGGCGGCGATCGCGCAAACGCCACAGCCGATCGCCTCAGCGGCAAGATACAGATTCTGGCAGACGTGGCCCGCATCCAGGTAGAGGTACCGGTAGCCACGCTGACCATAGCGCCAGGTCATGCGCTTCACCACCGCCACCCAGATGAACGTGGCGGCGCTTGCGGCCACGAACGCCTGCCCCAGACACGCGGCAGTGATCGCCCGCGGCAGTCCGGCCTCGCGATCGAGCAGAGCCAGCTTCTTGTCGAGCGCCAGGTATCGGTAGATGCCCGCATCGAGATCGGCGACGCGATTGACCAGCACATAGGTTTCAAAGGCATGGCGGGCACCCGCGGAGGGCACGGTACGCAACGTGTGCGAAGGCTTCACCGTCTCCTTGACGCCCTGCGTCGCGTAGAGAAGGTACGCGAGATCCGCCTGGGACAATTGCCCGGGACCGTAGCGTCTCACCGACGTCCGCCCCTCGGCCAGGCGCATGAAGTCGGCCGCCTGGGGCATGGTCGGCACCGGCTCGGGCAAATCCACCAGCGGAGCGTCGGCCGGCCACTCCGCCTGGAGCGGGGGCTGCACCGGGTCTTTTCCTTCCTCAGTTTTTCGGAGATTCTGGTACTTGGTGTTCTCGACAAACTCGCGTCCTGCGTTACGCATTCTTGACCTCCTCGTGCAAAGATTCCTCTCGGTTGCCAACGTGGCAGTCTCGCCCAGCATCAAATCCCGCGTCAACTTGAATACCCAGGTGACGACACACCAGGGTCCGGCAGATGGAGCAGAGGTCATGCAGTTCGTCGCCGTCGGGCCGACCGTGCTTGGCGGCCAGTTCTTGGAGGCCAAGCACCCGACGGGCGTGTTGCGCCGGAACGGCATTCCGCCGATAACGATCCAGAATCACCGACAGCGGATCGCAGCCAATGTTTCCCAGGAGAAAGGCGGGATGATGCTCGTGGCAGAACGGGTAGACATCGCCGTTGTGCTCGATTTCGAGCATCACGTCTCGATCCCATGAGTTGGGGCAGTAATGCTGCAAATGATCGCTTTCAATTTCGTTGTATTGATCCTTTCGCAGCGCGGCGACCAGTTCGCTTTCGGTGCGCCCGCCGCCCAGCATCCGCCGGAAGCGCGGAGGAAGCCTGTCGAGGTCGTGCCGCCGCAAACGGCCCAGTGCGCGTCCCGCAACCTGCGGTTTGACCAGGAAGATAGACTCGTCGGGAACCGGCTCCAGGGTATGTACCCAGTTTGACATGGCTGGGATTCGCTCGATGTTTCCCCGATGCATGACATAGATCCAGCAAATGTGCATCCCGGCAACCAGTGCGCGCTTCGCGGCGAGTTCGATGTCGGCGAACGCGCCTTTGCGGCCGGCAAAGCGGTCGTGCTTCTCCCCCAATTCCCCGAGCGTAAGCTGTATCCTGTTGAGCCGCGGCCTGTGCCGTATCAGCCGGCCAAGGAACTTCGGATCGCGTGCGATCGCCCAACCGTTCGTCGCCACAACACGCTCGCTTGTCCACGCTTCGTTGTGTCTTGGAAACCTGTTGGCCAGGAACATGTCGATTTCGAAAAACTCCGGGTGGGCTAGGGGTTCCTTGCAACCTGGGTATACCCGGAAGAGCCAGACCCCTGCCGAATCGGCCTCCGTCTGGAGGCGATCAACCAGAGCCTGAATCTCGGTCAGCGACTTGCGGTGCGGGGGCCCGCCTTCCTCGACCTGGCAGTGCTGACAGGTGTTGGGGCAGCGAAGCGTGTCGAGCAGGAGAGTCAGACGGACGCGGTCATCCTCGGCCTTGGCGTTCGGAGCGGTGGCGCTTGCGTCGGATCCGGGCCCAGGCGGGTTCTCAACCGGACCGGCCGAGAGGGCGGCAGCCAAGGCCTTGAACTCGTCTTCCGCCTTAGCCACCGCCTCGGGCGACGGCTCCGTCGCCGCCTCTACCGGATACCGCCACCACCAGTCGCCCCCGCCTGGAAGCCCAGCATAGAACGTCTCGCGCTCATGCGGCGAGGCGCTTCGGAGCAGCAGCATCAGGCGGTACGGCCGCCCGGGATCGTCCGGGTCCCACATCGCACTCTCAAACCGTTTCCGGTCCGCCGGCGATAGCGCGGCAATCAGGTCAATGGCGTTGTCGTCCGTCATCGCTCACCTCCTGCCTTCGCAAGGGATTCCAGATACTCGACGACCGCTTGCTGTCCGGCGTTTCTGGCGTAGCCGAGGGGGCTGTTGCGATTGCCGTCGTCCGTGTCCGCGCCTGCGGACGAGAGATTGAAGTCGGCGCCGAACTCGACGAGCAGTTTGACGATGTCCAGATATCCGAACCAGCAGGGCAGGTGCAAGGGGCGGTTGCCCCGTTGGCGTCTCTCCATGCCACCGTTGGGATCGGCGCCGAGTTCGAGCAGGAGACGCGCGGCGGCGAGGCGATTCTCCTCGGTGGCTTCTACCAGGAGCGTCTGTTTCTTGTCGAGGAAACGACGCGCTAGGTCGGGATCTTCTTTCCGGATGTCTTCGAACGCCTGGCGGTCGCCGGACATGACGGCGGAGAGCAGACGCGATTCGGCTGAGAGTGACGCCTCCCGCGCGCCGCGTTCGCGGAGGAGCGCCGCGATTCCGGTGTGGCCGCATTCGAGCGCCCGGCGCAAATGCGGGAAATCGATGGGGACCCTGCCATTCGGATCGGCGCCATGGTCGAGGAAGAGTCGCACGCGGTCAATGAAACCTCGGGCGACGGCATCGCTCAGGAAGTAGTCGAACGTGGTCAACGGTTCCGTCTTGTCGTCCTGTTGCCAATTGAGCCGGTGCTTCGGGTTCAGGCCGTGTTCGAGCAGGAGCGCGAACCATTTGTTATTTGGCCGGAACTTGACGTGTTCGAGGGCCTGGCAGTCGTTGGGATCCGCGCCGCGGTCGAGCAGCAGCCGCGTGAGCGCGTCGGCCTGTTCGTGCGGGGTGTTGTACTCCTTCACGTTCCATTGGTCTTCGCCGATCGCCCCGGTGAGCGCGGTGAACTTCCTGCCCTTCTTCAGTTCATGGTAGTAGAAGGCGTTGGGGTCGGCGCCCCGGTCGAGCAGGAGCCTGACCGTTTCCAGCGTGTTATGACCCGCGGCGCGGCTGTTCACGCGCGAATAGCAGGCGTAGAGAATCGGTTCCCAGTCGCGGACGCCGCCCTTGGCATTGACGAGCGCGGGATTGGCGTCAAGAAACGTCGCGACGATATCGGTCACTCCCGCCGCAGCGGCCGTGTAGATGCTGTGTTCGACGATGTCCGGCCGCTTCGCGAGAATATCCCGCGCCGCCTGTTCGGGATTATGGACTTCGTTGCCGCGATAGCGCAGGCACGCGCGTTCGAGAAATAGTTCCGCGTCGTAAGACGCGCCGCCCCGCGCTGCTGCTGCTTTCGCGATCTCGGCCTTGAGTGAATCGAAACTGTCGAAGCCGTTCTCCTTGGCGATGGTTTCCCGTATCGTCTCCCAGGGATACGTCGAGACGACCTTCGCGGCCCGCACCCGGTCCTGGGCTTCCGGCGTTTCCCTATTGAGGTCCTTCATCAGCGCATGAACCTGGCATTCATAGAACGCGAGCGACGGACGGATGCCCGCCCCGGCGGGTTGGTTCTGCAGTTCGGTCGCCTCGAGCAAGGCTTCCCAATCCACAAACCCGTGCTCGCGCGCCAGCGCTTTCTGGGCGGTGCGGCGGGTGATCTTGGCCTGGATTTCCTGGTCGTCCTTGCCACGAAAGAACGGATGTGAACGACGGATTCTTTCGATGGCTTCGGGTTGGCCGGCGCAGACATCCCGGTGCAGGGACTTGGCGTGTTTCCGGCAGACGTCGGCAGAGAAGAGACGTAACATGAGCACACTTCTTTCTTTAGCGCCCAATGTCCGCGAAACCGGGCTGAAAGAAGCATTCTCAGTTATCTAACCAAGAGATCAGCGGGCGAACCCCTTGCCGCGGACACGAGGCACCTGATCAGTGCGCTGTGGCGAATAGTAGGTAATGCACGGAGACGAGTCAAGGGGAAATTTTTTGTTTTGCAAGAGCCTCATTGTGCAATTCTCTTAAACGTGCTACGTTAGCCCCCTTCGCTGGAGATGAGCATTTGTGTCGCGCGG
>CAZQKI010000297.1:0-4597 GCA_964592855.1 uncultured Lentisphaerales bacterium
CGAACTGCTCACCGGCCAGCCGCCCTACACCGGCCGCACGCCCCAGATCATCCTCGACCAGGTGCTCAAAGGGCCGCCATGCCCGCTGCTCTCGCGCAACCCCAAGGCCAGCCCGGCCCTGGTGAAGATCGCCGAAGGCTGCATGGCCCGCGAATTGCGCGACCGCTACGCCAGCATGGGCGACGTCGTCAGCGACCTCAACCGTGTTGCCAATGGCGACTTGCCGCTCGGATCGCATGACCGCATGACGCGCAGCCGGCAGTCGCTGACGATCGCGACCATTCTGCTTGCGGCATTCGCCGCAGCCGTCCTGTTGTGGATAAGGGGTGCGCAGCCGTCCGGCAATCCCCCGCTGCCGTCGCCCGCCGCCGCCGCCGCAGACACGCCGCCCGCCGCCGCCCGGGTCGCGGCCACGTCTCCGGCACCGCCGGACGACCAGGCCCGCTACATCGCCGAGCGTGACGCCCTTCCTGCGGCGGAAAGGGGCGATTTCATCAAGGCCAGGCTGCGCGAACTCAACCCGAAGTACACCGGCGAGGGCACCTTTCGCGTGGCGGCGGAGCAGGTCGTCGAGGCGCTGCTCCCTTCCGCCGGGTTGAGGGATCTGTCGGCGCTCGCAAGTCTGCCGTTGGTGCGCCTGGACGTGGCCTGCAATGAAATCGGCGACCTCTCGCCACTCGTCGGCATGCCGTTGCAGTTCCTGAACATTCACGGCAACCGCGTGCAGCATCTTGCGCCGTTGCACAACATGCCGCTCACGGAGCTGAACGGCAGCGACAACCTGGTGAGCGACCTCTGGCCGCTGCGGGGCATGCCGCTACAACGGCTCGATCTGGCCAACACCGCCGTGTTCGACCTCGCGCCGCTGCAGGGCATGCCGCTGCGCGTCCTGAACATTCACAAGACCGCGGTGCGCGAAATCGCCGCAGTCAAAGGGATGCCGCTGGACGAACTCAACGCCGGCAATCTGGGACTGACAAGCCTCGCCCCGCTGCGCGGGTCGCCTGTCAAGCGCCTCATCCTTCACGACAATCGTCTGCATGACCTCGCTCCGCTTCGCGACTCCTTTGTTCAAATGTTGAATCTGGTCAACACCCCTGTCAGCGACCTCAGCCCGCTGTTCGGCACACCGCTGGAGGAACTCTCCATCGAGCGGACGCAGGTGTCGGATCTGACGCCGCTACACCGCTCGCCGCTTCGTGTGCTGACTTGCGATGCTGGTCACCAGTACGCCGGAATGGAGCCGCTCAGATACCTTCCGACGCTCGAATGGGTCAATCCCCGACCCGGCCCCGACCTTCGCGCCGCCGCTTTCTGGCAGCGGTGGGACGCCGCCGCGTGCCGCTACACGACGAACGGCTTAAATGTCACCGTGGTGGGCTACACCGGGAACGGCGGTACTGTGACCCTGGCGAGCCGCGTGGGCGGGAGACCCCTTACCGTTATCGGCGACGGCGCTTTCGCGAACCGTACGAACGTCACGGAAGTGTCGATCCCCGACAGCGTGACCAGCATCCATGGCAATGCCTTCGTGGGCTGCACGAAACTGGCCTCGTTCGCCGTGGCGGCAGCAAATCCGGTTTACACGAACAGCAGCGACGGGGTTATTTTAAGCCGGGACTGGAAACGCCTGGTCTGCTTTCCCCCCGGCCGGGGCGGGGCCTATGCTCCGCCGCACGGTGTAGTCGAGATTGGGGAGTCGGCCTTTCGCGGGCGCCCTGTCGAAAACGTGGTCCTGCCGGCCGGGCTTACGACAATCGGCCGATGGGCTTTTGGCGGTTGCGGCAGCCTGACTAACATCGTCATTCCTCAAGGCGTAACAAAGATCGGCGCTGGCGCCTTTGAGTGGTGCGGTCGATTGCGCACAGCCCGGATGCCCAATAGCATCACACGCATCGAGGAATACACGTTCTATCACTGCAGCTCTCTGGATATCGAGATTCCGGCATCGGTTGTGCAAATTGACGACGAGGCCTTCGGATGGACGTCCCATCCCGTTTTCGTCCCCGCGAGTGTTGTCACCATGGATCGCAATCCGTTTGCTTACTGGTCAAGCCGCACGGAGTTCACCGTCGATCACGCTAATCCGGCGTTCCAGAGTGTGGATGGAGTCATCTTCAACAAGCAAATGACAAGACTCGTTGGTTTTCCGACGGGCAGGGCAGGCAGCTACACGATCCCTCCCGGTGTTCAGACGGTTGGGGCTAGAGCATTCTATGGAGCGAAAAGGCTAGAAAGCGTAACCATTCCCAGCAGCTTGACCACCCTTGAATATCGGGCATTCCGCCGCTGCAAAGGGCTCAAGTCAATATACTTTGAGGGCGATGCGCCCAAACTGGGACGTGACGCTTTGAGCGAGGTCAGCTCTGCTGCCGTCTACTACCGCGCTGGCACAAAGGGCTGGGGGCCTAAGTTCGGTGACGCGCCGACGGCGGTGTGGGACCCGAAACTCGGTTTCTGCTACACGATTGACAAGGATGCCGTGACCCTCATGAAATACATCGGCCCGGGCGGGGATGTTGTCATTCCGGGGAAGATCAACGGTTTGCCGGTGACCGTTATCGGAGACGGTGCGCTAATCAACCGTAGCGACGTAACCAATGTCACGATTCCCAACAGTGTTACCAGTATCGGTGGCTCCACGTTCTACGCCTCCGGTCTGACGAACCTTATGCTGCCGAAGAGTGTCACCTCATTTGGAGGAGATTCCGTCGCCGCTTGTGGGAAGCTGGTCGCAATTGAGGTCGATGCATCAAATCCTGCCTATTCGAGCAGCAAGGACGGAGTTGTATTCGACAAGCGCAAGACCCAACTCGTTCGCTATCCATGTGGCAAAGCTGGAGGCTACGTTATTCCCGACAGCGTCAAGAGCATCATGCAGAACGCGTTCTCTGGCTGTGCCAACCTGACAAGCATCACAATCCCCAACGGCGTCACCAATATCGCAGACTATGCGTTTGCCGGTTGCGCCAGGCTGGCAGATCTCGTGCTTCCTGATAGCGTTGTGAGCCTTGGTTTCCAGACGTTCAACGATTTATGTGGACTGACCAGCCTCACGATTCCGAAGAATGTCACTTCCATTGCGGCGGCCTCGTTCCGTGCTTGCAACAGACTTAAATCCTTCACGGTACATGCGGAAAACCCTGCCTATAGCAGAAGCGAGGACGGTGTCCTATTTGACAAGGGAAAGACCTGCCTCGTCGGGTATCCGGGTGGCAAGACTGGAAGTTACGAGATTCCCAAAAGTGTCACCAAGATCGGTCCAAAGGCGTTCCAGGACTGTTCCTACTTAACCAGCTTGACGATCCCAAAGAGCGTTACCAGCATTGGCTTCCAAGCGTATTACGGATGCGAAAACCTAACGGCGATCTATTTCGAAGGCGATATCCCTTGGCTCGACAACGAGGTGTTAACTGGGTCAGAGAAGGCCACCGTCTACCACCGCCCTGGCACGAAGGGCTGGGGCGAGACCTTCGGCGGGCGGCCGACGAATGTGTGGAAGGAGGATTAGGCGATGGGAGGATGCGTCTGGCACCTGGAGCCCGCGGTCTCCGCGGGAAGGGAACGCCCCGCCGGGGACGGCGGTCTCCACGTTCCGGCCCCACGTTCGCCTATTGCGGGACAGAATAAGGATCCGCCGTTCGCCCGTCTCGAATCGGGTCGATGGAGCCCGCGGTCTCCGCGGGACAGGAACGCCCCGCCGGGGACGGCGGTCTCCACGGGACGGCGTTCCGTTCGCTTGCCATGCACCTGGAGACCGCAGTCCTCTGCGAGCGTGGAATCTGGAGACCGCGGTCCTCCGCAGGCTTTGGGCTTGCCCGCCGGGGGGACGGCGGTCTCCACGGGGCGGCGTTTCGTTCGCGCGCCATGCACCTGGAGACCGCGGTCCTCCGCGGGCGAGGCCTGGAGAACGCCCGCCGAGGACGGCGGTCCACGTGCCGGCTTCCCGTTCGCCCGCCATGCATCTGGAGACCGCGGTCCTCCGCAGGCTTTGGGCGCAAGGATGGAGAACTTGCCCGCCGGGGGGGACGGCGGTCTCCACGGGGCGGCGTTTCGTTCGCGCGCCAGGCAATCTGGATATGCCCGCCGGGGACGGCGGTCTCCACGGGGCGGCGTTCTGTTCGCCCGCCATGCACCTGGAGACCGCGGTCCTCCGCGGGCAATGGCGCATGGATGGCGAACCTGCCCGCCGGGGACGGCGGGCTCCAGGCCGCGTAGACAGGAATATGGAGGTTTGCCTTGAATCAATCCCTTCACCGTCATCTGGCGCACCCGCCGCCAATCCAGCGCCACAATCAGCCCACGGTGCTGCATGTGACGATCTGCGTGACAGGCCGGCAGAAGATCCTCGCCACGCCGGAGGTGCAGGCGGCTTTTGTGGATGCCTGGCGCAACGCCACGCATTGGCTCGCCGGCCACTACGTGATCATGCCCGACCATGTGCATAAAGGTGAGCTACGTGCAAAACAACCCGGTGCGCGCGGGACTTGTCAGCGTCAGCGAGGATTGGCCGTTTCAAGGGAAAGTGCATGATGTTCCCCATTGGTGAAAGCTGGCGGCTGGAGACTGGGGACCGCGGTCCTCCGCGGGCTTTGGC
>CAZQKI010000298.1:0-4575 GCA_964592855.1 uncultured Lentisphaerales bacterium
GGCCATTTCGATTTCGACCTGATCCCACAGGCTCGTTGCGGGCTCGACCGGGCGCAGCTCCTCGATCCACGGGAGTTCCCGCTCGGCAAACATCCCCTGCGACCGAGCGGGTGTTGCGGCCTGCGCGGCGGCTTCCGGCCAGCGGAATTGGGGATCGAGATACTTGAGCCGGATGGTTTTTTGATCCTGCTCATAGCTCAAGGCGCCGCGATCCCCGTAGAGGGTGCAGTAAGGCCCGGGAAGTGCCACGGCGTTGCTGATCTCCATGGCGGCAACCACATCGTTCTCCCCGACCAGCGTGATCTGGACGTGGTCGTCGGCATCGCCCGGCGTTAAAATGCGCCGGAGATCGCTTCGGACTTCCCGGACGGGCGCACCGAGGAGTTGCAGACTCTGATCCAGGAGATGGGGGCCCCAGACACTGAGTTGGCCGCCGCCGCAGTCCAGCCTCATCTGCCAGTCGTTGCGGCGCATGAAGGGGTGGTGCTTGCAGAGTTTGATGACGTGAAGGTTTCCCAGCAGACCCTGGCGGACGATGGCCTGCGCATTCATGAAGGCGGGCTCGAAACGGTGATTGTGTCCGAAGAAGAGCCTGTCGGGATAGTTTTTGACGAGACTCTGAAGGGTCCGGTAATCCGATGCCGTCACCCCGATCGGTTTTTCCAGAAGCACCGTTTTGCCCGCTGCAAGCGCCTGTTCGGCATGGCGGGCATGATCCAGCGAGCGGGTGGCGATGATCACCAGTTCCAGATCCGATTCGGCCAATCCCGCAAACGCCGAGGCGTAACTAGTTCATCCTACACCTTGTCCTGCGCATCGTTGAGTTCAAGCTGCAGACGCTCGAGTTCCGTCGCTTCGCGCTCCCAGTCCAGGGCGATGGAGTGCAGCTCGTGCTGGATGGCGCGCAGCCGGGTGCCCTTGGTCGCGTAGTCGACCGTGGCGGCCCCGGAGGCGAGTTCCGCGTTGATCTGCTTCTCCTCGGCCTCCAGTTCGGCGATCCGCCGCTCGGCGCGGTCGACCCGCCGCTTGAGCGGCGCGATCTGCGGCTGGAGCCGCTCGCGGATTTGCGCCCGCGCGCGTCGCACCTCCTTGGAGTTGCTCCCCGACGGCGCGGGGGCGGTGCGCGAGGGCTCGCTCCGGGCGGGAGCGGCTGCCGCCGCGCCCGGCTTCGGCGGCTGGGCGGGGCTGGCTTTGGGCGGCTTGCTGTTCTGCTCGGCCTGCGCCTGCTGACGGGCCTCGCGCGTCTGCAGGTCGCGGAACTCGTCATAGGTGCCGGGATAGCGCCGGATTCCGTTGGGCGTGATCTCGAGGATGGAGGTTGCGATGCAACGGACGAACTCGACATCGTGGCTGACGAGGCAGAGCGTGCCGCCAAAATCCTTGAGCGCCTTCTCCAGGGTCTCACGCCCTTCCAGATCCAAATGCGTGGTCGGTTCGTCGAGCAGCAGGAAGTTCGGCTTGGAGAGGAAGAGTTGCAGGAAGGCGAGCCGGATCTTCTCCCCGCCGCTGAGGACGCCCGCCGGCTTGTCGATGTCGTCGGAGTTGAACCCGAAGCCCCCGAGCTGGCCCCGCAGGTCGCGTTCGATCCGGTCGCCGGCCGCCCGCTTGGCGCAGGCGAGCACCGTGATGTCGGGCGGAATGGTCTCGGCGAACTCCTGGGACTGGTAGCCCGGGACGACCTTGTGGCCCAGGACGCGGGTCCCCGTTGTCGGCTCGCGCGCCCCGGCCAGGATGCGCAGCAGCGTCGTCTTGCCCATGCCGTTGTAGCCGACGATGGCCATGCGGTCGCCCCGGTTGATCCGCAGGTCGACATCCTTCAGCACCGGCGTCCTGCCGTCGTAGGAGAAGGAGACGTTTTCGAGCCGCACGACTTCGGCGCCGCAATGGGGGGCGGGGGCGAGGCGCAGTTTGCCGGCGCTCTGCAGCCGCCTGGGAATGCGGATCTCCTCCATCTTTTCGAGCATCTTCACGCGGCTTTGCGCCAGCGTAGCCTTGGCCGCGGAGGCCTTGAAGCGGTCAATGAACCGTTCGAGCTGCTCCTTGCGGCGGTCCTGGTTGGCCTTGGCCGCCATCAGGGTGGTCAGGCGCCCCTCGCGTTCGCGGATGTAGAAGTCCAGGTCGCCCGAATAGCGGGTGACCTGTCCGGCATCGACTTCGACGGTGAGCCGGGTCAGCGACCGCAGGAGATAGCGGTCGTGCGAAATGATGAGCAGCGTCCCCTCGTAGCCGCGCAGAAAGCGCTGCAGCCATTCGACGGCGGGAAGATCGAGATAGTTGGAGGGTTCATCCAGCAGCAGCAGTTCGGGCGTCGATGCCAGAATGCGGGCGAGTTCGGCGCGCATCTGCCACCCCCCGCTGAAGGTGCGGAAGGGCGTCGCGAACCGGTCGGCGTTGAATCCGAGTCCGCCGAGGGCGGCTTTCACGCGCGTTTCGAGCTCGTAGCCGCCGAGATGTTCAAACTCGGTTTGGAGCTCGCCGAGTTCACGGAGGCGCTGGCTGCGTTCGCCTTCCTCCCCGGCCTTGGCCGCCAACGCTTCGCAGGCGTGGATCCGGGTCTCCAGATCGTGCAGACGCGGCACGCCACGCAGGGAATATTCCAGCAGCGTCTCCTCGTCATGTGCCGGTTCGGGATGCTGGCGCACGAAGCCGATGGCGGGCGAGCCCTGAAGGGTGACGCGTCCGGCATCCGGAAGACGCGTACCGAGAATCATCTGGAACAGCGTGCTTTTTCCCGCGCCATTCGGGCCGACGATGCCGATGCGCTCGCCGGCGTTGATCCGGAGGTTGATATCGGTGAGCACATCCTGTGTGCCGTAGTTGATGCTGACATTCTGAAATTCAATCACGTGCGCATCATTTCCGAAAACGGACAAAAAAGCAATTCAAAACACCCATGGACCGATAATAAGGCTTGCAGACCGGGGGGGGGTTTGGTAAATTCCGCCCGCTTTTGCGATGCGCCCATCGTCTATCGGTTAGGACACAAGGTTTTCATCCTTGTAAGCGGGGTTCGACTCCCCGTGGGCGTGCCATCTGCGAGGATTCGCCGTTATGTTGAGCTGGTTTCGACGGTTTCTGAGTCATGAGACGACTCCCCTCCTGCAATTTTTGAAGTATGCCATTGCGGGTGGCCTGGCAACGGCGAGCCACATCGGCGTCTTCTACCTCCTGTCGATCTTCCTCTTTCCCTGCCTGACGCCTGACGATGTCGCCGTCCGCCTGCTCGGCTTGACGGTCGCCGACCTCTCGGAAGCCACGCGCATCTGGCATGCCGGCCTCTGCAACGCCATCGCCTTCTTCTTCTCGAACAGCTTCTGCTATTTCCTGAACCGGCTCTTCGTCTTCAAACCGGGCCGCCACCACTGGCTCGTCGAGTTCCTGCTGTTTTTCGGCGTCTCGGGCGTCAGCATGCTCCTGGGCACATCGGTGCAAAGCTGGCTGATCGCGCAGTTCGCGATCCAGACTTCGCTGGCGTTCGGGGCGAATCTGGTCGCATCGCTGATGATCAATTACGCCATGCGGCGCTTCTTCATCTTCAAGGGGTGAAATGACATGAAGCAGTTAAACCGCACGAATTACGTTGAAGCGCTTGAGTCGGTCAAGCAACCCTGGTTCAAGGGCTACTACGCGATGTATTCCAGTTTGCTGGACGGCGTGGTCACCGATCCCGCGCTGATGCTCCTCCCGATCGACGACCATCTCGTCCACCGCGGCGACGGGGTCTTCGACACGGGCAAGTGCGTCAACGGCGGACTCTACAACTTCGACGCCCACCTCCGCCGGCTCATGCGCTCCGCCGCCGCGATCGGCATCGGCTGGCCGGGCGGCAGCGGGGAGATCCTCCGCCTGACCCACGAGACCATCCGCGTGAGCGGCAAACGCGACTGCTCCGTCCGCGTGATCCTGGCGCGCGGGCCGGGCAGCTTCGGCGTCTCGCCCTACGACTCCCCGGCCACGGCCCTCTACATCATCGTCTATGCGCTAGGCCAGGCCTTCATGGAACTCCATCCCGAAGGGGCCGTCGTCCGGCGGAGCCACATCCCCTGCAAACCCTCCGAGCTGGCCGGCATCAAGAACTGCAACTACCTGCCCAACGTGCTGATGAAGCGCGAGTCAGTAGACTGGGGCGTCAACTTCGTCGTGGGCTTCGATGCCGACAACCACCTGACCGAAGGCCCGACGGAGAATGCGGGCATCGTGACCCGCAAAGGCGAACTGCTCTTCCCGCGTCTCGAGAACATCCTGGCGGGGACGACCATGCTGCGCCTCCTCGAACTGGCCGCCCCCCTGGTGGCCGACGGCACGCTCGCGTGCATCGCCCACCGCGACATCACCGAAGCGGATATCTACGATGCCGCCGAAATGTTGATCGTCGGGACCACGCTGAACCTCGTCGCGGTACGGGCCTATGAAAACCGCACCATCGGCGACGGCCAGCCGGGTTCCATCTACACGCGTCTGGGGAAGATACTTGAGGACGACATCAACACCAACCCGGACTTGCGGTGCGAGCTGTTCTAATTTTCCGATGAACGAAAAGCCGATTCTTCTGATCACGCCGCCCCTGGTGCAGAC
>CAZQKI010000299.1:0-4571 GCA_964592855.1 uncultured Lentisphaerales bacterium
GAAGCGACATGGGCTTTTGGTTGCGATATTTGGCGACGGCAATCGTCGGGACGCTGGTCATCTACTATGGGTTGCCAAGCATCAAACCCGGACGGCCTGCTGTCCTTCGACAATCCCTGCTTGGGAAGCCGGCGGACGTTGCGGCGAACCGCATTGCGCCCGTTCAGGTGAGGGGTGCATCCCTTTCCCCTGAGACGGCGCCTTTGGCCGATCCGCCAACGCAAGCGATGGGCTCCGCCGAAGAGACGGCATCGTCGAACGCGGTTGAAGGGGCGCCGCAGCAAGCGTCCCTTCCACCTCCCGACGCCTCCGCCGAACCGCCCCCCGTTGTGATCACGGAACGCAACTATACCCCGTCGACGCAACGGATCCGGCCGTCCGGCGACGACACCACCCACTGGGGCGTCACGATTCTGGATGCTTCGCATTTTGAAAAAGACGGAAAACGGCGCGAGGGGAACCTGCCGGGCGGGGTGCTGGTCGAACAGATCACCACCACGACCTCCTCCAAGCGCGAATTCGCGCTGTGCCGGGTCTGGCGTGGCCAGGAATGGGAGGGGCCCTACCTGATCGCGACGGCCGACCTCGTCCGATTCGAAGGCGGGCGTGGCGAGGTTGACGCCGAGGCCTTGGACGCGCTGTGCCGCTACTATTCGTTGAATGCGCGCCTGGAAGCCCGCAAGAGCAACCTGGTGCGGCTGGCGGTGGACGCCAACCCCCATGCGGCGCCGCTGCGCAGCCTCAAGCAAGGCTACGACGAGGCCGCCGCCCGCGCCAAGCAACTGACGCAGATGCGCGACAACGCGAGTGGAGCGGAGCGGATCCGCATTGGCGATGAATTGCGACGGCTGAAGGAGACGGAGCCGGTATTGCGAAAAAATCTGGAAGCTTTGACCCAGCAGTATGAGCAATGGAAGCAGAGCCATTCCACCGCGGGCGTCGGCCCCGCGCAGGATTCTCAGATTCAAGCGCTTGAGGTGCAGATGAAGGCTTTGCTGCCCAGGCTGCATGTTTTTGGACTGTAGCGCAGCGGCCGCACGTGTGATCATTCCCACCATGGCAAGCTCCAACAAGATCGCCCGCGGACATTGGGTGCCCTTTGCGGCATGGATCGGCGTCATGCTGCTGCTGCAGGCGCTGGAAATGTTCTGGGCCTGTCCGCGCTGGCTTTATCCCGTCAGCTATGGTGCGAAGTCGCTGATCTGCGCGGGGTTGCTCCTCTTCTACAAGCCGTGGCGGTACAATCCCGGGGTGCGCGCGGGCGACTGGCCGGTGGCGGTCCTCGCGGGCGTGGGCGTCGCGGCGATCTGGATCATTCCCGAGATGCCCGTGACGGGGCGGTGGCTGCCCGCCTTTCAAGCCGGCTATCACCGATGGCTGATCTTCCCCTGGGGGCGTTTCCCGAGCTACTTCGATCCGTCGGTGTTCCCTGCCTTGCCTTTCAACCACCGCGCGCTCGCCTTCTCGCCGGAAGAGGCGGGTTGGTCGCTCGTCGTGTTGAAGCTGCTGGGCTCGGCCGGTGTGATCGCCGTCATCGAAGAATATTTCTTCCGCGGTTTTCTCTATCGCTGGATCCGCAATCCCGATTTCTCGAAGATCCCGCTCGGGCGCTATGATGCACAGGCCTTCTGGATGATCGTCGTCATCTTCGGTCTGGAGCATGACCGCTGGCTGGCGGGGATGCTCGCCGGGGCCGTCTACGGGTGGCTGGCGGTGCGCGCCGGGCGGGGCGCGCCGGCGATCATCGCGCATGTGACCACCAATCTGGTTCTCGGCGTCTATGTGATCGTCTCGGGACAATATGGGTTCTGGTAGACCCTGGAGCCGTTACCATCCAAAACAGAGGAATCACGTGGCTGAAGCAAAATTGAACAGGGATTACGCCCTGCGCCTGGTCGGCATCGGGGCGCTGATGGTGGCGCTGTCCATCTGGTCGGTTTACGATGGCGCCGTCGCCTGGCCGGAGGTGAATCGGCGCATGGAGGCCATCCGCCCCATGCTGACCGCCACGAACCTGACGGCCGAGAACTGGCTCCGCGACGAGCCGCCCCGGGCGAGTCCGTTGCAACTGGCCTTTGCGGCGCACGGGTGGCGGGCTCCCAAAAAGCTGGCCAGCAAGATGGTGGAGCTGCAGATTCCCCGGAATCCGGCGGACATCGAGCAGGCGCTCGCCCGGCAGAAGCAGGCGGTTCAGCGTCTGCTGGCGGAGCCCGTCTATGCGGCGGATGATTTGCGCGACCAGTACATTCAGGCGGGCATCACCGTGCTGCTGGCGTTGATCGCCTTCGGCATCGTCGCCGCAAAGCGGGGCCGGCGGTTTGTGGCGGACGAGGCAGGTTTGCACGGCAGCGGTTTCGGCGGACGGGACATCGCCTGGTCTGAAGTCAGGATGATCGACTGGACGCGCTGGGAGGAGAAGGGCATCGTGGTGCTGACCCTGGCGTCGGGGGCGTCGGTCAAGTGCGACAGCTGGCATTTCTCGGGAATGGACGGCATCGTCAAGGTCATTGAAGCGCAACGTCCGGATCTCGCGCGGTCTTCTCATGTGACCTCATCTTGAACGCAGGATGAGCGAGAAATCAACATTTAAGACTCCGGGAGTCGGGAGACGGGAATCGGGAGACGTTCTTGGTTCTTGGTTCGTAGTTCTTGGTTCGTAGTTCTTGGTTCGTAGTTCTTGGTTCGGGGATCAGGGAGAGTTTCGCGCAGAGGGCGCAAAGATCGCGGAGGGAAACGGGGTCGAGGAACGATGCGTGCGTGAGTATGTGAGTGCGTGAGTTTGTGAGTGGGGGCGGGAGACGGGGCGGGAGGCGGCAAAGGAAGAAATGGAGCCCGCCGTCCCCGGCGGTGGCGAATGCAGTGTCGTTCCGGCTTCATATTCGCTACGGCGGATGACCGCCGGGTCCAGTTCCCTAAGACACGACGCCCAGCGCATCCAGCGGGCTTTCCGCCGTGCTGTCCAACCCGCGGATGACATGCGTGTAGATCATGGTCGTCTCGACGCTAGCATGCCCCAGATACTGCTGCACCTCGCGGATGTTCACGCCCCGCAGCAGGAGGCTCGTCGCAAACGAATGCCGCAACGTATGCACGTGCGCCGGCTTCGCAATGCCCGCGCGAACCACTGCTTCACGCATGGCGCGCTGCAATACCTGTTCGTCCACATGGTGCCGTCGCACCGCGCCCGAACGCGGGTCCACGGACTTGTCCTTCGCCGGGAACACGTACTGCCAACCCCATTCCCAAGCCGCCTTTGGGTACTTGGCAGCCAAGGCATATGGCAGTTCAACGTCGCCGCCGCCATCGGCCAGTTCCTTGTCGTGCAGCGTCTTGACCCGCGCCAGATGGCCCCTCAGCGGTTCGAACAGGCACTTTGGGAAAAGCGTCGTGCGATCCTTGTCGCCCTTGCCTCCCCTCACGAAAAGCAGCCCTTGGTCGAAATCCAAGTCCTTCACCCGCATCCGTGTGCATTCGGTGACCCGCAGTCCGCCCCCGAAAATCAGACGCAGCATGAGTCCGACCGTCCCCGTGGTCCCGCCAATCACCTGCTTCACCTCCGCGTCGCTGAGCACGACGGGAAGGCGCGGGCCGCGCTTGGCGCGCACGGCGTCAAGACCCTTGACGTCCTGTCCGAGGACCTCGCGCAACAGAAAGAGGAGCGCGCTGAACGCCTGGTTCTGAGTGGAGGCGGCCACGCCCCGTTGGATCGCCAAGTCCGTCAGGAAGGATCTCGCCGTGTCCGCCGCCGCCCACGGCAGGGCACGCTGCTCGGCGAAACGACCGTAGCGTCCGAGCCATTCCAGGTATGCCTGCTCGGTCCGGTAGGCGTAATGGCGCAGGCGGATCAAGGTCCGCGTCTCGCCCAACGCCGCTCCGAAAGTCTGCGGCGTCCCCGTGGCGTCCATCTGTCCCGCGACGGCGGCGGGAACCGCCGCGCCCGTCTCCTGAAGGTGGCGCAGGTAGTGCTTCTGGAAGAGTTCCACCGACCGAACCGCCTGCCGCACCTGCCATTCTTCCGTGCGGCCATCCAGCTCAAGGTGCTGGGCGAAGGCCGCCAGCGCGTCGTTCGGGGCGAGGCGTCCGGCCCCCCAAGGCCCCGACAAGAACCGCTGCAGCCACCGCAGGCAGTACGGCCGGTGCCTGTCGTCCACCAGATTCCGACTTTTAAAATAGGCGTCAACATCATGCAGGTCAACGTTTTGGGCCTGATTCATATCAATTCTCCCATGTTACACGTCTGACGTATAGCACCGCTGGGGCGGGTAATTGCGTCATGAAGACAGCCCGAAATATACTAGAACCAAGGTTCTATGTCCACAAAAACCGTCTGGCCTGTATGTACCGCCTGGCCGTACATACCGTCATACGCGCCGATTACGCCATTTTTGCCTTGCCTCGCTGTCCGTCGGGGCTGCGTGCTCATTAATCGTTGATTGTTGGCCATTTGCGACCCCTCTTCAGTGAGAGCTTGACATCGATCCATTCTTCCGGTTACTTTTGACGGCGCGGGCGCAGTGTGCATTTTCGCCGGCTCTACCGGTGGATTGCGTCTGGACGCCTATTTAACGTTG
>CAZQKI010000300.1:0-2484 GCA_964592855.1 uncultured Lentisphaerales bacterium
CCGGGCCCAACGCCGGCACCTGCACCGCCTCCTGGAAGGTCTGGAACTGCTGGGCCTGGGACATGTACGCCCCCTGCAACTGCTCGGTCCGGTCCAGGATCTCTTTCAGTCTCCCGACCAGCACCGCGTTGTCGATCTCCAGCGTCGAAATCGTTTCCTTCAATTTGTCGATTTCTGCGTCACGTGTTCCGATCTGGCTCGCCACATTGGAGTGCGCCACCCGGAACCCCCGGTTGATATCCGTCGTCAGGCGGGCGGCGGCGTCAGCCATTCTTTTCAGCTCGGCGTCCGTATTCGAACGGACCTCCGTCACCTGTCGGCGCGCGCCCTGGATATCCGTCTGCAGCTCATCCGCGCGTGAGTGCACCAGGTAGAGCACCGTCGCGAGGACACAGGCCAGCAGAACCGAAAATGCCAGCGAAAGCCACATCAGGCGGATACGCGCGCGCCGCCGCTCGGCATCGATGAATTTACGAAATGCATTCAACACGGGCAACGACTCTTCCGAGAGCGACGGATCGCCCGCCAGCACCGGCAGGTCATGCGAGCCGGCGGGTTCAAGACGCGGCGGCAACCCCAGAACCGCCCCCCCGCCGCTGCCGTGGCCCTGAGCCCCCGCCATCCGTTCCGATATTCGCGCGAGCGCCTCAGCCTGCAAGCGCAGCACTTCGGTCAGATTTTCCATCCCCCTGCCGTCCGGGTTTGTCTTATGGGTATCGTCAGTCATGACTTTTTCCACCGAAACCACTGCTGCGGTTTAGCTTTCGTACGGTCCTTGTCCTGCTCCAGAGTATGCCATTTTTCGAGTTCGCCGCGAAGCTGCGCCTCCACGCTGTTCAGCATGGTGGCGGCCGGCTTCCCTTTGGCGCCGTTGCCGCGGGGGGCCTCCTCGCGCGGCGGCGTCCCGGCCGGACGGGGCGGCGCCTGCCACTCGCCCTCGATCACGCCCGCCGGAGCCTGCTGCGCGCGCGTCAGTTCCGCCTCCAGGGCCATGATGCGCTCCTGCAGTTCCTTCTCGCGTTCCTCAGCCTTCTTCCGGTACTGGCGCGCGGCGCTCTCACGCCGTTCGAGTTCCTCCAACGTCTGTTGCACCATGGGCGCGTTGGATTGGAATTCATTCTGCAACTGGGTGATCTTCGCCCCCAATTCCAGCCCACGCGCCTCACTGCGGCGCTCCAGGTCGAGATAATCGGCGCGCACCTTCTCCAGGTCGCGCCGGAGCCGTTCCTTGTCATCGACAGAAAGCCTCAATTCCTGGTGCAGCAGATCGACCTGCTGCGAAAGGTTGAGACCCGCAAACTTGTCGTCCCCCTCCGCCCCTCCCGCAGCCGCAGCGGCGGCGGACCCGCCCGCCAGCCAGTCGATCATCGGGCCGGCAGCCGCATGTTCGTCGCGCAACCTGCGTGCCGCGGTCTTGACCATGGCCAGCGCGTGCAGATCGCGCTGCAGCGCCTTGATCTCGCCAGCCAGCCGCTTTTCCATCGCGGCCGACCGTTCACGCTCGGCGGCAAGCGCCTCGCGGGCCGCCGCCAATTCGGCCCGGCTCTCGCCGAGGTGGCGCGCCGTCTGCCCCACTTCCCGCTTCCGCTGGTCCGCGCGTTCCACGCGGCTATTCTCGATCCGGCTGACCTCCGCGAGGAGGGTTTCCCGCTGCTTCGCGGACTCGGCAAGTTGCGCATCCCGTTCGGCAACCGTCCGTTGCGCCTCGGTGAGCTGCTGCTCCTGGCCGGACAGTCGGCGAAGCAGGTCTTCCCGCTCAGCCGACCACGCCGCCGCCGCCTCCCCTGCCGACTGCCGCTGCAGGACCGCCGCCTGTTCGTGCGCCTCGTTTCGTGCCGTCCAGTCCGCCAGGCCCGCCGCCATTTCCCGGCGTACCGCCGCTTCCCGTTCAGTGACGTCACGGACCGTCTGCTCCAGCCCGTCGAGCCGCCGGCGCGCGTCATCCCGCTCGCCCGCCACCTCGTCCACCCGACCGGTCATTTCGTGCAATCGCTGCGCATCCGCCTGCCGCTCCGCCACCGCGGCATCCCGCGCCGCCACCGCGGCGGTGAGGGCCGTCTGGAATTCGTCGCGCGCCGACGTCAGTGCCGCGCAGTCCTGCAGGACGGCTGCCAGGCGTTCACGAAGCGACCGGCATTCTGCGGCACCGCGCGCCGCGGCCTTTTCAACCGCCTGCCGGCCCTCGGCCAGGCGGCTCTCGTAGTCCGCCTTCAGCGCGTCCGCCGCGCGCTGCAGTTCCTGCAGCCGAGTCGTCATGGCGGCAAGCTGACTCTGCGACTCCCGCTGTACGGCGTCCATCCGCAGGGTCAGCGCGGCGAGTCTGGTTTCCGCCGCCTCGGCCGCCTGTCCCCACCCCTGCGCCTGCTCCGCCGCCGTTACGGCGCGCTGCGTCAGGTCTTCACGCTCAACCGCCCAGGTCGCCGCCGCTGCCTCCCGCCCGCTCCGGAGGCTTTCCGTTTCGGAGCGCGCCTGCGAAAGCTCCGC
>CAZQKI010000300.1:2584-4564 GCA_964592855.1 uncultured Lentisphaerales bacterium
CCGGCCTCCCGCTCACGCACGGCCTCCGCCAGCCGGGCCTCGATCTCCTGACGGTCGCCCGTCAGACACGCCTGGCTTTCGGCCAGACGCGCCTGGCTTTCGCCCAGTTGGACCTGGCTTTCGGCCAGCCGGGCCTCCATGGATTTCATCTGCTGTTCGCGAGCGACCAACAGCCGCTGCGATTCGCTCATCAGGCGCAGGTTGTCCGCGAGATCCTTTTCGGCCCGTGCGAGGCGTTCGCGCAGCGCCTCCTCATCCGGTGACGGCGCCGCCCGCGCCGCGCCGGCCGCCATCTGGGCGGCCATCGCATCGAGGATCGCGCGGGATTCCCGAAGGGCGACCGGCAGCAGGCGTTCGTCCAGCGGCACCTCCACGCCGGTCAGCCGGTTGCGCATGGACAACCCCTGCGGCAGGCTGCCGTCCTGGATCAACTCCCAGAGCGCGAAGAGGTTCAAGGGGCCCACCACGGTCCCGTCCGGCAGGGTGGTCTGCCAATGCAGGCGTAACTCGGGAATCTCCGCGGCTGCCTGCCAGGTCTCACGATCCCGGGACACCTGGCATCCGGGAGTGACGCGGGCCTCGGCGGCCCAAGCACACAGCGTGATGGCATCAACCGGACCGTAGACGGCCCCGTCGGGCGTCTTCAGGTACCGGGAATCGGGAATGGCCGCACGCGTATCCATGATGATGCCGTCCAACGGGCTCACTCGTCGCGGTCTTCGCTCGCGCCGGCCGCCTTGCGCCGGAATGCCGGACGCTGCTTCAGACATGGGCTCGCATTCACAGCCACGTACACGGTGTCCTCCCCCATGAGGTGTTCCAGGGCCTCAATCAACGTTTCGGAAGGGGTAACCTTATAGCAGATATCGGTATCCAGGAACACTTTTTCGCCGCCGGGAAACTCCAGGCACAGAACGACCGGCGTGCGGCCGGGATGCAACCTCAGCAACTCGCCGATGCTTCCGAGCAGCGCCTCGTTGGCATGCGCCCCCTGGATATGAAGGCTGATCCGCTCCGCGTACAGCGTCGGGGCGTCTTCCAGCGCATACACCTCGTACGCAATCAGCCGGGTATCGGATTCCTCCCGCCGGATTTCGCCGCAGACCATCACCGTCCGGTCCGCCCCAATGGCCGCGCCATGCTCACGGTAGGCATCGGGGAAGACGACCACCTCGATGCTGCCGTCGAGATCCTCAAGCCGGAACACCGCCATGGGCTCCTTCTTCTTGGTGAAGCGCTGGGCCAGCGACGTGACCAGCCCCCCCAGGCGCGTAACCCCCCCCTCCTCAAGTTTGGCCAGGCCCCGCACATCCGCACGCTGGTAACGTTTCAGCAGCTTTTCATACTGGCTGAGCGGATGACCACTCATGTAGATGCCCAACAACTCACGTTCGCCCGCCAGCAACTCGCTTTCCGTCCAGGGCGTCGTCTCCGGCAGTTGCGTATCCGCCGCCCCCGCGGCCGGATCGGCCGGCAGCAGGTCGAACAGGCTCCCCTGGCCGGACTGGCGGTCGCGCTGCGCGGCCGACGCCCGGTTCATGGCGAACTCAACGCCGTTGAAGCGACGGGCGCGGTGCAGATCCCCGCCGTCAAACGCGCCGCACCGCACCAGGCTTTCCAGCGTCTTGCGGTTTACCAGCGAACTCTGCAACCGCTGGCACGCGTCCATCAGTCCCTTGTACGGGCCGTTGCGCTCGCGCTCGGCGACCGCTTCGTGCGACGCTCCCTCACCCACGTTCTTGATGCCCGCCAGCCCGTAGCGGATGCCGTTCTTCACGGGCATGAAACGCACCCCGCTGTGATTCACATGCGGCGGCAGGATGTCGAGCCGCATACTCCGGGCCTCGTTGATGAAGACGGGGATCTTGTCCAGGTTGCCCATTTCGCTCGACAGCAACGCGGCCATGAACTCCTCGGGATAGTGCGCCTTGAGGTAGGCCGTCTGGAACGCGACGATCGCGTACCCGGCGCTGTGCGACT
>CAZQKI010000301.1:0-4512 GCA_964592855.1 uncultured Lentisphaerales bacterium
CCTAGTGTCGCCACCGTGGCAATGATCGCGGCCAGCAGCAGTACCCGCCCAAGCTTCCGGCTCAGCAGTAGGGCGGCGGAAGCAGGCACGACCAGATAGCAAAAGACCAGAAGCGCTCCGGCCGCCTTCGATGCTGCGGCGACGACCAGCCCCAGCAGGAGGAAGAAGACCATTTCCCATCGCGCCGGCCGCACGCGCAGGACGACCGCCGCATCCCGATCCAGAAAGGCGTACGACATCGGCCGCAGGAAAACGAGCAAGCCCGCAAGGGCCGGAAGCAGAATCGCGCAGAGCACGCGGAAATCGTGGGGGGACGTGAGGATCAGGTCGCCATACAGCAACGCCTTGACCTCGTGCAGCCCCAGCCCGCTCCGCGACACGAGGAGCACGCTCAGGCTGGAGGCGGCGACGAACAGCACGCCCAGCAGCGCGTCCCGAGGCATCCGGCGATTTTCCAGCGGGGCCGCCAGCAAGACCACGGCTCCCAGTGTGAGGGTCAACGCGCCAGCCAACGGCGGCAACCCGGCCGCCAGCGCACCCGCAATCCCGCAGGCGGCCAGTTCCGACAGGGCAATGCCGATAAACACCACCCGCTTCAGGATGACGAAGACGCCGAACACGGCGCAGGTCACGGCGACGAGCAAGCCGGCCGCCAACGCATAGGGGAACGATTGGAACAGCACGAAGAGGGATTCACTCATGGCACGTTGCCCCCGCGCAGGACGTCCCGCTCAGGATATGCCGCGCCTCGTGGACCGTAGCAAACCGGGCACGTCCGTGATGTACCACGCAAACCCGGTCGGCGAGCGCCCCTGCCTGGTCCAAACCGTGATGCGCCAGCAGAACGGTCTTGCCCTCGTCCCGAGCTAGGGCCACAAGGTTCTCCAGCACGTCCTTCTCCGAGTCTTCGTCCAATTCCGAGGTCGGTTCGTCCATGATGAACACGTCCGCACCGCTGGCCAGGGCGCGGGCCAGCAGCGCTTTCTGTTTCATCCCGCCGGACAACTCGCCGAAGGTCTTCTCTTGGTGCGGTCCCAAGCCAAACCGATCAAGCACCGCTGTCACCCGGCTCCTGTGTTCCGCCGTGGGGCGCTTCCAGAAGCCCAGTTCGGAATACAACCCCATCTCCACGATCTGGCGCGTGGTCACGGGGTAGAGCGGGTCGATGGCCTTCTGCTGGGGCACATAGCCGGCCGGCTTCCGCGCGAACGGCGTGTGGATGACACCGCGTGCCAGCGGCAACAGGCCCAGAATGGCGCGGAGCAAAGTGGTCTTGCCCGCGCCATTGGGACCGACAAAAGGCAGGAGCATGCCGGCGCGAACCTCCAGGGAGACGTCATGCACGACTTCCTGCCGTCCGTAGGCTACGGCGACCCGATCACAGCGAATAATCGGTCCGCTGGTTGTGGCCTCCGGCATGGTGTCTGCGCTCATCAGGGTTCGCTTACCTTGCTCACAATCAGTTCCATCAATGCCAGGTAGTCCGTCGCTTCCGGTTGCCCGCCAACGGAGTTTGCAGCGACGACGACGCGGGCACCGGTCTTGGCCGCAATCTGGTTGGCCGCTCGCGTGCTGTAGAAAGCTTCCTGGAGAATGATCGTGACGTTGTTCGACTTGACGGCTTCCGCCACCGCGGCCAAGTGCGCGGCCGTCGGCGGAACGCCCGGCTTGGGTTCTATCTCCGCCGCGATTTCAAGGCCGAACCGGTGAGCGAAGTACACCCAGCTTCTGTGATAGGCCACGATCTTCTGGCCGCGAAGCGGCGTCATGGCCGCCACCCATCCGCCAGCCTTGCCCTTGTTGCCCGGTTCCGCAAGCAGTGCGACGAGACTCCCGTCAGCAGCCTTCGCCCAGAGCGCATCGGCTCCCACCGCCTTCACCAACTCCGCGCCGAACATGCGTTCGTCCAGCGCCTTCTGGAAGGCGGTCGCGTTCGCACGGAACGTGTCGGCCTCTGCCGGCCGTAACAGGGCGAGGCGTTCGGCTACAGCGCCGGCAATGCGACGCCCGTTCAGGGGGTCGAGCCAGTAGTGGGGATTGCCGGACGGGTGCACGTCGCCCATGGCGCGGGTGATCGGACCCTGCGGGATATCGAGCACCAGCGCACTTTCCGAGGCGTCCATGTGGCCGGGCGCGCCGGGTCGGATGCGGTTGTTGCGCGATCCGTCCAGAATCGGCGGTTCCCAGCCGATCTCCAGTTCCAGCCCGATGCGAATCCACAGGTCCGCGTCGCGGGCCAGCAGGATGACGCTGGGTTTGGCCTGAAGCATGTGGGGGTCTTCCTTGCCCGTGCAGATGCTGTGTACCGCCGCCTTGTCGCCGGCCACCGCCTTGGCAATGGCCGCGAGATCCGATGTGGTGGTAACGATCCTCAGCGGAGCCGCGTGAATCGCCGGACCGCAAAGGGCGGCCAGCGTGATGATCGTCTTGATCATAGTTGTCATGGCGTAATCTCCTTTCCGCTACGGCGCTCAGAACTTGTGTGCGCCATGGGCGCCGATGGAAACGATCCATTGGACGTACACTTCCGTGACGTCCTCGGAGCCTTCCGCCGTCTCGTAGGAGCCTTGGTTGGCCTGTAGCCGGATGCGCGAGAATTCGGACGGCGTGAAATCAAGCATGGCGCCCGCCCGACTGCTGGATCCGAATGACTCCGTTTCGCCGCTCGGGAGTTCGGATTCGTTGGTCAGGCCAACTTGCTCCCACCGGATGCCCGCGCGCCATCTTGGCAGGAAACCGTAGACCGCCTGCACGTAATAGCCGTCCTGCTCGTCCACCTTGGAGTTGCCCACGAGATCGGGCTCGGCCTCCGCGGCCACGAGCGTCAGATCCTTCTTGCAGCTGAAGTACTCGGCCTGCGCGACGAAGTCCCCCTTCCCTTGCGGGTGCGGCGCGTTGTACTTGTACACCACATCGCCGCCCCAGAACCCACTGTCGCCATCGAACGCCTCCTCGCCTTCGGGTTCGACGTGTTCCTCCTGGTGCTTTCCGGCGGCCGCAAACGCTCCGAATTGGAGCGCGTGATTGCCAGGCAGGTTCGGACCGGCCTTGAGCCAGCCGACGCCAAGGCGCGGCCCATCATGCGCGGGGAGATCGCCATCGCCGTGATAGGCGAACAGGTTCTCGTTCTCGCCCTGAAACGCCTCGACGCCGGCCAGCAGGTAGAACGGCGTCGGCGCCAGCCAGGACAACTGGAGGCCTTTCTCATTCAGCCCGTGTTCCCCGAGGGCCAACTGGTAGATCAGCGGCTGATCCGTGAAGTTCCATGAGTGCGCGTGCTGGGCGTTGATGTAGCCGAAATCGCTGTAGAACTTGCCGCCACGGAGTTTGAGGCCCCAGGGAAGGCAGGTCGTTTCGATCTCGGCCGTCTCCATCTCCGCGCCTTCCTGATCAATGGCCGCAATGGCTGACCCTTTGAAATAGGGGTCCACGTCTGCCGAGAACTGCAGTTCGAGGTGCCGCAGATTGAAGCCGTCTTCCATACCGTGATCGTGCCCATGCTCATCCTCCCCTCCGTGGGCATGGCCGAAGCCGGACATTTCTTCCAGGACATGACTGATCCCCTCCTCGGAATCGTCGTGGTGGTAATACATGTCCACGATGGCCGAGATGTCCGGGTTGAGGGATTGAATTGCCCGCTGCGTGGCGGACGAATCGGTTGCGGTGGACTGAATCTGGGCGACGGCGTTACCCGCCGCCAAACAAGCCGCGACAAGCGGCAGTACGAGCGTCAAAGCATTCATTCTCACGAGAAATCTCCTGTTGCAGGTTGAGTCGTATGCGCGCGCAGACTCAACGGTCCTCACGCGCGCGGGAACGGAAAACGTCAGAACGGACGACTCAGGCAGGCGGGCCGCAAGAGAACGGCAGGATGTACGCCACGCGCTGCGCCGGCGTGGCGACCGGAGAGACCGACAACTCATCCATGACAGCGACGACCAACGGTGCCGCAACAGGCGTGGTCAGCGCAACCGGTGTGTGGGCAAGCTGACAGATGCCGCATTGATCGGCCCGGTGGGGTCCAGGGGCCTTGTGATCGTGGCCGGCCCTATCTCCGCATGCGTTGTGGCCATGTCCGGACGCAACAACATGCACTGCGGGGGCAATGAGAAACCCCAGCAGGAACAGGCATACTACCAAGAGATTCAGGCTTCGGCGCATAGACGGTGAGCACATGTACAGTAACCAGTGCAGGAGTGCCAGTCTTTTCTCCCTGCCGCCTTTTCCCGAAAGCCTTTACCAGCCTTGTTTCCAACGCAGATGACAGAAAGAATGGGTTGTTTGGAGCATTTACAGGGGCAGTTGCTCTTCAGACGACCCGCCTCTCACCCCACCAACACCCGCTCCCGCCGCCCCCTTACGCCTTGCCGCCTCACACTTCCCGCGACGGGCAACATCCTCCCGACACTCTCCGTCTCCCATCTCCGGTGATTCGCGAGCGCCAGGGCCATGACGCAATCGTCATGATACCCGCCGGGCGCGTTGTAGGTGATCCCGCCTGACGGCCCGATC
>CAZQKI010000302.1:0-4447 GCA_964592855.1 uncultured Lentisphaerales bacterium
ATAGCAGAGACTCACCGTCCCTGCACGATCCAGCGTGCCCGGAAACGTCCCCCTTGCCGACGGTCACGCGAGCGGCTGGCGATGTTGAAGCGGCACAGCTTTGAACCGCCTACGCCGAACGTCTACACCGACCGCGACCTAAAGGCCGCGCTGCCCGAATCCCGCAAGTTCAAGCCCCACACCAGCGTCAATACCAACCTCGCCGCCTTGAAGATGCGCGACTTCAACCAACCGCTTGCGCCGGAGGAGATTGAAAAATGGGGCGGCACGCTTCGCGCCGCCGCTCCGGAGTCCGAATTCGCTGTAGCGGCTGCTCCCCCGAGTGCTGGCGCGTCCCGCCTCATAGGTGCTTGGCCCTATACGGTCGGCGGTGTCGCTGCCCTGGCGCTGGCGGCTGCTGGGTTCTGGATGTTCAAACGGCGCAAGGCGGCCGACACTTGAACGTGCATTCACAAATTCTGTCACCCTCGCCTGCCTGCAGTTGAGTGTGGTATCGACCTTCGCGGGGTCGGGAACGGTGCGGTTCTGGCAGCTCTCCTTTGCTCCAATACCCGACAGCTGCTAGATCACGAAGATGTCGGTCGGGTCGGACGTGGTCTTGTTGCGGACCACCAGGCGCGTCTCCGACGGCCGCTCCAGGCGCTCGATGAACTCCCGGCGGCACTTGAGCGGCAGGGGCAGCTTGTAGGGCTTGCATTGCGGAATGGCCGCCACGGCCCGCTTGGCCCCTTCGAAAATGGCGCGGCGCGTCTCCTCGAGGGGATAGAGTTCGGCCGCCTCGCGGCTGAGGCCGCGCTTGGTGGCCACCGTCACCACCTGCCGGCCGAGGAACTTGCGGGCCTCACGGCACGTGGCCGTATCGCCCGTCACCAGGATCACCGGGATATCCACGCTCCCGGCCATCAAGGCCATCTGCGCGATCTCCCCCGACTCCCGTCCGTTGTACCAGTAGCGGCTTTCACTCATGGATGACTGCGTGTGGTTGAGGACGCCGTCGGTCGTCCCCTTCATGGCGTGGAAGCCCAGCAGCACCACGCCGTCGCAGGAGGCGAGCCCTTCGCACTTGTCGCGCGGCATCCCGGTGATGTAGGTGGCGCCGGGCTCCATCAGATGCGGAATGAAATTGTCGCCGCCGCCATGCCCGTCGATCACGGTGATCGCGGAGGCCCCCGCCTCGCGCAGCCCGCGGACCAGCGCCGCGATGTCGCCCATCATGTACTCGACGGCCTGCAGGCAATGCGGCGAATTGCGGTCGCGCGTCTGCGCGAAGCGATAGACGCCGCTGATCCCCTCGAGGTCGGTGGATACGTAGATTTTCGGCCCGCGCGGCCGCTTGTCGACAGTCTGTTTTTTCATTTCATTCCTCAATGGGACTAATGCGCAAAAGTCCCCTGCCGCCTGGTCTACCGTGTCGTCTGCGACTCCACGAGCCGCTGTCCGCAATACTTTTCGCGCAGGCGGGGCTTCTCGATCTTGCCGGTGGGATTCCGCGGCACGTCGGCAAAGATGATCTTCCGCGGCCGCTTGTAGCGGGGGAGGTCCTGGCAGAAGTCCAGGATGTCGGCCTCGGTGCAGACCACGCCGCTTTTCAACTGGATGATCGCCGCCGCGATCTCGCCGAGCCGGTCGTCGGGCAGGCCGATGACGGCGACATCCTTGATCTTGTCGTTCGCGCGCAGGTAATCCTCGATCTGCACGGGATAGAGGTTCTCGCCGCCGGTGATGATGACGTCCTTCTTCCGGTCGACCAGGTAGATGAACCCCTCGTCGTCCATCCGCGCCATGTCGCCCGTGTAGAGCCAGCCGCCCTTGAGGATGGCCGCCGTGGCTTCGGGGTTGTTGTAATAGCACTTCATCACGCCGGGGCCGTTGACGATCAGTTCGCCGACCGCGCCCGGGGCGACCGGCTGCCCGCTTTCATCGACGATGGCGGTCTGCCACAGGTACCCTGCCTTGCCGATGGCGCCGACCTTGTGGAGGTTCTCGACGCCGAGATGGACGCAGCCCGGGCCCACCGACTCGCTGAGGCCGTAGTTGGTGTCGTACTGATGCGCGGGGAAGACCTGCTTCCAGCGGCGGATCAGGCTGGGGGGGACCGGCTGCGCGCCGATGTGCATCAGCCGCCACGGGTCGAGCCGGTACTTGGCGAGCTGGATCTCGCCGCTGTCGATGGCGTCGAGAATGTCCTGCGCCCACGGCACGAGCAGCCAGACGATCGTCGCCTTCTCCTCCGACACCGCCTGCAGAATCCACTCGGGCTTGACGCCCCGGAGGATCACCGCCCGGCTGCCCGCGAGGAGGCTGCCGAACCAGTGCATCTTCGCGCCGGTGTGATAGAGCGGCGGAATGCACAGGAAGACATCGGCGCGCCCCTGCGCATGATGGTTCTGCTCCGTCAGGCAGGCGGAGACCAGAGCGGCGTGCGAGTGCAGAATCGCCTTGGGAAAGCCGGTCGTGCCGGACGAGAAATAGATGGCCGCGTCATCCTCTTCCTTCAGTTCGATCGCCGGAGCGGTGGAGGAGCAGAAGTGGACGAGCGTGTCGTAGCTGTCGGAGAAGGTGGGGACATTCGGTCCGACGTAGAAAAACGTCTCGACCCCCCGGAGGTGGTCGAACACCTGCTCGACGCGACCGATGAACTCGGAGCCGAAGATCAGGGTTTTGACTTCGGCCAGCTCCAGGCAGTATTTGATTTCATCGGCGGTGTAGCGGTAGTTCAACGGCACGGCGAGGGCGCCGGTCTTCAAGATCCCGAAATAGATGGGAAGCCACTCGAGGCAGTTCATCAGCAATACCGCGACTTTGTCGCCCCGCTGAATGCCGCGGGTCAGCAGAAGGTTGGCAAAGCGGTTGGCCTTGACGTCGAACTCCCTCCAGGTCATCTCGCGCCGGTACTTCTCCGGGGACGACGCCTCGATCAGGTTGTATTCGCGCCACGTCATGGCGTGGTCCGGCTGATGCGCCGGGTTGATTTCGACCAGGCTGACTTCGGTTGGGTAGAGCCTGGCGTTCCGCTCCAGAAAATCCGTGATGGCCATTTGAAACTTCCTTATCGCAGATGCTTGATGAACGGTTTGTGCGCCGCCAGCAGGCGGCTGCCCAGATCCCGGACCTGCACGGCGTTGAGGTGCGAGCAGACCGGATCCATCCGCAGCGCCGTCAGCGCCTTCCGGAGGTCGCCCTCGAAACAGGACTCGACGCTCAGGTTGAACGACCGGGCAAACGGTTCGACAAAGCTGAGGATGGGCTCTGGCAACGGCCCGAACGCGATGGGGGCGAATCCGTTGCGATCCACCCGCACCGCCGTCTCGACGACCGTCATCGGCGGCAGGTTGGAGATCTGGCCGATGTTCGGGACGTTGCCGACATCGATGAAGGCGCGGCTTTCGACGCTGGCGCAGATGATGTCGGCCGCCGTCTCCCGGCTCTTGACCAGGCTCGCCGGGGGCAGGGCGGAGGCCGTCATCTTCGCCAGACGCTTGTCGCGCGCCTTGAAGCCGTCACGCCGTTCCTTGATTGTTGTGCGGATCAGCTTGTACTGCTTCAGGTTCGCCGGACTGGTGATGTACTGCGGGAAGAACTCGCAGATGTGCCGGTCGCCGAGGTAGGGCATGGCGCCGGTCAGGCGGAACATCTCGGTGGCGAGCTCGCGGTTCGAATGGAAACCCATGGGATCGGGGGACGATTCGCGCAGCAGGTCGGTGAGGCTCTGCTGCTTCAACCGCCGCTTCAGATCGGCGATAATGTCTTTTTGCGGCGTGCGGGCTTCGGTGATCCAGAAGAAGTGGTTCAGCCCGGCATACTTGACGGAGATCTGGTCTTCCGACTCCAGCTTGTAGAACCGCTTGAGGAACTCCAGGTTCTCGAAGAGGCCGTGGCAGAGCCCCACGACGGGGCCCGTGCAGATCCGGCAGAGCACCTGCGTGAGGGTCGTCATCGGGTTCGAGTAGTTCAGCACCATCGCGCCGGGAGCGTAGCGGTTGATGTCCTCGCCCAGTTTCTTGAAGACGCCGAAATTCCGCATGAGACGGGCCCAGCCTCCAGGCCCGGAGGTGTCGCCCACCGTGTGAAAGATGCCGAATTTCTCGGGTATCGCGAGATCGTGCGCCATGGCGTCGAGTCCGCCGGTCGAGATGGTGATGGTGATGTACTGGGCGCCCGCGAAGGACCGCGGCAGGTCGTCGCTCGCGGTGAAGGTGGCGGGCGTCTTCAGTTCCCCGTTCAGCTTCTCCAGATAGCGCTGAACCCGCAAGGCGGCCGGCTTGTTGATGTCATACAGGACGAACTCGGAGTCGGCGATGCCCGGGGTCAGCATCATGTCCTTCACCAGGTTCGGCGCCCAGGCGTTGCTGCCGCCGCCGACGATGACGATCTTGCGTTTGCTCATACTTTTCCTCTATGCGGTTTTTTCGCGAATCATGATCAACAACATCTTGAAGCGCGTCTC
>CAZQKI010000303.1:0-4422 GCA_964592855.1 uncultured Lentisphaerales bacterium
TCGATGCCGCATCCCGGTGCGATCCGGATGTTCTTTTTGACGAAAATCCGCACCGTGACGCCATTTGTCGGATGCGAAGCCGGCACGATCCAGGAACCGCCGTTCAGACGAAGATTCCCGCCGACACGTAGCGCGGACCCGGGAGCCGAGTCGGGATCGTCCGTCGGTTTCGCGTACAGGAAGATCCGGGACTTGCGGTTCAGCACGAGGTCGTTCTTCACCACCAGGTCCATGCCCTCGGCCACGCCGACCACGCAGTCGTCCAGCGTCATCTCCTCCAGTTCCCAGCGCGTCCGCCCGGCGATCGACACCTGCACATACCGCAGACGCCCGTCCGTGAACCGGCCGTCGACCAGGAGCGGATCGGGCAGGTCGAGCGTCCCCATCCCGGCCGGGCGGGGCTTACCGCCGTTGACCGCCTGGGTTCCCGGAACGCCCGTGAAGCGAATGGCCGGGCGGGGGTCGGCCAACGCCACCTGGCACGCCGGATCGTAACGAACCGCGATGCGGCCGCCGGACCCGCCCCCGCCCTGCTGGTCGCCAGAACCGCCATTGACCTGGACCAGTCCATTCGATGAACCCGCCAGCGTGCGGCACCACAGGCCGATGCTGCCACCCGCCCCGCCCGGTCCATCCGCCGGGACCCCGTGCCGGCCGCAGGCCCGGATGGTGCCGTGAAGGGTCAGCCGACCGGTCGCCACGATTCGGATCGCGCCCCCTCCCGCGCCCGCGTTGGTGTGCGTGCCCCCGCCGCTGCCGGGGGACTCGGGACGAGACCGGTCGCCGTACGGGAACCCGCCCGGAACGCCCACGCCATGTCCGCCGTATCCGGCGTGTCCGCCGCCGCCGGTTAGCCCGATCATCGAGCCGGGCCCCTGCCCCGGACGGTATCCCCTCTCGTCGGCATCGAGGCAGGCGCCGTCCGCGACCAGAATGTCCCGCCCCTCGAGCAGGATGCGGTGCCGCGGCTTCCAGGCCCCCCAGTCGTCGCCGGCGGCGTCATTCGTGGCATGTGTAACGACACCGTAGATCTGCAAGTCGGCGGCCCTGAGCGGGCTGTTCCACCCCGCCATCGCCAGCGTCCGGCCCTTGGCGAGAACGAACGCCGACAGCCTCGCCGTCGGACCGGACAAACGGACGACGCTTCCGGTCCGGACCGCGACGCTCTGCCCCTCTGCCGGCACGCCGGCGCTCCAGTTGGCGGCGTTTTCCCAGCGCTCGTCGCCGCCGCCTCCCGTCCAGGCATTCGTCGCGGACGAGGTGTCCGACACCGTCACCTGGCAGATTCCCGTCGACACGGCCACCCGGCCGGCCTCGTTGCGAACCTGCAACCGGAGGGGATAGACGCCCGCCGCCGCCAGCGTGACGACGGGCGCTTCCGGGGTCCGGCCGGCGCCGGGCCGAGCGCTTTGCGCGCCGAGGCGGTCGATCCCGAGCCGTCGCCCCTGCACCTCGCCGCCCGATGAACCTGCGTCGAGATCCCGACCGTGAATCACCACGTTCCGCCCCGGCAGCCGCTCGATGTTCAGCACCGGCCGGACTACCGGAACGGGGGGGACGGTTGTGTAGAAGATCGAACCCTCGGTGCGCCACGGGAGACGTGCGGTGGCACGGTTGGTGAACCAGGCATAGAACACGATGTTGGTATCGAACTTCGGACGCGCAAAAACCAGCGTCCCCGGGGCCGAGTTCGTGGACTTCCAGGCGTCCGGGGCCGGACCCCCGGTGCCGCCTGCGGGGGTAACCTGGTAAAGGCCGCATCCGTCCGGCACCGTGAAGGCCGTGACAGCAACCCGGTTGGACCCGGTGTACCGCGTGCTGCCGGTGGCCGGGTCCACCAGTGCGAACGCACCGCCATAGAGACCGTCATGGCGCGCGGGGACCAAGTCCAGGCCATCCGCCGCCGCCCATGCCGCGCCGCCGGACAAGGTGCCGTCGTTGAACAGCGTGCCGTCGCGGACCACCCGTCCCGATCCCTCATTCAACGGCCAGTAGCCGAGAAGGCCCGGCTCCTGCCCGTTGAGCCGCCGGTTCATGAACGTGCGGATTTGCGCGGCCCCGCGCGCATGGTTCCAGACCCGTACCTCGCTGATGCGGCCCGGGATGTCGGTGCCGTCGGCAGATCCCCCGAGTTTGACGGTGTGCGCCGCGTGATCGGCAAACCGGCATGGATGGCGCCCGACGCAGACGCCGTCGAGAAAAAAGGCGAGAACCCGTCCGTCGTAGGCATAGGCCAGGTGATGCCAGCGACCGAGCGAGACGGCCGCGAGCAACGGCACGTCCAGCCAGGTTTCTCCGGGGCTGCCGCCCGTCCCGACGAAGGCCGCCATTTTCCCACCCGCATCCTTCAGACCGAACAGGCACGTGGAGGGCATCTCCCGGCCATTGTTCTTGCTGTAGAGCAGGGCCAGGGGCGTGTGGGCTTTAAGATTCACCCAGCCCTCGACGGTGAACGGGCCGCCCTCGGGCACACGCAGCGTCGACGGCGCGCCGAGCGCGACGTAACTGTTGGCGGGGAAAAGCGGGGCCGATTCAGCGCCCTGCGCGGCACCGCAAAGACCCGAAGCAAGCCACCACCCGCATAACACCATCCCTATCAGCACAATCTTCTTCTTCATAATTTCCTGCTAATGCGGGCGAAGCCCGCAACCCAATAAAACCGCAGAGTGACGAATAATGAACCGCAGAATTTCGAAGTCACGCACGTATCTTCACGACTCTTTCCTTCATGATTCGGACCTCATGATTCGTCACTCTGCGGTTCGTACCGGTTTCCGTTCCGAACAACTTGTTATTGTTCAGTGGCGATGCCACCCCCGGGAGCGATAGCCAGGCTGTTGATCCGCAGCCCAACCGAGCTGCCGTCGGCCTGGTGCGAGATCAGGTGCAATTTGCTTCCCGTGCCGATCGCCAGTCGTCCCGCGACCGCCACACATTCGCCAGACCCGGTTTCCCAGGCGTTTGTCGTGGCGCTGTAGACGCGCAACTGACTCGTGCCGGTCAGCGTCAGGTCGCCACCGCAGGTCAGCACGTTAGGGCCGTGAACGCCTAACGTGGCCTGGTCGACCCAGATATCGCCCGGCACGTTGAGCGTGAAGCCGTCGTCATGGTAAAAGGCGATGGCGGTTCCGTTGCTGACGGTCAGGCTGGGGGGTGACCAGGCGGTCCAGTTTTCGGACTGGAATGTGACGCCCTTGAACTGGCCGGATCCCAGCACGGGGGACAGGAACGAGGCGTCGGAGCAGTAGAGCGTTCCCGGTTCGTTGCAGCGCGGGTCGGGCCAGTAGGCGACTTGTCCGTAGCCTTCGGCCGCCCAGTGTCCGCCGGCCGCCGTGAATCGCACGCCGGGATTGTACCCCGCCTGCGCGAGCATGTCGTAGACGACCGCGATCCGGCCGCCGCTGCCGCCCTGACCGGTATAGCGTCCGCGCGCACCGCAGGCCGAGAGCAAGCCGGCGGATGTGCCTTCGAACCGGTTGCAGGTGATGAAGATGCCGCCGCCGGTGCCGCCGCCGGCATGGATGTCGCTGCCGATCATCCCGTCGGCCAGAATCGAGCCGCGGATGTCCACCGTCCCCGTCGCCTCGATCCGCACGGCGCCGCCGCCGGCGCCGCCGACAATCACGTATCCCAGGCTGCCGGCGCCGCTTCCCGGATCGGTCGGCGCACGGGCGGAGCCGTACGTTGCGTGATAGCCGAACGCCAGCCGCGTGCCGCCATACGAGGGACCGCCCACCGAACCGGGGGTTCCCCGCCCCGGACCGTTGCCGGACAGGATGCCGCCGGCGAAACCCTTGCCCGTCACATCGATTCTGGCGCCCGGCTGCAGGGCGAAGTTCGCGCACTGCACATGCACGCGGTTTGACATCGCCTGGTCGACAAAGGGCGGGGGCAGCGTCAGCGTTCCGCCATGAATCGCGATTTCGGTCGCCCGCAGGCAAGTTGTCCAATTGGTGAAGGTCAGCGTGCCTGCGGTCATCGTGAACGAAGCCAGCGGTGCCGTTGGCCGATCCAGCACGACGTACACGGCCTGGGTGATCGCCGCATGCTGGTTCGCCGCCGGCACGCCCGCCAGCCAGTTTGCGGGGTCGCTCCAACCCGGCGTGACGCCTCGGCCCGTCCAGTGATTGGTCGTTGCATTCCGAGCGGCATCCGTCGCCAAACGGGGGTTCTCCCCTCCCGATGCGGAAAGCGGGGCGCTCCACCCCCCAACGGGCAGGGCCAGAGCGACCGCTGCTACGAGCATCCATCCCCTGCTTGTCAAATTGCCAGCCATAAATTTCACAAACGAACGCGCCAACCGGAAGCCAACCCCGTCACGCCGTATCAAATGATGCAACCATAGGCGCCTTGACAAGCTGCGTCAAGCTGAAAGCGGTTTTCAGCAGAAGAGGTTGATGACAACCGTTAGGTGTACGAGTA
>CAZQKI010000304.1:0-4411 GCA_964592855.1 uncultured Lentisphaerales bacterium
TCGTTCTTCATCAGCAACTGCTTGATTTCCGCCGCGCCGAACAGACTGGGGCGGCGGAGCAGATCCATCCAGGAGGCCTCTTCTTCGTAGCGGATGTAATGCAATTCATCTTCCGTCTCCAACAGCTCGCCGACCTGCTTCAGCGCCGCCTCGCGATAGCCGATCTCGTCCACGAACCCGGCCTGCTTCGCCTCGGCGGCCAGGAAAACCCGCCCATCCGCCCAGGTGCGAACCGTCTCGACCGGCAACTTGCGATTGTCGACCACCAGGCCGACAAAGCGCTCGTAAAGCGCATCAACGACCTGCTGCAGCAACGCCACTTGTTCCGGATTCAGTTCACGAAGGGGATTCAGCAGATCCTTGTTCACACCCGACTTGATCGTGACATCGCGAATGCCGATCTTCTCCGCCAGTTCCTTGAGATTGACGCTCGACATCAGCACGCCGATCGATCCGGTCAACGTGGTGGGATGCGCCACGATCCGGTCGGCGGCCAGGGCGACATAATAACCGCCCGAGGCGCAGATATCGCCCATCAAAGCCACGATGACGCGTCCTTCACTGGACGCCTTGAAGCTGTCGAGCGCATGGTAGATCTGGTCGCTGATGGTGATGCCGCCACCCGGGCTGTCGATCTCGATAAGGATCGCCCGGACGTCTTCATCCTGAGTGGCGCACTGGATGGCCCGCAAAGCCGTCGACGCCGACCCTCCCCCCTCCCCGCCCCACGCCTGTTCGCCCGGCATGATCGGACCGTTCAACATGATGCGGGCCACCTTGATCTCGCTGTTCTCATCGCCGAGCGACCAGACCTCCCGCATCTTCGGGCTCTCATCGGCACCGCCCGTCTCCTGCGACGAGGCGCTCAGCCATCCTGGCTCCGCCAAAGCGCCCTCACCCAGAGTCGACACGACATACACTCCCGCCGCCACCAGCACGAAGATGCCCAGGCAGCAGGCGAGGAAGGCCACCACGCATCCCAGGCCGCAACCATTTTTCTTTTTCGTTGTTGTTTCCATAATGTCCTTGATCGCCTAGCGATACAGAATCTTCACAAAATCATTCTCGTCCAAGGGGAGGGTCAGCTCCACCTGCCGGTCGTGCTGCCGGAACGGGAGGTCGCCCCGCCGCGCCGATTCGATGCGCTCCACGGCCCCGGACACATCGACGGCCAGCGTCAGACGGGCCAGGGGCTTGTTGGCGTAATTCGCGAGCGGCACGAGGATACCCTTTTCATGCGACATGTACACCGCATCCACGAGCGGCGCGCTGCACCGGATCGGGAGGGCCACGCCCGCTTCGTGAACCGGCGTCAGGACGAGGTCGCGGAGCGCCGCGGGATAGTCCCACGGATTGTAGGAACGCGCCAACATCTCCTTCGCATCCGGCGGCAGCGCGGCGCCGTTCGTCCTGGCCAGATCCTCCAACGCATAGCGCGCATCGAGGGCCGTCTTGATGTAGTCGAGGGCCGGCAGCAGCCCCACGCAATAAACACGGCCCCGCCCTGCAGTCCCCCGCACGATGGCGGGTGAGCCGTCGGAAAAAGCGGCCAGCACGGCGGACCCGTCCCGCGGCGTCAGGGCCTGCTGGACAGAGAGCACGCTGCCGGTGCCACCCGGCCACGCGAAGGTGCCGACGGGTGAAAGCTTGCGCAGGGTGCGCCCCGATCCGGCGAACGGCTGCGGCGTCCGCGCGGCGGCGCGCACGGCGGGAAGCAGGTCGTCGAGCACATCCAACGGCCGGTTGTATTCATCGCACGACACCGCGCCTGCACTCAGCCAGAGCGTACCGCCACGAGACACCCAGGCCTTGAGCGCGGCGGCCGCCGCGCGCGTGAGATTCGGGCCGGAGAGATAGCAGACCACGTAGCCATCCAGCAGACCTCGTTCGACTTGCGCCTCCGAGACGACATCCACCGGCACCTGGGCATGCGCCAACGCCAGCCAGGTGTGCATGCGGTCGAACCCGTAAGCCTGATTGGCTCCCAGCGTCCAGATGTCGCTCGCGCTGCTGTAGAGCAGCGCCACCTTGGCGGGCTGGGGCATCGCCGGGAGCAGATGATCCTCGACCGCCCCGATTTCGCGTCCGATTCCGGCGCAGGCGCTCCAGATATCCGGCCGGCCCTGCACGCTGCTGCTGCGCCAGTAGGGGCCGCCCTCGTGCGAGGCCCAGACAGGGCCGTAATAGAAGGTCTTGAGAATCTTCACGCCGCGGGCCAGTTCGCTGGTCGCCTTGAGCTTGATGTCCCAGGGCCTGCGTCCCGCATAGGCGATCAGAAAATGGCCGATTTTCTGTCCCCGTTCGCGTGCGGCACCCCGCATGAGTTCGACATTGAAGGAGGCGCACTGATAGGTGGATGCGCCATTGGCCCAATCCTCGCCCCAGATGGCATTCTGACCGCCGTCGTCGAGCAGCTCGAAATAGTCCACCCCCTGTGCATAGAAATTGCCGGTGTAGATGACGCCGTCGCTGAAATTGGCGAGCGCGGAGATCGGCCCGCCGTAGATCACCTCGGCCAGTTTGCGCTGCACCGCCATGAAGTCGCCCAGCGCGCGGGTCCGGAAGCGCTGGGAATAGTAATGCAGCGCCGGGAATTCCCCGCGCTGTTCGTTGGGAACGATCTTCACGGAGGCCCAGTCGGGCACCTGCAGTTCGGCCGGCGTCTTGCCCAGCGTCTTCAGCCAGGCGCGGAAATGCTCCGCGTAGGCGGGATCACCGGCAGCGAATTCCAGTGCCTGTCCGCCAGGCTCGTCGGTGAGCATGCCGTAGACAATGTCCTCGACCCGTCCGCCGGCATTCGTGAAGATTGCCGCGCCCGCCGTCAACCGGTCGCGCATCTTCTCGATGTCCGGCTTGCAGTAGGAGTTGTCCAGCATGTGCCAGGCGCCGCGGATTTGGCGCAGGCTCTCCGGCATGAAGCCGAAGGCTTCGAGGGTCTTCCGCTCGCGGGTCTGCACGGCGACATCCATGTCCGAGCTATCGTGGGTGGCGGCGAAGAAGGGAAACTTCTCGGGGGGGCGGCCATGGGTCGGCCAGGGATGCGCATCGATCTTCCGACCCGTCTCCTCGGCGATCTCGCGATCCGTCTTGAGCAGGGCGCGGTTCTCATCCGTCAGCAGGTTGGGGGGAACGAATATGACGGCGGTGCCGGGTTGGCAATCCAGCGTCAACGTCCGCACAATGGCCGTCTCGTCGGGCGCCGTGGCGAACTCGAGCGTGGCGCGAAGTCGCTCGGCCGGCTCGGTGTAGCCGTAGCGCACGCTAACGACCAGCCGGGCGCCGGAATCCTGGTAGATCGTCGGCGTCAGATTGCACCACGGCGTCCGCTCCCCGGGCGCCAGCCAATCCCCCTTCGCCGCCGGCGAAACGCGGGCGACGGCGCCGGCGCGGCCCAGCGCATAGTGCGCATACCAGGGTTTGTGGAAGTGGTCGGCAAAGATGTGGATGTAGATTGGACGGTCGTACCCCGCGCCGGGCGTGACGCGCAGATAGGTCGGCGCGCCGTAATGAAGATGGTTTGGAATCTGCTTCGTGTCCATCGTCAGCAGCAGGCAGTCGACCTTGCGGTCGTATGCGGAGCAGTTCCGGTCCAAGTGCTTGCTGAGCAACAGTTGCACATCGCCTTCGGGAAGCTCCGCCTCGAACGATTCCCAGACCATCGGCAACTGACTCTTGCCGCCATTGTCCTCCGTGTCGAACAGGGCGCTTCCCAGCGTCCTCCCGCCCGCCAGCGCGGTGACGCGGAACGTACCGCGACGATGCGGGGAATTCGACCGCCGCACCCAGATCCGGTAGGTGCCCGCGTCCTTGAGGCTGGCGGTCGACGTCGCCACGCCGCTCCCCCACCCGCCAGCGCCGCTGAGCACGGCCAGCCCGGAGGCATATTTTTCATTTGTCAGGGTTGTCCACCCGCCCGACGGAGCGAAGTCCTCCGCTTCGACAAACACCTCGCTTGCCGAAACAGATCCTGCGGGGGTCAGCCAGACGAAGACGGAGATCAGCCCGTTCAGGAAAACCGCCTGCGCCAGGCGCCGCGCACCGGCTCTGCCGGCCGGGCCAAGGGGCTGATAAGGAACGTGCATGTTGCCGGTATCATACCAAGCGGACAGCGGACCGTAAAACCATCATTACGTTCGGAGCGTGCAAGAGTGCGCGTCAACTTCGTTGCCGCGGCCCGAAGGTTCAGGAAACAGGGTTCAGGGTTCAGTCCGGCCTCTGGCGGCCAGAGGCCGCCAGTTGGATCAAGATAGGAGAAACGTTGAACGCTGAACGTTTAACGCTGATGTTTTGTCTTTTCTTTACTTCGACGTTAAACGTTGAAAGTTCAGCGTTGAGCGTTTGGGTTCTCAGACCAGAGAGGCCTCTGCCCCGGCTGCGCCGGGGCAGTTGGATCGAGTAGGAGACTTGCCGC
>CAZQKI010000305.1:0-4399 GCA_964592855.1 uncultured Lentisphaerales bacterium
CGGGGTACGCCATTGCCCTGTGGGGATTGCCCATTGACTTTCGGACGCCCCCGGAAGACATCGCCACGACTGCACATTCCTATACGCTGGTGAAGAACGTCGAAGGGGAGACGCACCTGGTCTTGCACTTCGACTTGAGACCCGACGCCGAGCTGAGTGTTGTGCTCCGCAAGCCCAAGGCAGCCTGCTGGGAGTGGTAACGGGCGATGTCGCCCGTTCCCCCGGGGGTCATGCTCCCCTGTATCAACCGGCAGGCTTGACCGCTTGCTCCATGAGTTTGAGGCGGCGCTTGTGCGTCGCGACCAGCGGTTGAAGCGCCGCGGAGTCCCATCCATCGACACGGGCCAACCTTTCCAGTTCGGCAACCCGGCCGGCCTGGGCGGGCTCCTGACCGAGGTCGTGCCACTCGTGCGGATCGCTCTGCAGATCGAACAGGACAGGCGGGAGGGCGTGCCCGAAGCAGGCCTTCCAGCGCCCCTGCCGCACCATGCGCAGGGGGACGCGGGTGCCTTCGCAGGCATAGTCGGAGCAGACGATGCGGTCGGCGCCTGCATCCTGCGGGTTCTCCAGGAGGGGCAGCAGGCTCCGGCCAGGCAGCGGTTCGCACCAGGTGCGGTCGCCCGTCAGATCGAGCACCGTCGGCAGCCAGTCGATCTGCGAGACGGGCGCCGCACAGGTCCGACCCGCTTGCCGGCAGCCCGGCGGCGCGATGATCAGGGGAATGCGGACGCTCTCCTCGAAGAAGTTCAACTTGGACCACATTCCGTGCTCGCCCATGTTGTCGCCGTGGTCGGAGAGATAGACGACCCAGGTGTTGTCCGCCTGTCCGGTCTCTTCCAGCTTCGCGAGCAGACGTCCGATAAGAGCGTCCAGACAGGTGACCATGCCGCAGTAGGCGCGGCGGGCCGTGCGGACCTGCTGCTCCGAGGCTCCGTCGCTCGTCAGCCCGAGCCACCGCCGCGAATCGCGGAACAGCGGCGGGATGTGCCGCTCCCAGTCCGATCCGGCGGGCGGGTGCACCGGCATGGGAATGTCCTCGTCACGGTACAAATCGAACCACCGCCGCTCGATGGCGTAGGGGATGTGGGGCAGGATGGTGCCGGTCACCATCGCCCAGGGCGCGTCATCCTTCGCCTCTGCCAACGTATCGAGGTGCCGCATGGCGGCCTCGACCACCGCGGAATCGTACTGCTGGGCGCGGGTCGGTTCGTCCGTCGGCCCGGCGGTTTCCACGCTGCCGAGCATGATATGGTTGTCATTGGGCGGGCGATCCCAGTCGCCATACGGGTACAGGTGATCCTGATTGCAAAGCCCGGGGTGCACGCGCGTCTCGAACCCGTGCATCTGGTCGGGGCCGACGAAGTGCATGCGCCCCGAGATCTCGGTGCGGTAGCCGCTCCGCCGCAGCGCGTGCGCCCAGGTGGGGAGGTCGGTGCCCAGCGGGTCGCCGAGTTCCCACAGCCGGTGCTGCGGGGTCAGCAGGCCGGTCATGAAGCTGGCGCGGGTTGGAGTGCACATGGGATAGTTGCAGTAGGCCTGCGAGAACGTCACGCCGCGTTCGGCGAGGCGGTCGAGATTGGGCGTCCGCACGGCGGTGTGTCCGCTCCGTCCCAGAAAGGATGGCGCATGCTGATCCGACATGACGACGAGCAGGTTGGGCTGTTTCATTCGATTTCCTTGTCGTTTCATCGTATGCCGAAACGGTGCGGATGCGCAAGCGGAATACCAGGCGTTAGGCGATAGGCGTTAGGAGTTAGGCGCTAGTGCCTTACGGCTCAACAACACCAGCCAAAACACGTTGTTCAAGATCCGAAACCGGTACAAACCGCAGATTGACGAATAGAGGGGGCGGTTAAGACCAGTGTTCGAGTAACGTGTATGGAAAGATGCGGAGCACACACGTACATTTCGTCCTCACCCTTACTCGGATACGCTTGAGCCGGCCTTCGGCGTTTGTGCGTGTGCGGTCAATGACAAATCCCGCGCTAAACCCGGAAGCGCCCACGATTCTGGCGATCCGTCGTTTCTTCTGATCCCAGTCCGCGCTCGGGCGGAAGAACGGAGCCTGGCACGAGCCTGCTCCCTCGTCTGCCGTAGTCGTCGCCGTAGTCGTCGACCGAATCTTTCCCTTCCGGTGGACGACTACGGCGACGACAACGGAACACGATTTCCTCCGGTCGTCCCCATCTTTCTCCTTTCGCCAACGCCATAATCGTATCGCGCCAACAGCAGGTCAATGAACCTGGGAGGGTGTGATTCAATCTTGTTGATAAGGGAGGGGCTAAAGAAGCGGGAGATTGGGCGGGCGATTCGCGAATGAAGCAGATTATTTTAAGCAAAAGTTACTTTTCCTCTTGCGTGGCTCTTTTTTTTGTGGTTTAATATGGTCTTCATGTCAGAAGACCCCAGGAGAAGCTATGAAAAACGAGACCACAAGCGCTGAAATCATCCGCGAGATGCGGGCCGTGATCGCCGAGGCGGAGGCCATCGGTCCCTGGATCGACGGAGACCTCCTGAAGAACAAGCGGACGAAGTACGTCAAGAAGGACGGAAGTGTTTCCTTCTACCCGACGCGGCCGATTCTCCAGTACCGGCTGGGGCCGAAGCTGCGCAAGTCCAAGCGCATCCCGCTGGACAAGGTTGCCGAAATCGAGCGTCTGCTCAATGACGGCGACCGGTTCAAAGCGTTGATGGCCCGCTACGGGGCGCTGGCCGCCAGGCTGGCGCTGGACTCAAAAAAAAAGAGCTGATACCGGCCTTCCCGACGCCGCGGATGGCCCGGCTGCAGGTCGTGATGGACGCGCTCGCAACGGCGGCCGAAGCGGCCGGCCCGGAGCATCTGCCGGAGGGGATCGACACGCTGGAGAAGCGTCTGGCCGACGCCGTGCGTGGCGATATGGCCGACCTGTACGGCGGCGTTCTGGGCGTGCTGGGTCGGATCAACCTGCACGGCACGCCAGATGGTTACCGCAAGGTCACGGTCTGCACCTGGTTCGGGCACGTCAGTTACCACTGCGCGTATTACGGTCCGGATACCGCGCACGCGTCGCGGCAGGCGCGGCGGCGCCGGGAACGCGAGCAGGCGGCCGGGATCCATCGACGGCAAAAGAACGGAACCTTTCAGCGCAAGGGCGGCGCCCCCTGCGCCTATCCACTGCAAAACGCACTGAAGATGCAAGACGGGATGACTGCGACCTTCGGCGATGTGGCGCAACGGGCGGGGGTTCTGGCGGGTTCGTTCGCGGAAGGTTCCGCCCTGCTGCGCCTCTTCCTGGGCGTCGGGGTGTCCTGTGCGACCTTCCGGCGCAAGATGCTGGCTGCGGGGCGGCGGGCGCTGCTGGCGCAGGAGTTTCCACTGCTGCGCCTGCTGGCGCCCCATCTGCCGGCGTGGCTGCTGGCCACCACGACGGCCACGCTGCCGACGCTGTACATCATGCTCGACGGCACGGGAGTACCCTGCGTCAAGAAGGACACGGAAGGCATCCTGGGGAAAGACGAAGAGGGAAAGGCGGGCACACGTGAAGTCAAGGTCGCCATCGTCGGCACCTATCGCCGCCTGAACCGGAACGGCCGGCCGGTACGCGATCCCGGATGCGAATCCCACATCGTTTCGCCCAAACAGGCCAAGGATTTCGGCCCGTTGCTCCGAAAACTCGCCAACAGCAGAGGGTATGGCAACGGGGCCTTCCGCGTGCAGATCGTCGGCGACGGCGCCGAATGGATCGCCAACATCGTCCGCAACGCCTTCTCAGGAAACACGGTCATCTTCACCAACGACTTCTATCACGCCTGCGAATACCTGCACGCCTGTGTCGAACTCGCCGAGGCCGATCCCGCCGCCGTCAAAAAGACCTACCGGTGCGCCAAGTCGATCCTCTACAGGTTCGGCGGCGCCTCGCTCGCCAGGCATCTGAGGAAGCGCTATGCGTCCCTGGACGCCGAACACGCGGCGTGGGGAGAACTCGCCTACATCGAGGACCGCGCCGAGCATATGAAGTACGGGGAACTCAGGCGGCAGGGCCTCTACATCGGCTCCGGCCCCATCGAGGCCGCCTGCAGAACCGATGTCGCCAGACGGTGCAAGCAGGCCGGCATGCACTGGCGGCACCACAACGCCGCAGCCATCTGCGCGCTCACCGCCCGCTTCCGTTCCCGCCTCCCAGCCGCCTAACCATCAACTATTATGAATCACACCCAACCTGGGATGCGCCCGCATCGAAGTCTTGACAAAACAATTCAAGAGGCGTACGTTATCACATCCATAAAGGATTGATCTTGACTAAATGACGGTAACCGAAGCGAGGAAATCGCTCTACGCGCTTAAGTAAGGAGACGCACATGCATACGAACTGGTTGATGAGGGTCGCGGCCATATTTGCTCTGGTGGCAAGCAGTGCCG
>CAZQKI010000306.1:0-4396 GCA_964592855.1 uncultured Lentisphaerales bacterium
CCAATAAATGATGATGATTATCCCGTCGTGGTGTGATACATTAGGGTGACTCATTGGAGATAATGTGATGAAAAGAGAATTCAACGTTGTGATCGAACAGGATGAGGATGGTTACTTTGTCGCCTCAGTGCCGGCGTTACGCGGGTGCCATACACAGGCCAAATCCCTGGATGTGCTAATGAAACGTGTGAAAGAGGCGATTGCGCTTTGCATTGAGGTCGAGGAACCAGTCGCAAATCAGTTCATCGGCGTCCAGCGTGTTGCTGTAATGGCATGAGTACATTTCCGGCAATCAAGGGATACCAGCTAATCAAGGCGTTACGACGCCTTGGTTTCGACGTTATTCGGATCAAGGGCAGTCATCACTTCTTGCAGCATCCTGATGGTCGTTGCACAGTCGTACCTGTGCATCGCGGCGAAACAATCGGTCGAGGTCTTCTAGCCCAGATTCTCCGTGATTGCGACATTTCACGCGATGATCTGACACGAGAGATGTGAGCGAACACTGCGTTGCGGCCTATCGATGCTCGTCGCCTCTCAGGCAGAACGCCGACGTTCTTCCATGAGGAAGATGATCAAACGGAATGAAGCCCGTCACGTTTCACGCCTCACGTTTCAATCTGGTACCCGATCCCGCTTAAGCGATTCGGATTGGCGATTCTGCTGCTGAGGAACGTGGAGCCCCGGCGCGGCGAAATGGCGGCGCTTTGCGATCGAGACCGTTGCGAGTTGATGCATAATCAGGATTGTCAGCGGCTTGGAGGTCGGGTATGGTGGAGGCATGAAGTGCAAGAACCCCCCGTTGAAGTTCCAGCCCGTTCCGGGGCCCGCGCGCGGGTTTCCGTCGGCTGAGCATGAAGCCCGCGTCCGGAAGCTGATCGCTGCGCTCAAGCGCGAGAAGCTGGACGGGGCCGTCATCACCAGTCCGGTGGCGCGCCTCTACTACACGGGGATCGAGAGCAGCGCAGGCGCCTTGTGGATCGATGTCCGCGAGGGGCCGGTCTTCCTGGTGGACTTCCGCTACATCATCATGGCGCGGGCCGCGCTGCCGTTCATGCCCTGCCTGCTGCAGAAGAGTGCGGGTCGGGTGGAACGGGCGGTGCTGCGGAAGGCCGGGCGGTGGAATCGGTGCGGCTACGAAGGCCGGGCATCGGCCGCCGAACTGAAACGCCGGCAGGAGCAGATGCCGAAGGTGGCCGAGTGGGTGGACATCGATCCCTTGATCAACGCGCAGCGGGCCGTCAAGTCCCTCTGCGAGCAGCAGGCCATGCGCCGGGTGATCGCAGCCAACGACGCGCTGTTCGACGCGCTGCTGCCTCAGATTCAGGTGGGCCAGAGCGAATGGGAGATCCGCAACATCATTCGGCGCGAGGCTGACCGGCTCGGGCAGGGCGAGGCTTTTGACGCCATTGCCTGCGTCGGCGCGAATGGCGCGGAGTGTCATCACGCTCCGGGTCTCGACATCCTGGAACCTGATTGCCCCCTGCTGCTGGATTTCGGGCTGAAGGTCGATCATTATTGCGCGGACATGACGCGCTGCATCAGCTTTGGCAAGCCCACTGCGCTCTACCGCAAGCTGCACAAGATCGTGCTGGCGGCGAACCGTCGCGCCATTGCCGCCATCCGTCCCGGGATGACGGGGCAGGCGGTCGATGCGGTGGCCCGCGCGGTTATCGAGAAGGCGGGTTACGGTGCGGCGTTCGGCCATGGGCTGGGGCACGGGCTGGGGCTCGAGGTGCATGAGTCGCCGGCCTTCTCGCCCCGCAGCGAGTCGATCATTCATCCGGGGATGGTCATCACCGTCGAGCCGGGCATCTACCTGGCCGGCAAGGCCGGGATCCGCATCGAGGATGTGGTGCTGATCACCCGCAGCGGCTGCGAGGTGCTGACCCGATCCCCGCACTGGATCGAGCGGCCCAATCACGGCTAGTAAACCGTGCACCATGAATTTGCGGACATGATTACAGGATTCACATGATTATTGGTCATTGAATTCAATCCGGCAAATCATGTAATCCTGTCAAAAAAAAGCGAAGTTTGTGGCGGTACAGGCTACTGGACGCCGACGCGCGCGCACCAGGGGTGGATCGGGCAGCCGGCGCATCTGGGGTTGCGCGGTCTGCAGCGGGTCTGGCCGAAGGCCACCAGATAACTGTTCCAGGTGCGCCAATAGCGGACCGGCAGAATCCGGCGCAATTCCATCTCGGTCTCGAACGGCGTGTCGGTCTTGATCAGCCCCAGGCGGTTGGTGATGCGATGGACGTGGACATCGACGCAGATGGCGGGTTTCCCGAAGCCGAGCGCGACGACGAGGTTGGCGGTTTTGCGCCCCACGCCGGGGAGCTCACAGAGCGCCTCGACGGTGTCGGGGATTTGGCCGTTGAAACGTTCCTGGAGCACCCCGGGAAGCTGTTTGAGCATCCGCGCCTTGGTGCGGAAGAACCCGACGGGGTGGATCAGCTTCTCCAATTCATCCACGCCGAGGGCCGACAGGGCTTGCGGTGTGGTCGCGCGGGCGAACAGGCGTTCGCAGGCGCCCGCCGTGCAGGCGTCCTTGGTGCGGGCGCTCAGGATCGTGCCGACGAGGATGCGGAAGGGGTCGTGGGTTTGCGCCGCGACCAAGTCGAGAATCGGGGCGCGCTGCGCATGAAAGGCGGCCTTGAGGTGGCGGTTCACCACGGACACGTCGTCGAGGGTCACCCGCGCATCTCCAGCAGGATTGCACGGGCGGCGGCGGCCGGGTCGGGGGCTTCGAGAATGGGTCGGCCGACGACGAGATGGGTGGCGCCGCTGCGGACGGCGGCGGCCGGCGTGGCCACGCGCTTCTGGTCGCCGACGGCCGTGCCGGCGGGGCGCACGCCGGGTGTGACCAGCAGCGCATGCGCGGGGAGCAGGGCGCGGAGCCGGCCGACTTCCTGGGGCGAGCAGACAATCCCGTCGGCGCCGGCCTCCAACGCCAGCGTGGCCAGGGCGGCGACCTGGTCGGACAGGGCGCGCGGGACGCCCAGTTCAGCGAGGTCGGTTTGTTCGAGGCTCGTGAGGACCGTGACCGCGAGTATTTTGGGACGGTGGCCGACAGGGCAGGCCCGGGCGGCCTGCGCGGCGGCTGTGATCATGGCCCGTCCACCGCTGGCGTGCAAGGTCATCAGTTCGACGCCCAGCCTGGCGCCGGCCGTGACCGCGCGTTCGACGGTGCGCGGGATGTCGTGCAATTTGAGGTCGAGAAAGATCCGCTTGCCCTGAACGGCCACGGCGCGGACGATGTCCGGTCCGCCGGCGCAGTAGAGTTCCAGCCCGATCTTGTAGAAGTCCACGCTGTCACCGAGGGCGTCGATGACGGGCTGGACGGCCTCGGGGGAGGGGACATCGAGAGCGACAATCAGTTCGGCCATGCCAGGGGACTCCAACGTTGCGGCGGTTCAAGAGGAATGGGCGGAAGGCGGGCTAGTTCGCGCCTTTGGCCAGTGTCTCGAGGTGCTTCTGCACCAGCGTGGCGGCCGCGTCGATCTGGGCGTCCTTTCGCGCTTTCTTCTCCTGCTTCTCGATTTCCTTCTCGGAAAGCTTGTTCTTGGCCGAGCCCGTCTTGGATGCGGCCTTGTCGAAATCCGACTCCATGTCCCGCTCGGCCTTCTTCTCGGCCTTCTTGCGTGCCATTTCCTCGCTCAAGGGACCTTCTTCGCGAACGGTTCGCGGGGCCAGACCCGAGGCGGGGAACGAGGTCGCCTTGGTCATGTCGTCCGCCTCCCACTCCTTCTTCGCCGCGGCCATCGCGGCAGGAAACACGCGGGCCTCGGCCTTGATCTGGTTCTTGAGCGTCGCGAGCGCCTCGCGCGTGAGTACCTCGTAGGTGTCTTTCTTGCTCACGTCGGAAATGGTGGCCACATAGACGGACTCGGCAAACAGGGAGGATGCCGCGAGCAGTCCAAGTGACAGGCAGCCGGTCATCAGGGTGTTTCTGTTCAGTCTCATGATGCAATCCTTTCGTGGTGAAAACCGTTAACATCATACCAATCATATGCCCCGGGGGAAAACATATTTGGTGTCATCCCTTGCTGGTCGCCTGCTCGCCTTTCAGCAATTCGTACACCTTGCGAGCGATGACGTCGCGCGTGAAGGGCTTTGCCAGAAAATGCACGCCTTCCTCCAAGATGCCGCGGTGAGCGATGACATCGGCGGTGTAACCGGAGATGAATAGGCACTTCATGCCGGGATATGTCTCGGTCAGTTTCGCCGCCAGGTCTTGACCGTTCATGCCGGGCATGACCACGTCGGTAATCAGCAGGTGGAGGGGGCCGGAATGCCGATCAGCCAGGCGCAAGGCCTCCCCCGGATCTGCCGCCGTCAAAACCGTGTACCCTAGCGCCTGCAAAAACAGTGCCGTGGTCACGCAGATGCT
>CAZQKI010000307.1:0-4386 GCA_964592855.1 uncultured Lentisphaerales bacterium
GACGAGAACATGGCCGGCCGCCTCGATCCGCACGACGCCCCCGCCCGCAGCTCCGCGTATGTTGAGCGAGCCGCCCGATCCGCTCCCCGGCGTCTGCGGCCCGGCAACCGTTCCGTAGCGGATGCCGCCTTCGCGCAGTCCCGACGTGATACCACCCCGGCCGCCATGTCCCGCGCCTGCACTGGGGGCGGTGGCGGAGTAGGTCGATGCCCCCGGCCCGTAACCGTTGCCGGAGGACTTGACGCCGCCGGCATACCCCCGGCGGTCGACCGAGACGGCGCCGCCGGTCTCGACGGTCAGGTTGGAGCAGACGATGTGGACGCGGTTGGACATGGCCGGTGCGTTGGTGAAGGGGCCGGTGCAGGTGACCGTGGCCTGCTTGCAGATGATGACCGTGGAAGCGCGGAGCGCTGTAGTCCAACTCGTGACCGTCAGCGTGGCGTTCGAGACCGTCAAGGAGGCGAGTTGGGCGGTCGTATTCGTTACGAGCACGGCGCCTGCCGCCGCGGGCTGGATCACGACCGAATCGCCGTTCGTCGGCATTCCGGCGGGCGTCCAGTTGCCGCCGTTGAACCAGTCGGTACCTGCTGAACCGTTCCAGAGACGCGTCTCCGCCCGTCCCTCGCCGGCCAGAAACAGGAGTCCGGCCAGCAGCGCCAGAACGCCCATCTCGCTTGCCCTTGCCAGCCGTGTCATGTCGGTTGTCGTTTGCATTTCCATCCCCTCCAGTTCATTCCAATGGGCTTCTTCCCGCTCCCATTTCATCCGATGCCTGTGCGACCTCATCCATTCAGTTCGTATTTGACACCGAACCCCCCAGTTTGTCAACAGGTTTGCATGTTTGCAGGTTTGCAGTTTTGCAGTAACCGGTTGGTGGCCTCGCAAATTGATCAGTGCAGGCAGGGATTGACACGCACACCGCTTTTTCGCACATTGAACGGCGACGCAGTTCCACCCCCGCACGAAAGGCTCTTGGCTCATGGCGCTTCTACACACGCATTTCTCCTCCAGCACGCTCGGCATGCAGTGCACCATGGATGTGATTCTGCCGCAGCAGACGGCCTCGGCCGAGCTGCCCGTCCTCTGGCTGCTGCACGGCCTTTCGGACGACCATTCGATCTGGCAGCGGCGGACGAGCATTGAGCGCTATGTCGAAGGGCTGAACCTCGCGGTCGTCATGCCCAACGTCCACCGCAGCTTCTACAGCGACATGCGGCATGGGCTCCCCTACGAACGCTTCATCGCGGACGAGTTGCCGGTGATCGCGCGCAGCCTCTTCCACCTCTCCGCGCGGCGCGAGGACAACCATGTGGCGGGCCTCTCCATGGGCGGCTACGGCGCCTTCAAGCTGGCGCTCAAATATCCGGAACGCTACGCGACGGCCGCAAGCCTGTCGGGAGCGCTGGACCTCTCGGCACGCTGGAACCGGGGGGACCGCCTCGCCGACATGGAACTCATCTTTGGCGGCGATCCGGCCGGCACCCCCGACGACCTGTTTCACCTGGCGCGCACGCTCGCGGCGGAACCCGCCAAACCCCGCCCCCGTCTCTTCCAATGGTGCGGCGCCGATGATTTCCTCTTCGCCGACAACCGGACCTTCCGCGATCTCGCCCAGACGCTCGGCTATGACCTCACTTACAGCGAGGGACCCGGCAACCACAGTTGGGGATGCTGGGACGAGCACATCCAGCGGGTGCTGCGCTGGCTGATGGAAGTCCGATGAAGCCTGCGGGAGAAACGGGCGAGACGATCACGGCCCTGGCGACGGCGCCGGGGGCGTCGGCCGTCTCCATCGTGCGGATCTCCGGGCCGGAGGCGTGGGCCGTCGCCGCCCGCGTGGCGCGGCTCCCCGCCCATGTGCCGGACTGGGATGCGGCGGCGGGACGGTTTCTCCACGTCCGCCTGGTGCATCCGCTGAGCGGCGAGGCGCTGGACGACGGTCTGCTGCTCGTCTTCCGTGCCCGGCACAGCTACACGGGCGAAGCGGCCGCCGAACTGCAGGGACACGGCGGGGGCGTGGCCGCGCGGCGTCTGCTGGCGGCCGTCCTGGCCGCGGGGGCGCGGCTGGCGCAGCCCGGCGAATTCACGCGGCGGGCCTTCCTGAACGGGCGGTTCGATCTGACACAGGCCGAAGCCGTCATGGATCTGATTCAGGCGCGGACCGACCGCGCCGCGGCCGCCGCCCGGGCGCAGCTCGACGGACGGCTGGGGACGGAGATCCAGGCGCTCTACGAAACGCTGACCGCCCTCTGCGCCGACATCGAGGCGCTCCTCGACTTCTCCGAAGAGGAGGTGCCCGAGGGATTCAATCAGGAAGCCGATGGACGGATGGATCGGCTGCTGGAGCAGCTCGGGCGTCTGATCGGCTCCTGGCAGGCGGGGCACCTGCTCCGCGACGGCGCCCTGGTGGTCATCAGCGGCCGTCCGAACGTGGGCAAGTCTTCGCTCCTGAACGCGCTGCTGGGACGCGACCGCGCGATCGTTTCCGAAATGCCGGGAACGACGCGCGACGCGATCGAGGAGGGGCTGGTCCTGGACGGCATCCCGGTTCGGCTGGTGGATACGGCGGGGCTGCGCGAAACCCGGTGTGCGATCGAGGCCGAGGGGGTGGCGCGCGCGGGGGTGCTGGTCGGGCAGGCCGATCTGAATCTGCATCTGCTCGACGGTTCGCGGCCCCTGGACGAAGCCGACCTCGGACAACTCGCCAAGCTGGCGCCGGCCCGGACCCTGCTGGCCGTCAACAAGTCGGATCTGCCCGGCTGCCTGGATCGCGGCGTTCTGGAGGGCTGGACGTCTGTCGCGATATCCGCCCGTCAGGGCCTGGGTCTGGACGAACTCCGCCAGGCGCTGGTCGACAAGCTGGGGCTGGATGCGACGGCGCCGATGGGGGCCGAGGTTTCGGCGCGGCATCGCCGGGAGCTGGAGGATGCCGAGGCGGCGGTCCGCGACGCGCGCCAACTGCTCGGCGGGCGGGCGGACGGACTGGTGCTGAGTGCGCAGCGGCTGCGCGAGGCGGCGCTGGCGCTCGGGCGCATCACGGGTCGCGTCTGGTCGGATGATCTGCTGGATGCGGTCTTCAGCCGGTTTTGCGTGGGCAAGTAGGGAGGTCCATCCCCCAGGGGGCGATCACCTGGCGGAGGGCTTCGCGCCCTTGCGCGTAGGCGAGGAAGAGGCCGTAGTTGGTGTAGGGGACGCCGACGGCGTCGAGGTCGCAGATGCGCGCCAGCAGCTTCTGGGCGGTGATCATGCAGCCGCCGCAGTGAATGACCAGCTTGTAGGTTTGCAGCCGGGTATTGTCCTGGAACTCGCGCCCGAAGTTGTGTTCGACGGTCACGCCGGGCCAGTTGCGCTTGATGATGGCGGGGATCTGGACCGTGCCGATGTCCTCCGCGATGCGCGAGTGGTTGCAGGCTTCGGCGATGAGGATGCTGTCCCCGGGCTGCAGGTGATCAGCCGCATCGAGGCCCCGGACAAACGCCTGCAGCCGTCCCCGGCTGACGTAGTTGATCATCATGATCGAAAAGGTCGTCAGGGGAATGTCGTCCGGCGTCCAGCGGTGCATCAGATCCATGGCCTGCGAGTCGGTGATGATCGCGCGGGGCCGTTGGCCGAACCCGTCGATGAAGGCCTCGAAGCGCTTGCGTTCGTCCACATCGCCGCGGCGGGCTTTGGCCAGATCCATCCGGTACGAGACCGGCCAGGCCCAGTGGCGCGTGATGTACTCTTCCGCCATGGCCTGCGGCCGGAGGTACCGGCCGGGCGGCGTCTGTTCGTCCATGGGGATGTTCAGCACGTAGAAGGCGTCGCGCGCGACGAAGGGGAGCAGGTCCATCGGCGCGTTCTTCGACGTGAAGTGCTTCAGGAGGAAGCCGAGGAGAGCCTGCCGGCAGCCGGGATCGATGGCGGCGAGTGCGGTCTTCCGGTGGAACTTCAGGAGCGGGAGGGCCTGCTCGACCTGCTCGATGCGCGCGGCGTCGTCTGGCGCGAAGAGGTTGTAGATCACGAGGAGTTGCTTGTCGTGTTCGCGGGCCTCCTCGATCAGCGTCTGCTCCGCGGCGAAAGGCGCCGTGGCGGGGTTGATGACCAGCAGGACGAGGTCGCACTCCTTGAGATCGGCGAGAACCTTGGCCCGCTTCTTCCCGCCCAGCTCGGTGGCCTCGTCGATCCCCGCGGTGTCGAAGAGCTTGACCGGCCCCAGGCCATGGATCTCCTGCAGGGCGATCTTCGTGTCGGCCGTCGTTCCCGGCGTCGCATCGACGATCGACGTGGCCTGCTGGGTGAGCAGGTTCATGATGCAGCTCTTCCCCGCATTCATCTTGCCGAAGATGCCGATGTGGTCTCGCTCAACGATCACGGTACAAACCCTTATCCTTTGAAAACGCTTGG
>CAZQKI010000308.1:0-4369 GCA_964592855.1 uncultured Lentisphaerales bacterium
GCGATGAATGCCCTGCCAGTCAAGCTCACCCACCAACCCGATCTCGCGCTCCTTGAATACAAGAGGAAGGCATGAAGAACCCCGGAACACCTCCGAGGCACTTGGAAGGATTATGAAACTGACAGCACCATACGACATAATGCCGAAGCAAACTCCGGGCTATCGCACCCAAAGATCATGAAAGCAACAAACGTCATTGAATCGGCGCGCTTCAAGCTCACGCTTGAGCCTTCGGATAACAATATAGAGGCCACCCTCCTCGACAAAGCCACGGGGGTGACTTGGCCGGTGGCATCGCTGGCTGAGGCGCTGGTTTACGACAAGATGGAGCGCCGCTCCCGCCGCCTGGCCTGGACGGTCGATGAATGCCGGACGGACGGCGATGGCGCGTATCTCCGGCTTAGCCTCCCCTACGAGGAAATCAGCATTGGCCTCCGCCTGCGGCCACACGGAGACGAACTCGCCATCTGTCTGCCGATGGTTGAATGCTATGAGCTCAGACCCGCGATCTGCCGCCTATTGTCAGTGCGCATCCTGCCGGGCCTGGCGTCGGTCGGAACCGGTGGCACGGTGCTTTTGCCTTTGCAGAGCGGGGTGATCTTTCATCCTGCCAACAAGCCGCCCGCAACAGACAGTTTCATGATCTACGGCGAACAGGGGCGTTGGGAACTGCTCCCCACCCTGCCCCTCTGCGGTGTGGCGGATGCGCGGGCCGGCCTGCTCTGGCTGGCCACAGCGGGCGCGGCCGAGACGGAATGTTGCGTGAAGACCGATGGGCGCGGGCGGGGCGAGGTCGGCATGGGATTTCGACTGCGCCAGGCGTGGCCCGATCCCGTGTGCCGCGACGACCGCGAGTTGCGGCTGGTTCCGTTCACTCCTCAAGACAAGGACTTGGTCAACTTCGCCGGGCATCGCCTCCGTCGGCACATCCTTGACGATCTGGGCAAACCGACGCTGAAGGAGCGTGCGACAGAGTCTCCCCAAGTTCGGCAGTTGCTGGAGTCGCATCTGATCCGCATCTTCCACGGCATGCAGCCGATCGGCATGGCGGCGGCCATGGATCAGAAAGACGCCATCAACATCCACGAACCGTTCGTGGCCGCCACCACCTTCGATCAAGCCCGCGAGGGGCTGCGGCGCCTGCACGAGGCTGGTGTCGACCGCATGCATGTCGAAAGCATCGGCTGGAATCCGCGCGGACACGACGGCATGTGGCCGACCCGCTTTCCCGTCGAGCCGCGACTCGGCGGGGCGGCCGGTTTCCGCGAGCTGCTCCGTTACGGCCGGTCGATCGGCTGCACCATGAACGTGCACGACAATTACCTGAGCCAGTACAACAGCTCGCCAGACTTCGATCCGTCGATCGTCATGCACGACCAGTGGGGGAATCGGGATTTGCGCGGGTTCTGGGGCGGCGGCGAAACCTATGTCACCTGCCCGTGGATGCTCGGCCCGAAGCGGCTCGATGAACAACTGCGACAGGTCAAGGCGCTGGGACTTGACGGCCCGGCCTACATCGACGGGATGGGCAATCCGCTCGAGTGCAGCTACGCCCCCGGCCCGGTCGGCCGCCGCAGCGACTACGTACGCGGCACGCAACACATTCTGGACACGGCACGCAACCTCTACGGCGCGGTCCGCACCGAGTGCGGTTTCCTGTACGCCTGTCTGGCCGCGGACTGCCTGAACCAGTGCGGCAACGCCTTCATGCTCAAGCGCCTCGATCCCGACTGGCCGATCACCGCCCTGATCGAGGACATCGTGCCCGTTTGGCAGATCGCTTTGCACGGTCTGGTGGTTCGCGAAAACCATGGTGTGGACTGGAACTCGGCCATGGAATGCGTGCTGTTCGGCGACCACCCTCGTCATGAATGGTCCCACACCGGCCGGTTCCAGCCGGCACTGGACGAGGCCCACATCGGCGCGATCAAGGCCAAGTATGATCTCTGCATCCAGCGGTTCGGCTATCTGCAGACCGAAACGCTCGAATCCTGGCATTCACCGGCACCCGGCGTTCAAGAGACCGTTTTCTCGGACGGAACCCGGATTCGGGTGGATTTCGCCAGCAGGCAACTGTGGGTCAATGACGAACCCGTCCGCCAACCCGGAGGCTTGGCATGAAGAGGGACGGCCCGCCGTGCTGGAAGTTGAATTGGGACGAGACCCGCCGGCATTTCATCGACTGGTGGCAGCATCGTGGCCTGGTGCTTGGTATGTGGGGTGCGCCGCAGGCCGCTGTCCCGCATGCAAACCTCCCCTCTCCCGGGCTGCCACCGCTGGTTGAAGCCTATACCGATGTCGCCTTACGCGTGCGGCTCAACGAATACGCCCTCTCCCGCCACGACTATCCGGCGGACTGTTTGCCCTTGGCGTCGGCTGACATGGGCCCGGGATCACTCTGCCTGTATGTCGGCAGCGAACCCGAGTTCACGCCGGAAACCGTGTGGTTTCATCCGTCCATGCACCAAGTCGCCGAGCCCGAGAATCTGCCTCCGCTGCGGTTCGACTCCGAAAACCGCTGGTGGAGAGTGACCGAAGCCACCTTGCGCGCCCAGGTTGCCAACGCGGACGGCCGCTATTTCGCCAGTTGCCCGGACCTGGCCGAGAACCTCGACATTCTGGCCGCCTTGCGGGATTCCCAAACCGTGATGGTGGACATGGTCGAACGCCCCGAATGGGTGCGCCGGAAACTGGCGGAGATTAACCAGGTATTCTTTGACGCCTACCAGCGCATCTACGACATTATCTCGCTGCCGGACGGCAGTTCCTGCTTCGGCGCCTTCGCTCTGTGGGGGCCGGGGAAGACGGCCAAGGTCCAGTGCGATGCCGCGGCAATGATCTCGCCGGACATGTTCGCCGAATTCGTCGTCCCGCCGCTCGCCGAGCAGTGCGCCTGGTTGGACCATTCGATGTTCCATCTCGACGGCACGCAGTGCCTCGACAAGCTCGACCTGCTGCTGGAAATCGAAGCGCTCGACGCCATCGAATGGACACCCCAAGCGGGCATTGAACAGGGTGGCTCGCCTCGCTGGTATCCATTGTATCGGCGCATTCTGGAAGCAGGTAAGTCCGTGCAAGTCGTTAGCGTCAGGCCTGCCGAGATCGTTCCGCTGCTCGATGCCATTGGCGGTAAAGGGGTTTACATCATGACCGAATTCCGGGACTACGCCCACGCCGAAGAGGTTCACTCGGCCGTGCGAAAGTTCGGAGAGGGGACAGCCGGATGACGGAGCGGAAAAGCAAGTTGAGGGCCGCGCGGGTGCTACGGATGTCCAACTCCCGTCCCGCGCCGTTGCCGTCAATCGTCACGTCTTGTCGGTTGGCCGGGGCCCGAACGGGGGCAACCACCACCTGCGGGATGTCCGAACGATGTTTCGCTGGGCCGAAGAGAACGAGGTCTGCGACAACCCCGTGCGCCGTTTCCCGACGATGCACCACAGCCCGCCGGCCACGCGTCGATTTAGCGACGAAGAGATGATGAAGCTCCTGCGGCGCCTGCCGATCCCGTGCCGAGGACCGTGCCGCTGCCCGCGGAAGCCGTCGCCATTATCAGGCGGCAGGTGGAGCAACACCCCAAGGCTGAGCACGTGTTTCTCACAGAGGACGGCACCCCGTATTCGGCCGACGTCTTCCGCCGTAGCATGGAGAGATGGTGCCATCGGGCAGGTATCACGCAGCGCACGCCCTATGCCTTGCGGCACACCTTTGCGTCCCGCCAAGCCGACAGCGGAACAAACATCGTGTCTCTGTCACAGCTGATGGGCCACACTACGACACGGACCACGGCACGGTACATATCATCCACGCAGGAGCACCACCGTCAGGTCATCGAACGCAACGCGGCAAGCATCCTGGCCCTAGTTGCTGCCAGCGCCGAGCAGGCGGAAACCGGGCAAAAAGTGGCCACTAAAGTGGCCACCAACTCCGAGACAGGAAATGAAGAAATCGGCAAGGTTGCCGTAGATGGCTGCAAATAAAGCACTTAAAATGGTCGGGGCGAGGAGATTCGAACTCCTGACCTTTTGCACCCCAAGCACAAAAATATTTTTTTGTGGTGTCCGTGATTTTTGGGTTTATTGCATTTCAAACAATAAAATCAGCCTAATCCGTGTTTTCAACCTTTTGCGATACATCATGAAAAAGGGTGATTTTTTGACACCAAATCCCCACACAAACGCCCACACATTTTAACCCCGAAAATGTCTTCCTGGCGGCTACGTTACCGACAGCCGGAAGGGAAGGAGACAATCCCCTATTTTCCTCTCGAGTATGGCTGCTGGTCGGCCTCACGAATCGGCTCCCGCTTCCGCCACTTCAGCCACGCGTACCAGGCCAGCGTGACGACCACCGCCCGGATGCCGGAGCGGAC
>CAZQKI010000309.1:0-4368 GCA_964592855.1 uncultured Lentisphaerales bacterium
TTGGTGAAAGCTGGCGGCTGGAGACTGGGGACCGCGGTCCTCCGCGGGCTTTGGCGCATGGATGGAGAACGATCCCGCCGGCGACGGCGGTCTCCACGTAGCGTCTTCCCGTTCGCCCGCCATGCACCTGGAGACCGCGGTCCTCCGCGGGCTTTGGCGCATGGATGGAGAACGATCCCGCCGGCGACGGCGGGGTCCAGTGGTTCCCTTGCCGCCTGGTGCTTCTCATAATCTTTGTCGCGAGCTTTGTCGCGAGCTTTGTCGGGGGTACGAGCACGTGTACGAGTAGGTGCCGGGGAGAACGGCGCAAGATGCCCTGACCCCGGGGCTGAAGCCCCTAACTCACTTCCGCCTGAAGGCGGGACTCCGGCATGGTGCGGCGGGTGCGCCGGGGTTGGCTTTCAAGCCAGAGTTCAGGGTCTGAGCAGGAGACTTGCACCCGTCGCCGACGTTGACAAACAACGCGCTTGCATACCCCATTACGCATGCGTTACACTGAATACAAGTTCGGAATCCGTCGCGATACTTCTTTCATGAAAAACACCTCGGCCAATCATAGCGCGCAGGCACAGACGCTCGTCCTCAAGGAGGGCGACGGCAACATCATCCGCGTCAGGAAGACGAAGCTACTCATCATCAGCGGGCCGTTGCAGGGGCAGGAGTTCGTCATCAACAAGGAGGCCTTCTCGATCGGCTCCGGGAAGCAGAACGACCTCACGCTGGCCGATTCCACCATCTCCAAGCGCCACTGCGAAATCGCCGTCGACGAGAACGGCTATCAGATCCGCGACCTCGGCAGCACCAACGGCACCCTGGTTCAAGGCGTCCGGGTGGCCGCGGCCTTTCTCAATCCCGGCGCCGAATTCCAGATCGGCAAGACGCACATCATCTTCTGCCCCCTCCAGGAGTCGCGGGACATCCCGCTCAGCCGCAACGAGAGCTTCGGCGGCATGCTGGGGCGCAGCGTCGCCATGCGCCGGATCTTCCACCTGGCCGAGACCTACGCCCCGACCGATGCGACCGTGATGATCACCGGCGAGACGGGGACGGGCAAGGAGATTCTCGCGGCGGAGATCCACCGGCACAGCGGCCGGGCCGGCAAGCCCTACATCGTCATCGACTGCGCCGCCATCTCCAAGGACCTGATCGAGAGCGAACTCTTCGGCCACATCAAGGGGGCCTTCACCGGCGCGAACGGTGACCGCCAGGGGGCCTTTGAGCACGCCGATGGCGGCACCGTCTTCCTCGATGAAATCGGCGACCTGAATCCCGAGCTCCAGCCCAAGCTCCTGCGCGTCCTCGAGAACCGCGAGATCCGCCGCGTCGGCGACAACCGCGTCCGCAAGATAAACGTCCGCATCATCTGCGCCACCAACCGGAAACTGGACCAGGAGGTCAACGCCGGACGCTTTCGCGAGGATCTCTACTACCGGCTTTCCGTGGTGCAGATCGAGCTCCCCCCGCTGCGCCGCCGGAAGGAGGACCTCCCCCTGCTGGCCAAGCGCTTCCTGGTCGACCTGCACGGCCCGGACGCCATGAGCCAGGTCGCGAAGTTCGACGAGACGATGGACATGCTCAAGCGCCACGACTGGCCCGGCAACGTCCGCGAGCTGCGGAATCTCATCGAAGTCGCCTTCTACGCCTCCAGCCGACCGGTCGATCTCAGCGCCTTCCTCGGTCTGGGCCGGTTTCTGCCCAATCTCGCCGACGAATCCGAAATCCAGGCGGATCGCCCCTTCAAGGACGCCAAGAACGACCTCATCGAGGACTTCGAGCGCAAGTACCTGGCCGATCTGCTGCAACGCAACCAGAGCAACATCTCCAAGTCGGCCCGCGAGGCCGGGATCGAACGCGCTTATCTGCAGCGGCTGATACGCAAGTATGACATGAAATGAAGTCGATCGATCTAAACGGAACCTGGCGCGTCCGGGCCGCCTCGAAAAAGAAATGGGGGCCCGCCGTCGTGCCGGGATGCATCCACGCCGACCTCCTGGCAGCGGGGATGATCGCCGATCCCTTTTTCCACAACCGCGAGGCGGACGTGCAGTGGATCGGCCGCGAAAACTGGATCTACGAACGGGAATTCACCACGCCGAAGTTCGCGCCCGAAGCCAGCGTGATGCTGCGCTGCGACGGCTTGGACACGCTGGCGACGATCTCCATCAACGGCACGGTGGTCGGGCGTGCCGACAACATGCACCGCACCTGGCGCTTCGACATCCGCGACCAGCTGCGCGAAGAGGCGAACACGCTCACGATCCGCTTCGACTCCCCGCTCGACTACATCGAGAAACGCCAGGCCGAACGCCCCCTGCCCGGCCGGCATGCCGCCGCCGAACCGGCGGGGCGCGCGTGGCTCCGCAAGATGGCCTGCAATTTCGGCTGGGATTGGAGCCCCGTCCTGACCACCTGCGGCATCTGGCGGAACATCGGCATCGAAGTCTGCGACGATGCTCGTATCCAGGCATTCGAGGTGCGGCAGATCCACGGCGAGGACGGCAGCATCGCGCTGGATGTCGACGCGGCCGTCGAAAACCGATGCTGCGCACCGCCGCTGACCCTCACCGTCCGTCTCAACTACAAGGGCTCGTTTGTCACCGAGGCGCGGACCCTGCTGCCGGAGGACGGGCGGGCGCACTTCCATCTGAAGGTTCGCAACGCCCAGCGGTGGTGGCCCAATGGACTGGGCGAGCAGCCCCTCTACGAATTGACGGCGGAACTGGCGGGCGCCTCCCGCAAGCCCATCGATACCTGCACCCGTCGCATCGGCTTGCGGACGCTGCGGCTGGAACGCAAGGCCGACGACGGCGGCGAAAGCTTCCAGTTTGTCGTCAACGGCGTCCCCTTCTTCGCCAAAGGCGCCAGCTGGATCCCGCCCGATGCCCTCATCACGCGCCCCTCGCGCGTCGAATATGCGCGCCTGGCCAAGGCCGTGAGCGTCGCCAACATGAACATGCTGCGCGTCTGGGGCGGCAGCATCTACGAGCAGGATTGGTTCTACGATCTGTGCGATGAATACGGAATCTGCGTCTGGCAGGATTTCATGTTCGCCTGTTCGACCTACCCCACCTTCGACGCCGACTGGATGGCGACGGTCCGCGTCGAGGCCGAACAGAACATCACCCGGCTCCGTCACCATGCCTGTCTCGCGCTCTGGTGCGGCAACAACGGGATCGAAAAGGGGATGGTCGGCGAGACCTGGTCGGACCGGCAAATGTCGTGGAGCGACTACGGCCGGCTCTTCGACGACCTGCTCCCCTCGCTCGTCACCGCGCTGGATCCCGACCGCGACTACTGGCCCGGAAGCCCCCACTCCTCCCTCCCAGGCAAGCGGACGGACCCCAACGATCCCGGCTCCGGCGACGCCCACCTCTGGTCGGTCTGGCACGAACGCCAGCCCATCCAGCACTACCGCACAAGCGGGCATCGTTTCTGCAGCGAGTTCGGGTTCCAGAGTTTCCCCGAGCCCCGCATCGTCTCGTCCTTCACCCCGGCGGCAGAGCGCCACATCGATTCGCCGATCCTCAATCACCACAAGCGTTGCGTCGGGGGCCATGCGATCATCCGGGAGTATCTGGAATCGGACTTCCCCGCCCCCAAGGATTTTGAAAGCACGCTTTGGCTGAGCCAGATTCAGCAGGGCTATGCCATGAAGATGGCCGTCGAGCATTGGCGCCGCAAACGGCCGCACTGCATGGGCGCCCTCTACTGGCAGCTCAACGACTGCTGGCCGGCGGTCAGCTGGTCCTCGCTCGATCACGAGGGCAACTGGAAGGCGTCGCACTATTTTGCGCGGAAATTCTTCGCCCCCATTCTGGTCTCCGCCGTCGAGGACCCCGCCACGGGCGTCGTGGAGGTCTTCGTCCACAACGATCTGCGGCAGACCTTCAAGGGAACCATCCAGTGGCGGATCGGCGACACGCAGGGGCGGATCGTGCGTGAAACGGGATGCCCCCTGGCCATTGATCCGGGAACGGTCCGCCGGCTGGGCGTCCTCAAGATGGGCGATCTTCTGGAAAAGCTCACCCCCCAGAAGCTGGTCGTCTGGCTGAGCATCATCGCCGACGACGGCTACATCCTCTCCTCCAACTGCCGCATCTTCGCCAAGCCGAAGGAGATGCAGATCGTCAAGCCCGACATCCAGGTGGAAATCCGACCCTGGGACGACCACTGCTACGCCGTCACGCTGACCGCCGAGCGGCCGGCCTTCTGGAGCTGGCTCGAAGTCAAGGGGTGCAATGCCAAGTTCGACGACAACTTCGTGCACCTCTCCCCCGGCCTGCCCGTCCGCATCCGCGCCACCCCGACCCGCAACATGAAGATCGACGAATTCCGCGAAGCGCTCTGCGTCCGCTCGTTGTGGGATAC
>CAZQKI010000310.1:0-4366 GCA_964592855.1 uncultured Lentisphaerales bacterium
GCACACGCACCTCACGCTTGTACTCGTCTTTGTGCGCGCTGAAATGGGCGCTGATATCGGCCTCTCGCGGATCGGGAACGCCCTCCGTGACTTTCGCGATCAATTTCTCCACGCGCTGTCCACGCGTGAGCTGCGCGCGGAAGTCGGCCTCCGAAAGCCCCTGCTTGGCAAGCGCCTCCGCCAGCTTCTCCGCTCCGCCCACCTGCTCGGAGACCTCCTGAAATTTCTCGTCGGCATCGGCGTCGGTCACCACCAGGTCGAGCTTCGCCGCTTGATCAAAGAGAAGTTTGGCGCCAATCGCCTGGTCGACCGCCCGCTGCCGGAGCAACGGCGCCTGCGCCCGAACCTGCTCCTCGGGCATGTGCTGCGCATAAAACCGGACCAGCCGGCCGAACTCGTATTCAATCGCCTGCGGCGGGATGACCTGCCCGTTGACCGTAACCGTCGGAATCGCCTGTTTGTCTGTCATTTCGCCAGTGTAGCTATTTGTGGGACGGTTGCCCAGAATTTTCGGTAATGGGTCGTTATTGGGGGTGTGGCCGATCAAGCGAAATAATCGGTTCCGACATCGCCAGCGTCTTCGGAATGTGCGATACTGCTTTTATTCGTTTTGGGCGCGGTATGGTGCCGCGCAGAAGACGATGGGGCGTCGGTTGGAAAGTCAGGCCTTCCACGCTGGGCGACGCGGCTCTTCAACTTACAAACCGACCCGGGACGCAAGCCATCAGGCGCAGCGTCCGAGGGATTTTGCAAGAGCCTCTACTGTCTGTTGCGAGGTGCGACTGCGGAAGCGTCGTCGGGGGTGCGGATGGAGAACACGAAGTGGATGGTGTTGTCGGCGGCGATTCTGGCGGCCGCATCGGCGTTCGGGGCGGAACCGCCAGCCGCCGATCTCAAACCCCGTGACCTGACGCCCGTAACGTGGCTGAAGGCGACCGCACACGCGCCGGTGGAGATCGTGCGCGACGGCCAACCGCTGGCGGCGGTCTACATTGCCGAGTCCAAGCCCGGCTGGAAGCTCATGAGGCTGGTGGACGAACTGGTCGAGGTAGTGAGGCTAGGCACGGGAGCCACACTGGAACGGGTGGAGCAGCCGCCGCCGGCGGACCGGCCGGCAATCGTGATCGGCGACTGCGAGGAAGCGCGCGCGTCCGGCCTCGCCTCCGCGAAACTGCGGCCCGAGGAATTCGCGGTCAAGACCGCGCCAAACCGCGTGTACCTCGTGGGAGGCACGGGCAATCCGGACGGCACGGCGTGGGCGGTGGCGGATTTTCTGGAGCGGTTTGCCGGCGTCCGCTGGTATTGGCCGGCCAGGGCCGCAGGCCGTTCCATCCCGCGCGCGGCTTCGCTCGTCGTGCCGCCGGTTTACTACACCGACCGGCCGGTCTTCCTCAACCGCTTGAACTCCAACGAGGTCATGGAATTCCCCGACTGGTCATGGGCGCTGTACATGCCCCCGCTGAACGTGGACGCGCATAATTATGGTGATCGCCTTTCGCTTCCCCCAGCGCCCGGCGTCATGGAGGGCGACGAGGACTGGTACTGGCGGTACATGCAAGGCATGCACGCGCTGCAACGCCTCGGCGAGAGCCTCGATTTCACCCCGGGGATCATCCAGGGGAGCGCGGACCCCGCGTGGTGGCTGGGCAACGCTGCCCATGCCGAGGACGTTCAGAAGGCCGGAGAAGCGGCGCGCGCCATGAACAAGGACGGCACGCGCCACGCTCGCTGGATTTGCTTCAGCGCCCCGGAAACGCTCGACGCGCTGCTCTCGCGGCTGAGCCGGCACTGGGATCGGAACGTGCGCGGCTGGCCCCCGTACGAGATCATGACCGACACGAGCTGCACCGTCTACTTTCCTCGTACGCCCGGACTGGTCTGCCACTGCCAGCGTTGCCGAAAGACTGCGGACCGGCTGCGGAAGGATCGCCGGTTGTGCGCTTCGCTGGCGAAGGAGTATGGCGAACAACGCGCGTACGAGGTCCTCGAAGAGCGGGTGCACGAGCTGGTGTTCGGGCTGTTCCTGCAGCGGCTGTGCGAGGCGGTGAAGCAGCGCTGGCCAGATAAGAAGGTGGTTTTTAGCGCCGGCGAGAGGAAGCCGCCCGCCGGCGTGAAGTTTCCCGCGAACCTGCGGGTGGCGTCCGTATGGCCGGAAGGGTTCGCGATGGGGCAGGCGATGCATCCAACGGTCGGTCGCGGGTTCGACGCCACGATTCGTTCGTGGGGCCATGTCCTGATTTGGGCTTGGGCCTTCAGTCCGAGCGACTGGACCTACGGGCCGGTCCAGTATCCGCACCTCGTTCAGGATTTCTACCGGCGGAACAGGGAGTTTATCACGGGCTCGGACTTGAACCTTTCCATCGCCCCGATCCTGTTGACCGGGGCGCCCACGTTCTACGTGTGGCAGCGCGTGCTGTGGAACCCCGAACTGGACGTGGACGCGACGCTGGACGAGATGTGCCGGCGCCTTTTCGGTGCCGGCGCGCAACCGGCCCGCGAACTGCTGCGGCTCGAATGCGACCGGTGGGAGCGGACCCCCCTTTCCAAGCCGCTGCAAAAGGAAGACCTGCACCGCGACCGGCTTCCCGGAACGCAAGGACTTGGATCCTTCGCGCAGGAGCACCGACTTCCCCGTGACCTGTTTCGGGAGATCTGGCCGGCCGACGTAGTCGCGCGCATGAAGGAACTGCGCGACCGGGCGCTGGATCAGATCGAGACGGCCCGCCTTGGCGAAGACACGGCGACGGGGCAGGCCGGCGGCAACGCGGACGCCCGCAGGGCCTTCCTTTACTGGACCTGGACCTTCGACGCCTTCCTGGAAGAGGCGGCGGCGGCGCACCGGCGGCTGCCCGCCGATTTTGTCCGCGAGGGGGGGCGCGCGCCTTTGCGGACGGCCGAAGGTCTGGCCGAGAACCTGGCGATCAACCTCGGCCCGGCGACGGGCTCGGAACAGGACGGTGTGGAACTGAAGCTGACGCTCATTCGGCCGGGTGAGTTCCTGATGGGCAGCGAGACCAACAGTTGGGGGCACCACCCCAACGAAAGCCCCCTGCACCGCGTGCGGATCACCAGGCCATTCTACCTAGGAATCTGCGAGGTGACCCGCGCCCAATACGACGCCGTCATGGGAACCGACACCGCCGGCGACGCCCCGAACCGGCCCGCTTCGGGCGTTTCGTGGCGCGAGGCGACCAACTTCTGCGGACGGGCCTCGCAACAGACCGGCCGGCGTGTGCGGCTGCCTACGGAAGCGGAGTGGGAATACGCCTGTCGCGCGGGCACGACGACGCCCTGGTCATTCGGCGACGCGGAGCGGGTGGAGGAAGTAATGAAGGAGTCCGCGTGGTACGGTACGGAAGCCCGCGACGGACCCAGAGACGTGGGAGGAAAGCATCCGAATGCCTGGGGCCTGTACGACATGCACGGGAACGCGAGCGAGTGGTGCATGGACCGGTTCGGCGAGGACTACTATGCGCTGAGTCCGATGGACGATCCATCCGGCCCCGAGACGGGCCTCTTTCGCGTCATGCGCGGAGGGTCGGCTTACCATCTGATGATACGCAACGTGGAATTCACGCGATCGGCCCGCCGCGCCTGGGGCCATCCCGACCTGCGCATTATGCAGCGCGGCATGAGCGCGGGGTACGTCGGGTTGAGAGTTGTGGTCGAAGGCGGCGATTCCGGACGGTGATCGCCTCGATCATCCTCGGGGCCGAGGCCTCAGGGCGCCGTCCGCACGGCTCTCGCGCCGCCGAGTCCGTGCGGCCCTCGACTCCAGTTGTTGGCGGCGTGGACGCGCGCGGCAACTTGCATGACCGCATGGAAGAAGTCTCCGGGCCATTCGCCGCCCCGGTAGCCGGCGCCTAGATCGTTCGGCCACTCGCCCTGAGGCCGGTCAGCGGGCAAGGCCGTCGTCCCATTCCCGTGTGACCCCTTGAACCGACATCCCTCCGCCAGCCCGGTCGTCAATGAGCCGTTTGGGATAGGTTATCCAGCCATTGCAGGATGCCTGGCTGGAGCCACCGAGGACGGCCCTTACTGCTCCCTTGCGTGGTCGGTGCCTGACAGGCATCAAGTGCCCAAGTGCCCGCTGTTTCATTTTCATGTCGATGGCAGCGTATTCGTGAGTGGTGTTCATATCGGCATGGCTTAGCCAATCGATGCCGGGCTGGCCGTCGGGCAGGCGGTCGTGGTGCGCAGGTATTCGAGCAGGCACTCATGCTTGCAGTGGTCGCAACGGACGCGGGCAAACCCGCGTTCCAGATCGCCGCAGTCCAGGAACTTGTTGACGACCTCCGCTAGTGTGCCGTTTTCAACTGGAACGGGTATTATTCCTCCATCACCCGCACCGGCCCCATCAATCCGG
>CAZQKI010000311.1:0-4297 GCA_964592855.1 uncultured Lentisphaerales bacterium
GTCGCCAGACACGAGATCGCTTGCCAGATGGTGGTGAACATGAGATATTGAAGCCATGAAAACGGCGTTTACTTATTGGAAAGAGTCAGACGGTCGTTACCTTGGATATCTGAACGACTATCCGGATCACTGGACCCAAGGCGAAACCCTCGAGGACTTGAAGGTTCATTTGCGCGACCTTCTTGAACTCTTCGGGGCCGAGGAAATTCCGGGCATTCGCAAGGTCGGAGATCTGGAGTACGCATGAAGCGGCTCGACCTCGTCCGTCGGCTGGAAGAGGTGGGTTGCATTTTGCTCCGGCATGGTAGCCGGCACGATATTTACCACAACCCGATCACCGGACACTCCGAGCCTGTGCCTCGACACCGGGAAATCAACGAGATTCTCGCCAAGCGAATCCTTTCACAGCTGATCACGACGAGGAATGATCAATTGGCGCACGACGAGGAATGATTAATCGGCGAACAAACCCTCCGAGCGCGATGGCGCTAACGCGCCGCGGCTCAAGGGCGGCGTTCTGTCTAAAGTGCACTCGGGAATTACTATGCATCCGAGTCCATTCGAATGTTCCGGCAGAGGGACGGCGTCGTGGTGTGGGTCGCCGAGGGACATGGGGATACTGCTCCTTGCACAAAACATGATCATAAGAATGAGGGACAGAACGGGTTGCACGTTACGCGGTAAACCGCGCCAGTGAAACCAATCGTTGGCTCCACGACAAAAGCTTACGGTGCTTCACTGAAAGCCATTGTCTTCACGGCCGTCAGGCCCTATCATGTCCCGATTGTACGCAAGCGGATCCGGCACGCGAAAATGGGAGCGACCATGGAGCTATCGATGCGATTGAAAATGTCCGCCATTCTGGCCGCGTCCGCGTGGAGCGCGGCGGCGCTTGCGGCCCCTGTCGTTGCTGCAGTCGCGGCGCCCGCAGTGACCGTGTTCGCGGAGGCGGAAGCGGGCGCCCCGCCCTTTGTCGCGCGAATCAAGGGGGCGCCACCACCTGCAGCCTCGGCGGAATGCTGGACGGCCCGCGAGATGGAAGGCGCCAGCGGCGGGAAGGTGCTCTATTTCTCCGCGCGTTACTTCGTCCCGGAATGCCCGGGCCTTGTGCTGCAGGTCCCGCAGTCCGGCACCTACCGGATCTGGGTGCGCTATTTCAAGAAAGCACCCCTCAGCCTCGGCGCCTACGCCCTTGTCCGTGACGAGGCGGGCGAGGAACAGGGATCGTTTTTCCTGGACTGGGTCCAATTCATCCCGACGGAAACGCCTTATCTGGAACCCGCCGCACTCAACGGCGGCACGACCAACTTTGTCTGGGAATCGTTCGACGTCGCCTTCGACCGGCCGATGGAAGCCCGGCTCAGTTTCGGCGGACTCAATCCCCGCGCCCGCAAGAACGAGCGGCAGGTGGATTGCGCACTCCTCACCACTGATCGCACCCTGGACCCCCGCCGTATCGATTTGGCGGCGCTCCCGGGCCTCGCAACCACGCCCCCTACCCCGCCGGCGGCCCAGACACCTGCCCCGGAGGGATACATCCGGTCGGCCGGCTTGCCGACCCGGCCGGAGACCTTCGCCGGGATCGATGATCCCGACCGGCGGTTCTGGGCCGGCCTGATCAACTGCGGATCGATTTTCATCGACGGCGCCCGCATGCTCCGCATGGGCTTCAACCGCGATCACACCGCCGGAGCCTGGGCCTGGGGCATTCCCGCGATGACGCCGGTTGAAACCTTCAACGATCCCGCCTTCCTCAAGGGAAATCCCGCCCCGACGGGACGGTTCGTCAACGCCAAGGGCGAGGTCGGCAGCATGTTCAGCCTCCACTACCCGCCCTGGAACGCAGCCGCGGAAGCGGGGCTCAAGAAACGGGTGCAGGAGGTGCTGGCGGACGACAGCGGCGTTGTCGGTTTCTGGCGGATCTCCGCGGAAGAGGGCGGCTGGATCGATTACTCACCCTGGGCGCAGGCCGCGTTCCGCCGCTGGCTGGCCGACAAGCACGGCACGATCGCCACGCTCAACACCCGGTGGGGCACGGCCTACGGCACGTTCGACGAGATCGTCCCCCCGGCGACGGTCGGGGATGGCCGCGCCTGCTGGCTCGAATTCCGGGAGTTCAGCGGACACGCCTACGCCGAGTCCGTGGGCCGGCGCATCCCGGTCATCCAGGCGCTGGATCCCAAGCGCCGCCCGTGCCTGGGCGCCAACTCCAACCTCGACATCGGGGCGCCCTACTTCATGGTCTTCCGCCCGAACGACTTCGAGGAGCTGATCCGCGTCGGGCTGAAGGACGAGCGCTACGTGGCGTTTGACATCTATTGCGCCGACGACGACATGGGGAGTTCGATCGATTTCCTGAGCAGCATCGCGCAAGGGCGCAAGCTGATCAACCAGGAGTTCAGCAACCACGTGGTGGATCCACGGATCGCGGCCCGCACCTACTGGATGCAGATCGGCAAGGGGGTGCACGGCATCCACCTCTTCATGTTCCAGGACAGCCCCGGCCATGCCACTTATCCCAAGTGGGGCCTGCTAAGCCGCGACGGATCGCCCAAGCAGAAGCTGGCGGCATACTCCGATGCCGCCCAGGAGGTCCATCACCTCGAACCCCTGCTGATGTCCGCGACGCCCACGCACGCCGTCAAGCCGGTGGCGATCTACTGGTCGCGCATCGATCTGAGCCTGGAGCCCCCGCACGAGAGCTGGTACGGCCACGGGCTGAACAGCCCCATCCACGTGTACGAGACGTTCCGCTCGCTGGGCTACCCCGTCCGCTGGATCACGCCCCGCCAGATCACCGAAGGCGAACTGGACCAGACGGCCGCGCTGGTCATGGCCGGCTGCAACCATGTGCCGCAAGCCGCGGCGGAGCGGATCGTATCCTGGGTCGACGGCGGCGGCACGGTCATCGCCGACAGCTTCCCAGGCGCCTTCGACGAATACGGACAGCCGCAGACGGCCCTGGCGTCGCTTTTCGGCGTCCGACCCGCGCCGAAGAAGACGGCCGGAAGCGGCACGCAGATGGCGCTTCTGGAATCGCGGCAGGGCTACGGCGAGGTGACCGACGCCGCCGCCCTGCGGGAGAAGCACTACGAGAAGATCGACGAGATCGCCCAGCAGCCGGGAGCGACGCACCCCGTGGCGCTGGCACTTGGCGACTTCATGCTGACGGGGGTCAACCTGGAGACGGTCATCTGCGACACCGGCAAAGTCGTCGGCATGACCCACCGCGGGCATCCGGGACTCGTCGTCAACGAGCCTGGCAAGGGCCGTGCCCTCTACTCCGCGTTTCTCCTCGGAACAATCTACGAAGCGGCACCCACCCGGTATGAGTGGGACACCGCGCACAGCGGAGGCTCCTACGCCCGCGTTCTCGACGCCTTCCTCGCCTATGCAGGCGCCCGGCCGGGATCGCGGGTGACGGGGCTCGCGCCGCGCGTGGCCGCGAAGCTCCGCATCGAATCGCCGCTGATCACGCCCTCCGGCGACGTGCTCGTGGCACTGACCAGCATGAACGACGACGAAGTGAAGCCGTTCGACCTGGCCGTCGAGCTGCCGCCGCGTTCGGGGCCGTTTGTACGCGTCCTGGTCGCGACGCAGGGAAGCCGGAAACTGCAGCCGGTGGAGGCCCGTCTGGACGGCGCCACGTTGCGGCTGCAGATGCCCCCGTTCGACACGCATGCCACGATCCTGGCGCTCAAGGATTCCGCCCCGCTGGTCAGCCTGGAGCTGACGGGCGTCGAGCGTGGGCCGGCGGCCCTGGCAATGATCCGGCCCGGCCAGACCTTCGACGTCGAGGCGGTTGTCTACAACCCCTCCCCCCGGAAGCTGGCCGCAGGCCGGCTGGCATTCACGGCTCCCGCAGGTTGGCTGCAGTCGGCACCGGATGCCGCAATCGACGAAATCAAACCGGGCGGAGAGGCGCGCTGCTCCTTCCGGGTGCGGGCGCCCGAAACGGCCGGGCGCTGCCGGATCAATCCTCTGCTGGCGCGCTATGCGAACGCCAAGATCCGTTCAACGCCCGCAACCGAAATGGTCTGGTGGGGATTGCCCCCCGCTGCTGGAAACTAAACATCAAAGCACTGATCCCGCATCCAGCACTTTATACAAAGGAACCGAACAAAATGAGAACCAGCGCACACCGCATCGCCGCCGTTGTCTCCCTCGCCGCCTGCATCACCTGCCAGGCCGCCATGCCCGCCCACACGAACATCACGCAGAGCATCCCCGTGGAAGTCATCTTCTGTGCGCGGCTCGACCTGAACGCCGCCCGCAAGTCGGAGCAGGCGGAGCGCAT
>CAZQKI010000312.1:0-4293 GCA_964592855.1 uncultured Lentisphaerales bacterium
AGTCCGAGTTCAAGGATTGGTGCGTGGATATGCCTGCGGAGTGCGCGGGCTGTTTGTTGGATGAGTGGCGCAAGAGAAACCGCGCGACTCCGGCAACAACAGCCATGGATGCATTCATCCGTCAGCGCTGTCCAGATTGGGCGAAATACATGACTTGAGCCACGGGGGTGGAGAATCATCGGGTATCGGGACGGCGCGTTCACCTCGCCGGAGATCAAGACTGCCGCCGATATGACCGCCTATTTCGGTGGACGACCACGGCGACGACTACGGATGACGAAGAGGGCGAAGCACCAATCGTCCACCGTAGTCGTCGCCGTAGTCGTCTTCCGATCTCCCCGAGAAAGCTACTCCATCGCTCATTCGCGGAGCAGCCGCGCGGCAGGCTTGCCTGTAATTCCCTACTCGTACACGTACTCGTACACGCGAATCGCTTGCGAGGGTCGATGGCGAGTCGGGTGTACGAGTCGACAAAGCTCAAGACAAAGCTCGCGACAAAGACAAAGTCGAGTGTCCGCTAGATGTCCTGAAGGTCCCGATTTGTCTGGCGCCGGGCCGGCGCGATGTGGCAAAATTCCCCGGTAAGCATGCCTTCTTTGACCTGGGACACAATGAATATTCAGACCGATGCAGGTCAGATCGTCCAAGCCAAGACGCCCATCATCATCTCGGCCAGCCGTTCGACCGACATCCCCGCCTTCTACGCGGACTGGTTCATGGAGCGATTAAGGCGTGGATATGTGCGCTGGGTGAACCCATTCAACCAAAACCCGATATTCGTCTCGTTCGCCGAGACCCGCGTGATCGTCTTCTGGAGCAAGAACCCGAAGCCCCTGATACCGTATCTCCCGGAAATCGACGCCAGGGGGATCAACTACTACTTCCAGTTCACCTTGAACGACTACACGGCGGAAGGGCTGGAACCGAACGTGCCGCCGCTCTCCCAAAGGGTCGAAACGTTCCAGGCGCTCTCTGAGAAACTTGGCAGGAAGCGCGTCATCTGGCGATTCGATCCGCTGATTCTTACCGACACCTTGACCGTCGAACGCCTGACAGACCGGATCGCTGAAGTCGCGGCAATGATTCGTGGCTATACGGAGCAACTCGTCATCAGCTTCGCGGACATCAAGGTCTACAGGAAGGTTCAGAACAACCTGGCCCGCGAACACATCAACTACCGCGAGTTCACCCCGGAACTCATGGTCGCGGTGGCGGAACGTCTGCAAGCCCTCAACCGGGAATGGGGCCTGAAGATCGCCACCTGCGCGGAAGGTGTTGATCTGGAGCCCTACGGCATCGAACACAATCGGTGCATCGACGACCGGCTGATGAACGAGTCCTTCAGCCACGACAGGAAACTGATGGATTTCCTCGGTTACGAGGCGGACGTGTTCGCCGATCCCTCCCACCCGTACCTGAAAGACAAGGGCCAGCGCAAGGCGTGCGGCTGCATCGTCAGCAAGGACATCGGCATGTACGACACCTGCCATCATCTTTGCGCATACTGCTACGCCAACACCTCATGCAAGGCCGTCGAGAAAAATATCAAAAAACATAACCCCGTAGCAGACGCCCTCGTCTTATGACCCCCGCCGACATGCAGCGCTTCTGCATCGGGAAACTGAAGGAAATGGGGATGCCGGGGTTCGTGGCCTGGTGGCTCACCCGGAGCATCCCGCGGTTGAAACGGTGGCGAACAGGATGAAGAACGGGCGAGGCCGCCCGTTCACCACGAAGGCGCCGAGGCACGGAGTCCGGGTGGGGAGGTTCACGCAACTTCAGGCTTGGCTGACCGGCGGTTGCCGTTGAAACAAGCGGAGTTGCTGCCAATCCTGGGCAGGCTTGTCCCTTTCAGCGGTGGCGGTTCGCCCGCCGGGAACGACGAAACGGTGAATCGCCCGTCGTAGGACGGTCCTCCGGGCCGTCCCGGCAGAGGCGCAGTGTCGGGACGGCGCGGGAGCACCGTCCTACTCCAGATCGCCACGCGAGTCGGCCGGCGCGAACGCTTGGCCTTGCCGTCCGGAGTTCGGCAACGGCGAACATCGGCTTCTGGCAACTATCCCCAGGCTTCTGTATTTCGGTGAACGAGAGCGGCGACGTTCTACGCCCAGCGCCGGCCTTCGTCGAGCATCGCCAGGTAGTTGTCCAGCGGGATGTAATTCGCCACGGAGTTGCCGGACCCCAGGCAGAAGCCGCCGCCCGGCTGGCAGATGCGCAGGACTTCGCGCACGCGCGCCCGGACGGCATCCTCCGTGCCACGCGTCAGCAGATCCACATCGATGCCGCCCAGCAGACTCAGCCGGCTGCCGTACGCGCGCTTGGCGTCCGTGACCGGCTCGATGGCGTCCTCCCACGAATGCAGGGCGTCGATCTTCACATCCTCGATCAGATCCTCGATGATATCGCCGCGCTTGCCACAGGCATGCAGCAGATAGAGGCGGCCGGACGCATGCACGATCTCGGCCAGCGCGCGATGCCCGCCAAGCACGAAGTGGCGCATGTCGCCGGGGCTGATCATCAACCCCGTCCGGAAACCCATGTCGTCGCTGCCCCAGAAGATCTTGACCCGCTTGAACTGCATGGCGACACGGCACGCCGCTCGCTCCAGCGCCAGCACCTTGTCGGCGATCGCCTGCACCAGCGCACGGTCGTCGGCCAGGAGAAAGCAGAGTTGTTCGTAGCCGACCAGCCAGCACAGGTATTCGCAGAAGTGTCCGCCGAACACGACCACGGCCATGTCGTCGGGCAGATTGCGCTCGTAGAACTCCAGCTCGCGCGTGTCCAGGGCAAGCTTGTCGGGATCCGGCCAGGGATACCGTTCGAAATCCTCCCACGACGCGATCAGGCCCCGGTGCTCGTTCAGCCAGGACCGCGACGTCCGCGCCTGGGCGCCCTGCATCGTATCCTCCGCCGGGGTGCCGGCGCCCGTAACCAGGTGCAGCAGCGCCACGCTCACCGTGTCGTACCCGAGAAATCGCTTTAGCGCGATCTGCTGACGCCACGGGTACTCCGGCGACGACCGGTCGAGTCCGGCCGTCACCCCGTAGCGCGCGTCCACGGCATTTCCGATCTCGCCGTCGTAGAACAGCTCGATGTTGAACACCCGTCCGGGCGTGCCCTGCCGACGAAGGTTGCGCAGCAGCCCCTCGGCATCGATCCTGCGGTCCTTCTCGAACGAAGCGAATGTCTTGGTCATTTTGATCCTTGCATCGTGTGGGTCTGTTCCAGCGCCGTGGAACGGGTATCCTGCCAGACCCCCGCGAGGCGGCCGCGCCGGAGGCGGTGGTTGGCGGCGAGGAGCACGGGGACGTCCAGCAGAAAGGCCGCCAACGCGATGGGCAGGCGGAGGAGCGCCTGGCCGGCCGATAGATTCCGGAGCCGGCGCCAGCGCACGGAAAAAGCGCCGGGGTACATCACCCACCAGCCGCCTTGCTTCACCCGCTCCCGGATCAGCGCGCAGAACCAGCCGGGATCGCGGGCGTTGTTCGCGGCAATGATCTGCCCGGCGTCCCGGTCGCCGACCTGCTCCCGCAGGTAGTCGCGCAGCAAGGTATAGATGGCATGTCCGATCTGCTGGCGGCGCTGGTTGAGGAAGATGGCCTTCAAGCCCGTGTACGCCTCGAACACATGCGTGGCCTCCGGCGCCCGCACCACCCGGCTGTTGTCGCACGGGGTGCGCATCAGATCGGTGCAGAGCATCTGTTTGAGAAACCCGTCGTCCACCAGGAGCCCCAACGGCATGTGGACGCGCCGCAGCAGCGGTCCGCGCGCGCAATACAACTGCCCGGTCAACTGTCCCGGCGCGGCTTGCGTCATCCCCGAGACCGCCAGGGAGATGCGGTCGAAGAGGCTTTTCCGCGCCTTGGCGGCAACATGCTTGCGCGGCAGATCCACGGCCACCGACGCATGGGCTTTCTGCTCCAGGGCGCGCACCATGTTCTTCAGCGTATCGGGATGGCCCAGCCGGATGTCGGCGTCCATGAGGAAGACGGGGTCGGCCTGCGGATGGCAGAACCGGTGAACGAAGAGATTCCAGGCGTTGACTTTGCCGGGCTCGGCCACCGCTTCCACACGCCAGGTCAGCACGCCGTCCGGGAGCGACCGCGCGCCCTGCTGGAGCGCCGCAACGGCCTGCGCCGCCGTGTCGTCGGTACACCCGTTGGGGACCACGATCACTTCGACCCGGCAATCGTTCGCCGGCGTCAGTTCCCTGATCAGGCTCTGTGCCAGCAACGAGCGCACCGTACCGCCGATGCATTCCGCTTCGTTCCACGCCAGTATGCCAATGCTGAT
>CAZQKI010000313.1:0-4287 GCA_964592855.1 uncultured Lentisphaerales bacterium
TTCAGCGCAGATGGTGTCCCCTGGCGGTAGAATACGAGGCCGGAGAGGCCTGAGGAGACGAATTGCCACCTGTCGGGAAAGTGTGCTAATCTCATGGCGTCAGCAGCGGCATAAGGCCCTGATAGCATGGCGGACGCCGCTCGGCGCCATGAATAAACGCAACTAAGGACTCCGAACATGAACAAGAAGACGCTTCGTGATGTAACCCTCAAAGGCAAGCGTGTGGTGATGCGCGTCGATTTCAACGTGCCCATCAAGGACGGCGTGATCGGCGACGACACCCGTGTCCTGGGGGCGCTGCCCTCGATCCGCCATGTACTCGATCAGGGCGGGAGCCTGGTGCTGATGAGCCATCTGGGCCGTCCGAAGGGCAAGGGCTACGAGGCCGAGTTCTCGCTGAAGCCCGTTGCCGACTATCTGGCCAAGGTGCTGGGCAAGCCCGTCGCCTTTGCCCCCGACTGCCTCGCGGCCGACGCGCTCGCCGCCGCCCTGAAGCCTGGCGAGCTCCTGATGCTCGAGAACACCCGCTTTTACAAGGAGGAGGAGGGCAGCGTCAAGAAGACCGACGAAATGAGCGAAGAGGACTACAAGGACAAGAAGGCCGCGCTCAAGGAGAAGCAGAAGAAGATGGCGGAAAAGCTGGCCTCCTATGGCGACATCTACTGCAACGACGCGTTCGGCAGCGCGCACCGCGCCCACGCCTCGACCGCCGTCATTTGCAAGTTCATGAAGAGCAATGTCGCCGGCTTCCTGATGGAGAAGGAGATCGAATATCTCGGCGGCGCGGTCGAACACCCCAAACGCCCCTTCGTCGCGATCCTCGGCGGCGCCAAGGTCTCGGACAAGCTGGCCGTCGTGCAGAACCTGCTGACCAAGGTCGATGTGCTGATCATCGGCGGCGGCATGGCCTACACCTTTCTCAAGGCGCAGGGGCACGATGTCGGCAAGTCGCTCTGCGAACTCGATCAACTGGACTATGCCCGGCAGATGCTGGCGAGCGCCAAGGAGAAGGGCGTGAAATTCCTGCTGCCGGTCGACAACGTCTGCGCCGACAAGTTCGCCGCCGACGCCAAGACGCAAATCACCGGGAACGACATCCCCGCGGAGTGGATGGCGCTGGACATCGGGCCGAAGACGGCGGCGCTGTATGCCGACGCGATCAAGTCCGCCAAGACCGTCGTCTGGAACGGGCCGATGGGCTGCTTCGAGATGCCCGCCTTCGCCAAGGGGACCCAGGTCGTCTGCCAGGCTGTGGCCGACAGCGGTTCCGTGAGCATCATCGGTGGCGGCGACAGCGTCAGCGCCGTGAACAAGAGCGGCCTGGCCGGCAAGATGACCCACATCAGCACAGGCGGCGGCGCGAGCCTCGAGTTCCTCGAAGGCAAGGCCCTGCCCGGCGTGGTGGCCTTGGATGAGCGTTTGAGTTGACATCGGGTCGATGTCCTGTTAATTTACGCACCCGTTATGGGACAACAACTACGAAAACGCCTGAAACGCAACCGCCGCGACCGCTACAACAAGCGTGTCCGGGATCGCATCAATCAGGCTCTCAAAACTAAGTAAACGCGGATCCGAAGCCAATGCTTCGGATCTCTTCCGGCGCGATGGCCGAGCGGTCAGGCAGAGGTCTGCAAAACCTCGTACAGCGGTTCGACTCCGCTTCGCGCCTCCAATTAAAACCCCGCAAAAAACGGGGTTTTTATTTGGATGTAAAAATCACATGACGGAGCGCCTCGCTGACCGGGATGCAACCTTCGTCCAGGATGAGCCCTATGCGAACGCAACTTTTGCGGACGCTGCGATCCGGGCGTGAGCAGTAGAGCGGGATGTATCGGACCGCTCAAAGTCATTCGAGCTGCCTTTGTCCTACACTTTGTCCTACGCTTTGTCGACAAAGCTCACGACAAAGATTGTTCTCCTGCCTTGATCCAACTGGCGGCCTTTGCCCACTGGAGGCCGCACGGAACCCTGTTTCCTGAACCTTCGGTGCGAGGGAACGAAGTCGACGCGCACCCCCAGGCCCCCGCATCCCGCCTTCCTCCTTGACGCACCCGCTCATCCGGCCTACATTACCTCCCAGCGGATTCACCGTTATGAAAACCCTTGTCAACTGGATCAACACTCCGCCCCAAATTCCGCTTGCCACGGTTTGGCTACTGAACGACCTCGCGGAGTATCGCGGCAAGCAGGATCTCTTCACCCGTCAGGCGCCGCAGAAGCTCGAAAAATTGCGCGAGCATGCCCTGATCGAAAGCGCTGTGGCATCCAACCGTATCGAAGGTGTCGAGATTGACCAGCAACGTGTCGGCACCGTCATCTTCGGCAAAAGCCACCTGCAGGACCGCAACGAAGAAGAGGTGCGCGGCTACCAGTCAGCCCTATCTTGGATTCACTCCAAACATGGCGACATCCCTGTGACACCCGAAATCGTCCTGCGCTTGCATGCCATGACCCGCCCCGACTCATGGGACGCTGGGGCGTTCAAAGCCGACGACGGCGAAATCATCGAGAAGCATGCCGACGGCCGCGTCACCGTGCGATTCCGCCCTGTCAGCGCCAAAGAAACGCCCGCGGCGCTCCGCACCCTGTGCGACATCTCGGCCCGGATTCTCTTGGAAAAGCAGGTTCCACCGCTCATTCTCTGGGCAGTCCAGAATCTCGACTTCCTCTGCATCCACCCCTTCCGCGACGGCAATGGGCGCGTCTCTCGCCTGATGCTGTTGCTGACCCTCTACCAACTGGGTTTCAGCGGCGGGCGCTACATCAGCATGGAGCGCATCATCGAGCAGAGCAAGGTTCGGTATTACGAAACACTTCGGGTGGGTTCACAAGGCTGGCACGAGGGCAAACACGATCCGTGGCCTTACATCAACTACCTGCTCTTCACCCTCAAAGCACTCTATCAGGAGTTCGAGAGCCGTTACGAGAATACCGCGCTCCCCTTGGGCGAGAAAACGGAAGCCGTTCGTCTGGCCGTCTCCCGTTTTCCGGAAGCTTTCCATATTATCGAACTGCACAAACAGTGCCCCGAAGTCAGTCTCGACATGATCCGCAAGGTGCTCAAAGAGATGCGCTTGGGCAACGAAGTCGAGTGCCTCGGCCGCGGCAAACACGCCCGCTGGCAACGAATTAGGTAATCGGTAATCGATATGGGTATTTTATTGGGTACTGTCCAACTTCGCTAAGCAGTTCGAGACGCTCGCCGTGTCCGTCGGGCAAGGGATCGTTGTGGGTGGACGGTTTTCGCTGCCTGCACGAACAATCCGTCTGTAATCAGAACCATGGACAAGCCCCATCCGATTGGCCTATAGTATCCTCTTCCTTTTAACCGGAGCAGCGGACGCCGACGTCCATATGCGCCGGAAAAGGGCGACACAAGAGGATCACACCTATGTCCACGTCCGCCAACGGCGGGGGCGCCAAGAACACCAACCGCGAATTCGTCCGGAGCATCATTGCCCTGATCTGGAGGTCCCGGGGTTACAGCGTAGCCATCATCCTCGTCACCGTGCTCCAGGAACTCAGCGCCCTGTGGCCGGTGGCGTTGCTCGGCACGTTTGTCGACCGCCTGGGGACCGATGACCTGGGCCATACGGTCTGGTGGCTCATGGGGGCCAGCCTGCTCTATCCGGGAATCGTCCGTGGCAATGTCATTTTGCGCCACAAGATGTTCTACGAAACTGATTTTCGGAAACGCGTCGAGTTGACGGGCAAGGTGCGCGACAAGGGTGGGCATACGAGCATGGAGGACGCCGGTGCCGCCAATACGCGGATCGTTCAGGCCGTTTCGGGAATCACCAATGCCGCCTACCATGTGCTGGGCAGCTTTACGCCGGTGGTGGTGAAGATTGTCGCTGTCGGAGCCGCGCTGATTGCCTACAACCGCACGCTGGGGGTGGTCTATGTCGTCAGCCTCATTCTGCCGACCGTGTTGACGCTGATCTTCAACCGCATGCTGCGAACCCTGCAACGGGACGGGTACGCGTTCTTCAGCCGGGCGGAAGGGATCGTGATGCGGGCGCTCTCGGGGAAAAGCGATCCGCCGCCTGTCGCGGGCGGCGGAACGGAGAACGCCCAGGAGGACGGTCCGTGCTTCGTCGACGCGCTCAAGACCCGACGCGACTTTCTCTTCCTCTTTCTCGCAAAAAGCCAATGGTATATCTACGTCCGCGAGGTGTGCCTGGTCGGCAGTCAGTTCCTGGTCGTCTTCGTGGCCCTGGCCATGCGGAAAAAGATCGGGCTCACGCCGGGCGACTTCACCAAGATCCTCGGCTACACGGCGCAGGT
>CAZQKI010000314.1:0-4286 GCA_964592855.1 uncultured Lentisphaerales bacterium
CGATCCAACTGGCCGGCAAAGCCGGCCAGAGGCCTCACTGAACCCTGAACCCTGTGTACTGAACCCTCGCCACGCGCTCAGCGCAGGATGATCCACGTCCCCTGTGGCGGCGCCGCGAAGAAGGCAAAGGTTCCTGCTACGCCGTTCTGTCCGCCGCCCGTTCCATAGGCGACTGACGGGGCGGTGCCGGTGTAGGTGGTCAGGACGGTGTCCTTGTCGACCCAGATCCTGTCCCCGGCCAGGATGCGCGCGAACTGGCTCGGGACCGCGCCATGCCAGACGGAAATCCGGCCGCCGCCACCCCCGCCGGCGCGGTCGGTTCCGCCGGTTCCGCCGTTGGCGCGCAGCACGGCGCCGGGTGCTCCCGAGAACTTGCGGCACATGACGAAAATGCCGCCGCCCGAGCCGCCGCCCGAACGCGAAACTCCGGCGCGTTTCGCATCCCCGTTGGCGCTAAGCGTTCCGCTCATGGTGACGTTTCCGTTCGCCTCGATGAGGATCAGCCCGCCGCCAGACCCGCCGCCCAGCGATCCGGAGCCACTGCCGGGACGAGTCGGCGCGTTGGTCGAGGCGTAGGGCATGCCGCCGGATTTGCCGCCGTAGGTTTCGTTGCCACCCTTGCCGCCGTAACCGCCCCCGCTGCCGAACTGGCCGCTGCCCAGTCCGCGTCCGGGACCATACCCATCAGCCCCATACACCAGGCCCCCGCTGTATCCCGCGCCATCGGCGTTGAATCCGCCTCCGGCGGTAATCGTCAGGTTGCGCATGCGGAAAACCGGACTTCCACCCAGGGTGGGGTGCGCGCGGGGATAAACCCACGAGGCGCCGTCCACGCTCATGTCGCCCTTCACGTCCACCAGCGATCCGTAATAGGAACCGGTCAGGTTGGTGTCACCCCCTTGGACGGAGAGGGCCGCGGCCGACTGGATCGCCAGACTGCCGCATTCGAGGATGCCGCCGCCGGGAATGCCGAGGTTGGCGCCGTTGCGGACGGTCACGCCGTTGGTCACGGTCAGGCGGAATCCCTCCGCGCCGAACATGAACCGGCAGTTGTCGGCGACGAGCGAATTGAGCGCCCAGTTGGTGAAGGAAAGGTTGTCGGCGTAAACGAAGGCGTCCTGGAAGAGCCCGTTTTCGAGCACGTTCGCTCGGAACAGTGAAGAATCGGAGAGGTAGACCGTGCCGTTGTGAGCCGTATCGCTGGTGCGGCCGGTAGGTGCTCCCGCCGTGGTCTTGAACCGGACGCCCGGCCGGTGCCCCGCTTGCGCGGCGGAATCGACGCGGACGGCGATCCGTCCGCCGCCGCCGGGTCCGCCCGTATCGGCGTTGGCACCGCCTGCGGCCGAGATCAGCCCGCCGGAGTTCCCCTCGAGGCGCCGGCAATCGACGAAGATGCCGCCGCCCGAGCCGCCGCCGCCGCGGTCGCCCGTGCGTCCGCCGCCGTTAGCGGTGAGGGTTCCGTAAACGGCTACGGTGCCGGACGCCTCGATCCAGATCAGGCCGCCGCCGTCGCCGCCAACGCCGCCCCCGCCGCCACTTCCCGGAAGCAGCGGCTCCGTGATCGACCCGTAAGCCGGACCGATCTCGCCCAGCGAGTAGTGCATCGCGCCCTCGCCGCCGTATCCCGCACCGGAGCTTTTGATGGGGGCTCCTCCCGGTCCGTATCCGCCAGCCGTTGTTCCCCCGGCAAAGCCCTTCTGGTCGGCGTTGAAGCCGCCTCCGGCAACGACCGTCAGGTTGTTCAGCGTGAACCGGACGGAACCGCCGTTCGTTTGATGCGACCAGGGATAGACCCAGCTTCCGTTGCCAAGGACCATATCGCCGGACACCGAAACCTGTGCGCCGCAGATCTGAGCGCCGCCGTTGGTCGAACCTGCAAACACCGACAGGTCGCCGCCGTTGGTCAGGACCAGACCGCTCCCGCAGGCGAGCTGCGAGTAGACGCCCAAGCCGAGATGTCCGCCCGTCTTCACCTGGAGACTGTTCGTAATATCCAGAACGAAGCCCGCGTTGGCGATGACGAAGGTGCTGTTCTCCACCGTGACCGAGTCCGGCGACCAGCGGGTCCAGCCGTCCACGAACAGGCGCACGTCCGTGAAGAGATTGTTGCCTAGCGTGTTGGACAGGAAGACGGCCGTTCCCGAGAGGAAGACCGTGCCGCCTTCGCCCGTACCCTCGCCACGCGCCCCCGCTCCGTAACTGGTCGTGAACCGGACGCCCGGACGTGTGGTCTGCGCCGCCTCATCATAGCGGATCGCGATGCGGCCGCCACCGCCGCCGCCGCCGGTGTCCTGGCCGTTGACGCCATCGGCCGAAATCAACCCGGTCGTGCTCCCCTCGAAACGGAGGCAATCGATCAGGATCGAGCCGCCCGAGCCGCCGCCGTCGTCGTCGACGCCCAGCAGTCCGTCGGCGCTGATGGTCCCATAGACGGCTACCGTCCCTTCGGCTTCGATGAAAACGACACCGCCGCCGGCGCCGCCGGCATTTTTGCTCCGGCCCCCGCCGCTGCCCGGCTGGGCGGGCGCGTTGGAACTGCCGTAGGCCGCGCCTCCCCAGTGGATGCCGCCATAGGCCTGGCCGCCGCGGCCACCATATCCGCCGCCGTATGCCGGGTTGCCGCCGCCGGGTCCGTACCCGGCGGTATGCGCCGCCGTGCCTCCCGAATAACCCTTGCCGTTGACCTGGATGGACGCACCCGCCCCCAGCGTCAGGGTGGAACAGGCAATCCAGACGCGGTTGGACATCTGGCTCTCGGTGAAGGCAGCGGGCAGCGTGAGCGCGCCGCTCTGAAGCACAACCGCTTCCGACCAGAGGCGCGTCGTCCAGTTGGACAGGGTCACCGTGGCGTTCTGGAGCGTGAAGCTCTTGAGATAGGCCGTGGAGGCGCCCAGCCGCAGCGCGTTGGTGACCACAACATCCTCGCCGAAGGTGGGGACGCGCCCGAGGGTCCAGCTCGCGTTATCGTGCCAGAGGCCGCTGGCCGAGACGGCCGACCAGTTGGTCGATGCGGGGACCTGGGCGTCCGTGATCATCACCACCCCGTTCGAAGCGGCGCCAACCGCGTACAAACCGGGCAGCAGATTCAGCGTGACCGTTTCATCTTCCTCATCAAAATAATCGAAGAAGGGATTGACCGCGACCGTCGCGTTCGTTGCCCCGGGGGGAATCGTCAAGGATTCCAGCGTGATCGCCGCGAAGTCGGTGTTTGGTGTGGCCGAACCGCCGGTCCAGGCGAACGAGACGACGGTGGGTTCGTTCGTCGCCGTCGCGGCGCGGCAGAAGCTGAACACGCCGGGCACCGCTCCCGACTCGTGCGCCGTGTCCCCCGTGACCCAGACGTCGCCGGACAGGAAGTTCGTCGATTGCAGCGCCCATCCCGCGCCAGCGGCGTTTTCCGCCGCGAAACGGTAGTAGTAATACCGGCCGGACGTCAGGTTGGACACGGTCAGCGCCGGCGCGTCGCCGGCGCCCCAGACGCCGGCCGCCCAGGTGTTCGTCGCCTGCCACAACCCCGACGTCGGCGCGCCGCCGTCCGTCAGGCCCCAGTAGACCGAAACCGCCGTCGCCGCGGTTCCCGTGGCCGTCAGGTAGCCGTTCATGACGGACGTCGTCGCGTCCAGGACGACCGGGATCCGGTTGGCGATCTCCGGTGCTCCGAGCTGCAGGTCCGCCGCCCCATAGGTCTGGAACACGGTGTTGGATCCCTGGTTCAGCCAGCAGGCCCGGATCCAGTCGACGGGGCGTGACACCCGCTCGATACGCAGCTCGTCCATCACGCCGATGAACGAGTACGTTCCACCGGGACGGCGACCGAGCTGCAGGTGGGTGTTGCCGCTGGCAATCCCGCCGCTGACGCTGGCACTCCACCGCTGGACACCGTCAAGATAGGTCCGCACGGTGGCGCCATCATAGACGTGGGCCATGGCATGCCAGTCCGTGCCGATCGCCGGGACCGCGATCGTATCGGACCCGACGCTCGTGCCGGCGCGCAAGTGAGCCTGGATTTTATTGCCGCTGGCGAGGTCAAAGAGGTAAATTGAATCGGTGGTGTAGGCCGTGCCGTCCTCCATCAGGCATTGCGAGCCGCTTGATGCGGAGGCCGACTTGAACCAGAAGGTGATGGCGAAGGCGTTGGTCGCGCCGAGCGTCCGGAGGTTGGCCGGCAGGTCGATATAGGCCGAGCCGCCGAAACTCCGTCCGCCCGCCGCAATACCATTGACGGCTGTCGTCCCGTAATTGACGCCGTCGTTCCCGCGGCTGGTGGCATCCTCCCCGCCCCCGTC
>CAZQKI010000315.1:0-4272 GCA_964592855.1 uncultured Lentisphaerales bacterium
TTTGTCTCACAAATGATCCTGCCCACGCGTCCAATATCTCGATGGTTTGAACAGAAGCCCGCAAAGGACGCGAAGGATGATACAACACGCAAGCAGCTCTTCCTTCGCGAGCTTCGCGTCCTTCTGTTAAAAATCCTCATTACCCCCCAATCCCCACGCGTCCAATATCTCGATGGTTTGAACAGACGGGTCATGTCCGGTTTCAAGCGTCGCTCCGCGACGCCGGTTGCATACTGGATGCCGCAATCCGTGGGTTGAAACCCACGGCTACCATCATGCAGTCGCGCCGCGACCCAGAGGGGGATCGGAAATGCATAAAATGTGGATCATGATCAGGGCACTGACCATGTTCCCCTCCGCCTCACGCACCACAGGAATGTGGTGCCTCCTTATGTTAGAATCCATGATTTTACCGCAGCATGATTTCGGCCAATGCCAAGGAGCGTCGGATGGGCGTGGTGTGGGCGATTCTTGCGCAGCGCATGGGCGTGCGCTCCCGGCGGTAGCGCGCCACCTGAAGAGGACGGCGGCGGATCATTGGCGGCGAGTCTGAAGACTCGCGGTCCGGGGCAAAACGCGCAAGCGCAACTGGATTCCTGATTATTTGTCTGATCAATGGTTTACTTGCGGATGGTTCGCCTTCTTCACCACTTCCAGGATAGACGGCAGGCTCTCGGCCCAGTCATTGACATGGTTGTAGATTGAAATGCGCACGCCGGCCTCGGCTGCGGCATCGCCCAGTTCGCGCAGCGCCTTGACAGCCGGTTCCATGCCTTGCGGATCACCGGGCTTCAATCCCTGCAACAGGACGCACACCGTCACCGGTCGGCCCTTGAGTTTGCGGATGGATTGGAGCAACTGCGGTTTGAACGCCTGCGCCTTGGCTTGGTTCACGTTCACCGAAGTCCAGAACATGAAAAGTTGCAGGCCAGCATCGTCGAGCAGCTTGAAGTTCGCGTCCAGTTTGTCGTCCGGCCAGAACTCGAAACCGGTGCCGTCGTAGCCCAAATCGCGCAGCAGCTTTGCCTGCTCAGGCAACGGGCGGGGCTTCACTCCCGGCGCGCCCACTTCCACGCAGTAGGCGTAGAATTTCGGAGTGGGCTTGACGGTTTCCGCATGGCCCGGAAGCAGCAGCAAAGCTGCGGCAAGGAGAGACAAGCAGAGGTGTAGCGGCAGCTCGGCAGAGCGCCGCAAACTTCCGTTCTTCAAAATGGCGACGCTCTGCCGTGACGTCGCTACGCCAGGCCGGTTCATGGCTTCAGATCAGTTTCGTCTTCCCCGGCACATAGGTCGGGTAGCTGCCGTTCGGTCCCGGTTTCGTCGGCGGTTCCATGTTGTCATGGCAGTCCTCCGCCTTGGGCGGGAAGTAGAAGTCGGATTTGTTGATCTGCTCCCAGGTGATCTCCTTGCCGGTGTAGCAGGAGATCTGGCCCATGACGCCGATCATGGTGCTGCGGACCATGTAGTCGCCGTTGTTGATGGGCGTGCCGGCGCGGATGGCTTTCATGTATTCGACCTGCTCCAGATAGTGCGCGTCGGCCTTGGCGTTGCCGTGCCAGTTGGTTTCACCCTTGATGGTACAGCGCATGAGGTCGGCGCAGCCCTTGGTGCCGTAGATCCGGCTGGAATACTCGTCGTAGCAGCCGGTGGTCGTGCGACAGAACGCGTAGAGCCGGACGTTGTTCGGGAACTCATAGACGACGGCGTGGTGATCGAAGACGTCGCCGTAAATCGGATCGGTCATGGACGAGCGCCCGCCCATGCCGTGGCACTTGATGGGCACGGCCTCCTTCATGCACCAGCTCGCGCGGTCGAGGTTGTGGACGAGCGACTGGATCACGTCGTCGCCAGACATCCAGGTGAAATGGTACTGGGTGCTGGCCTGCCACTGAAGCTCGTTGAGGCCGGGATTGCGGGGCACGACAACGTAGGGTGCGCGAAGGAAGTTCTCCTCGATAGACACGATGTCGCCGATGGCGCCGTCGTGGATGCGCTTGACGGTTTCCTGGTAGCCGGGGTGGTAGCGGCTGTGCAGGCCGGAGACGAGGCAGAGCTTCTTCTCTTTCGCGAGGTCGGCGGCGGCCTGCATGACTTTCATTCCGGCGGGATCAATGCCGTGGGGTTTTTCCACGAAGACATGCTTCCCGGCTTGGAGCGCGGTCAGGGAATGGATCGGATGGAACTTGGCCGCGTTGGCAATGACCACGGCGTCGCTGGCGGCGATCACTTGCTTGTAGGCGTCGAAACCGGCGAAGCAGTGATCGTCCGCGACGGTGACCTGATCGCCGAACTGTTTCTTGAGCGCGGCGCGCTTGGACTGGACGCGGTCCATGAGGATGTCGCCCATCGCAACGAGGCGGACGCCCTTGTCGGTCGTGAGAACCTGGCCGGCAGCGCCGGAGGCGCGTCCACCGCAGCCGATTATGCCGAGCTTGATGATGTCATTGCCGGCGGCGTGGGCGTAGCGCGAGATATCGAGAGCGCCCAGAGGGGCCACCGTGGCGGTCGCAGCGGCGGTCGCAGCGGCGGAGGTTTTGAGGAAGTCACGACGGGTGACGGAGGAAGTCTGTTGTTCGTTCATGGATTGATTTTGTTGGGGAGTGGATGCGGTGGTTTGGGGCTGCGGCTACTTCTCTTCCTTGATTCCCAGTTCCTTCAGCGTCCCGCGCAGCCATGCGAGGGCTTTCTCGATCATCGGGCCGCTGCCGCCTTCACATTCCATGCTGAGGACTCCTTGGTAGCCAGCGTCGCGCAGGATGCCGAGGCATTGTTTGATGTTGTCCGCATTGACGCCTTCGCCGAGCGAGCAATGGCTCACGGCGATGCCGGTCATGCCGCCGCGCACGGCTTTCGCCAGCGATTCGGAGACGTCCTTCACATGGACGTGGCTGACACGCGGGAGAAACCTCTTGAGGAACTGCACCGGATCCTGGCCGGCGATGTAGGTATTGCCCGTGTCCATGTTCATGCGCAGATACGGGCTGTCGCTGAACGCCTGCATCTCGGCCATCATGTCGGGCTTGGTGGTGAAGTAGCCGTGCGGCTCGATGTTCACGATGACCTTGTGCGCCTCGGCTACTTTCAGGATTTGCTGGTAGCTGCGTTTCATCATGGCCATCGCCTCCTTGTCCTGGAGGCCTTCCGGCGCGTGCAGACCGTCGGTGGTGTCCACGCACGGGCAGCCGATCTGCGCGGCCCAGGCGATGGACTTCATGACATAGGGCACGCCGCGCAACGGGCCGTCCTCCTGCGAGAGCGGATACGCGGCATCGACCTGCGAGAACTGCACGCCGTACTTGTCCATTTTCTTGCGGAGCAGCGCGGGGTCTTCGTAGAGCGCGACGTGCGGCTGGTAGCCGAGGCCGTGAATCCAGCTCACCCCGTCAATGAGGCCGCACTCGATATAGTGAACGTCGTTCTTCTTGGCCCATTCGAGGCATTTCTCGAAGGACCAATAGGCGGAGTTGAAGGCGTCGGTATGGAATCCAATTTTCATTTTTGTTGTACTGGTTGAGTTGGTGATTGAATGCACTGGCGAAGGCCTTTCCTCCCGGCCAGGCGCGGCCGTGGAAATCAGGTAGGGAGTGGCGGCCAGAGCAGTGGCGCTGTGGAGGAAGCGACGGCGCGTGGTTGTTGGTTCTGTGCTCATCGTTTCAATGTCGGACGGGATTATAGTTGCTCGCCATTCATCGTTCAAGGCTGTTCTGGTGCGATAATGACTTCTAGCGAGGCTGCGCCTCAGACGCAAGACAACAAGACAACAAGACGCAAGACAACAAGACGCAGCGGTCCGGCAAACCATGTCCCGACGCCCGGCTCCGGCACCTCGTCGCTGCGCTCCTCGCCGCCGGAGCCGGGCGTCGGGCGCGGCAGACAAGAAAAAATCGGGACCCGACGGGAAGAATCCCTTCCCAACCGCCACCGCAAATGCCATCTCTCATCCCGTTAGCCAGCCCTTCGGGCTTCTATCAAATTTACGGAAAATTGAACGCCCCCTGATCCTTCTAAATGACCGCTGCCAATAGGCATGTCTCGTTGGATATGGGATATGCGGAATTCTTTTACGGATGACCAAGATCACCGTGGTCAACAAATGAGCCGTTCAACGGCACTTCCCCCTGTTGGTCGCGGAGCGACCGGGGATAAGACCGCCGCGTTCCAGGCATCACATGAGGAATCTCCTTAAGTTGACGCGCATGCCACCCGGGGTCGCAGAATGGCAAGAAGGATAGCATGGCATTCATGTAAACGCATTCTAGGGCGGCGGCACTG
>CAZQKI010000316.1:0-4269 GCA_964592855.1 uncultured Lentisphaerales bacterium
GGACCGCATCGATTACTCGATCCTCAAGACGCTCGAGGCCGACCTGCCGTCCGGCATGAAGCTGATGATCTACACGCCGAACGGCGTGCTGGAGAACGTGATCGACCTCCTGGGCTACGACAACCTCTGCCTGCTGCTGGCGGACGACCCGCTGCTGGCGAGCGACATCTTCGAACGGGTGGGCGAAACCCTGCTGGCGTTCTACCGCAAGGCGCTCCCCTACCGGAGCGTGGGCCTGGCGATGGTGAACGACGACTGGGGCTTCAAGACGCAGCCGATGCTGTCGCCCGACGCCATGCGCACCTACGTGTTTCCCTGGCACCGCCGCATCGTGGAGGCCGCGCATGCCGCCGGCCGTCCGGCCGTGCTGCATGCCTGCGGCAATCTGGAATCGCTGATGGACGAGGTCATCGACGACTTGAAGTACGACGGCAAGCACTCCTACGAAGATGCGATCTGTCCGGTCGAGGCGGCCTACGCCAAGTGGGGCGACCGGATTGCCATTCTCGGAGGCCTGGACGTGGACTTCATGGTCCGGTCGGATCCCGCGACCATCTACCGGCGCGCCAAGCGCATGCTGGCCGCGGCGCCGACCGGGTATGCGCTCGGGACGGGCAACAGCGTTCCGGAATACATCCCCGACGAGAACTATTTTGCCATGACGCGCGCCGCGCTGGAGGCGTAGCGGCGGCGCAGGGAATGATCGATATGGGCGATCCGAGATACGAGAGTTACATGGGCCTGGGGCCGAAGCGCATCGCGCACTGGGAACACTGGTCGAACCCGGACGCCGAAACGGTTCTGACGGGGATCGACTACTATGCGCATCCGCGCCTGTGCCGCCTCAAGCTGCAGGAACTGTATCCGCAGTTGGGGCTCGGCATCCCGGCGACCGACGACCCCCGGCCCCGCCCCGAGGCGCAGGTCGACCAGGGCAAAGGGCGGTGGGGCGACGCGTACCGCGACCACTGGCAGCAGGACGTCGCCGCCCAGCGGTTCCATTCGGATCAGGAGCGGCTGGACTTCAGCCCGTTGGCGCAGGGGGACTTCCGCGGGTGGAAGGTGGTCGAAGAGGGCGACTTCCGCTCCGAAGCGGCGATCTACGAACGCTACCGGAAGCACTACCCGGCGGAGTGGGGCGACCGGGCCCCGGCCGGTTCCTCCGCCTCCGTCTTCTTCTACAACACGATGTTCATGTGGCCGCTGCTGGTCTTCGGCTACGAGAACTTCCTCGGGATGTGCCTGGATCCCGGGTTCGACCGCATCCTGGATGAGTTCGCCGAGATCAACCGCCGGGTGTTCCGCGCGTTCGCCCGGCTCCCCGTCAACTTCGTCGTCTGCCATGACGACATCGTCCTCGCCTCGGGGCCGGCGTGCAGCCCGGCCTGGATGCGCAAGCACATCTTCCCGCGCTACGAGGAGTTCTGGTCCATCCTCAAGGAAGCGGGCAAGGAGGTTATCTTCATGGTGGACGGCTGTGTGGACGCCTTTGTGGACGATGTCATGGCCTGCGGGGCGCGCGGCATCATCAGCGAGCCGTTCACCCACTACAAGCCCATCGCGCGGCGCTACCCCGACTGCTTCCTCGCCGGCGAGGGCGACAACCGCGTGCTGATGCGGAACGATCCTGCCGAAATCCGGGCCATGGTCGAATCGATGGTCGAGACCGGCCGGATGAGCGGCGGGTACATGATGTGCGTTGGCAATCACATTCCCTTCAACGTCCCGCCGGAGGCCGTGAAGCGCTATCTGGACCTCTCCGCTTCCCTCGCCTGGCGATGACGCGAATCAGATGCAACTGCGGAGCAGTTGAACTCCCGTTTATAGGTTCACTTGTCGTGCAACAGGAGGATGTGGACCCGGCGGTCCTCCGCCGTTGTGAATCGGGAGCCGGAGCGACCGCTTCATTCGCTACCGCCGGGGACGGCGGGGTCCAGTTCTTTCCGTGTCGCGAATCAGGATTCGGAGCTTCGCGCACCTGCCCGTTCACCCGACTCGCCCTCGATCCTCGCATGAGATTCGGGTGTACGAGTAGGTGTACGCGTAGGGAGACACGGCCCCGCGCAGGTCGGGGAGCATGACCCCTGGGGGAACGGGCGGCCTCGCCCGTTGAAGCGGCGTAAAGAATGCAGCCAACTCGTGTGAAACGGGCCGCTCAACCTGCCTTGTCGTACACTTCGTCGACAAAGCTCGCGACAAAGATTGTTCTCCTGCTTTGATTCGCATTCGCATTTGACCCCTGCGGCGCGCTGGAGTATCATCCCACCCAACGACAAAGAGGAGAGTCACGATGAACAACTGCCGTCCCGATTTTGAAAAACTGTCCGCCGGAACCCGTTGCCTCGAGCCCGCCGCCGCGGGCCTGATCGGCCACCCCTTCACGCTGGCGCTGACGCCGGTCGTGGATGGCCGCGTCGGAGCCTACGAGGACAATGCCGCGAGGACCTGGGCACTGACGGCCAAGGCCTACGACCTGCTGTCGGACAACGTCCGTCTGCCGGACGGCAGCCCGATCCGCATCGTCGTGGCTCCCGAGATCGTCTACGGCGCCCGTTCGGGCGCCCGGGCCCAGGCCTACTACACCTCGCAGGGTGTCTCTGCCAACCTGTGGATCAGCCGCTCCTGGTGCTACGGCGATGAACTCATGTCGACCTGCCAGGGCATCGGCAGCAGCGAGTGGCAGCAGGCGGCCTACGGCCTGAACCAGACCGACCGCCCCGGCGCGGTCTGGCTGAAGTCGTTCACGGCGGCGATGGATGAGAAGCAGCGCCCGATCTTCTCGATCTACAGTCCCGATCTCGAGGACGAGACGAAGCCCTTCAACGATCACGTCCGCGAGCGGTTGCTCCGCTTTGCGCGCTGTGCGATGGCGGTGGGCCATCTGCGCGGCAAGAACTACCTCGGCATCGGCGGCGTCTCGATGGGCATCATCGGCTCGGATGTGCGCCGCAACATGTTCCTCAATTATCTGGGCATGGGAACCGCCTCGTTCGACATGGCCGGCCTCCGCGGACGTCTGGCGGGCGAGTTCTACGACCACGAGGAACTGGAACGGGCGCTGGTCTTCGCCCAGGCGAACTGGACCTGCGACTTCGGACCGGGCAAGCGCCCGCTGCCCCCCGAGGCGCTGCTCCGCGAGAACCTCAAGCTCGCGATGATCGTGCGCGACCTGATGATCGGCAACCCCCGACTGGCCGACCCCGCGGTGGGCCGGAAGCAGGGCTTCACGGCGAACGTCGAATACGCCCAGGGCTACAACGCCATCGGCGCCGGGACGCAGGGCCAGCGCCAGTGGACCGACTTCTACACCACCTTCGACATCACCGAGGCGGTGCTCAACAGCTCCTTCGACTGGAACGGCCCCCGCACGCCGATGATCGTCGCGACGGAGAACGACTCCAAGAACGCGATCGGCATGATGGTGGCCCACATCCTCTCCGGCGGCATGGCACAGCTCTTTGCCGACATCCGGACGAACTGGACGCCGGCGAGCATCAAGAAGGCCACGGGCGTCGATGTCGGCAAGTACTGTCCGAACGGCCTGATCGACAAGCGCAACTCCGGCTCCGGTGCGCTGGACTATGCGCTGGACGTCTTCAAGCTCGTCAAGGGAGGCTCGGGTCGGACGGTCCAGGAGGTTGCCCGCGTCATCAAGGCGTCGCCCGAACTGCAGCAAAAGCTCGCGAAGCAGGCCCTGGCCGCCACGCGCTTCATGGCCTGCAGTCCGCAGTATTTCCCCGGCGACGGACTCTCCAGCCACTACCGCACGCCGGGCGGCATTCCGATGACGGCCTACCGCTACAACGCGGTCGGCGACCAGCTGACCTGCTCGGTCATCGAGGGCGACACGGTCAAGCTGCCCGCGAAGGTCGAGGACCACATCAGCCGCGTGACCGACAAGACCTGGCCCGAGAGCTACTGGATGCCGCGCGGGCTCTCCTCGTTCGAGTACATGGACCGCATCGGTCCCAACCACGACGGCAACAGCTTCGGCCTGATCGGCGCCGACCTGGTGACCTTCAACGCGATGCTCCGCATCCCCGTCGATTTCCACAACCTCGCCCGTACCGACTGCTTCCGCCCGACCTTCTGGGACCGGTGCGGCGGCGACGACTTCCGCGCCTGCGACAAGCTCGGGCCGCTCTATCGCTGAGGGACGAGTTGGCGCGAGACGTAGGACGGTCCTCCGGGCTGTCTGCTGTCGGGGCGGCGCGGGAGCACCGCCCTAGTGTGCCCAGCATGGGCGTGAACTCGTCATTTGAAAGGAAA
>CAZQKI010000317.1:0-4266 GCA_964592855.1 uncultured Lentisphaerales bacterium
CACCAGTGGACGAATTCGGCCAACTGGTCGCCGACCAGCGGCTATCCGAAGACGGCCACCGATGATGCCATCTTCAACAACACCCGCATCGGCAACGTCATCCTGTCGACCGACATCACGGTACAAAATCTCTACATTTCACAGGCAGCCGGAACCAACATCTACGACATTGCCGCCGGCAAGACGCTCACCCTGACGGGTCTGTATCAGGCCTATGTGATCGCCGCGACAAATTTCGCGGTCATCCGCGGGGGAACGGTGCGTCCCCGGGGAGCCCTCTATGTGGCTTACAAAACCACGGCTGGCGGCATCCTGCACCCGCGGGCCAAGCTGACGTTGACCAACACGGTCTTCGATACCGCCGCAGCCACGGCCCTTTACGTCGGGGGCGACATCCATAACAGCGGTACCGCCGTCGGCGAACTCGATGCCCGCTTTGCGCAGGTCCGGTATGGCACGACCAATGACTTCCTGAAAGTGCCCACGCTGGGCATCGGTTACGGCATCGGTGCCGGGCGTCTTCTGCTTTCGCCGGCCATCACCAACATCGAGGTCAATTCGTTCTACCTGGGTGGATACAGGACTGCCGGCACGAATTCATTCATTGACCTGGGCAAGGAACCCCAGTTGAAAACGCTGCGCGTCCGGGACCACGTCCAGGTTGGCTTGGGCGACTTCCACTGGCGCGACGCCTTGGATGCCGCGCACAGCGGATTTCCGCCAGGCCTTGATGTCAAAGTCGGCGAAGTTTACGACCCGGCAAATCTCTACCTGGGGTACATGTACGACATACCCAACACCGATGTCCGCTGGCAGGGATTCTCCCGTTTCGAGGGCTATTTCAGCGCGCTTGAGGCTGGCCGTTGCGAAAACAGTCAAATTGTCTACGGCGAACTCGATCTGAGTGCGCTTGCCCCGGACAAACTGATTGGCGACATCTCGGCCTATACGGTTGCCACACCGGTGCTGCGGCTGGGCGGCCATATCAAGTTCCCGTCCGCCGGCGTGCTGAAACTGCCGGGCTCGGTCACGAATCTGACGTTTGGAACGGTCGATATCGGCTATTTCGACCAGATCCATTCTCCGATCTACTACAGCATCCTGCACCTCGGCAGCAATGCGCAGACGCGAACCTTCACGGCGCTTGACAGCTTCCGGCTTGGCGCGGGCAAGTTCCAATATCTGGACGGGGCCGGGACGCTTCGGGAGGGGTTTCCCGCCGGTGTCGCCTTCCGTGTCGGCTCCCGGGACCGGCGCGCGCTGTTTCAGGTTGGCGCCACGTGCGGACAGGGCGCGATCTCGCAACTCGGTGCCGGAATCGGCAGCTTCGAGGGATGGCTGAGTTCATTTACCGTGTCCCGATCAATCAACGCAACCGGGAATCATTACATCACCTCGAAGCTGGATCTGCGTGGAGCGGAAGTCAAGGCGCTGGACGTTACCGGCGACGCCAACATCGGGCACTACATCGCCGCGCTGTCGAGCGTCTACCTGCCGCCCTGCGCGATGACCTGTTCGAACTTGACGGTCGGCGCGCCGGGCATCGGCACCCCTTCGTACGACCCCACATGGTACGGGCGGTTTTACCTCACCAACACGGTGGTTACCGTGGCGAAACGGACGACCGTGAACCAGACGGGGCGGATTTTCGCCGTGCTCAACGGACAATCCTGCGGCGTCGATCTGGCCACCACCAACCTGACGGTGGCCACGCCGCATCCGACGACCGCCATCTACGGCCGCATCGACCTGACCTTTGTGGACGACCCGGTAACGCAAACCGACGATTACTTCGGCTTGCGCCTCAAGGGCAATGCGGTTGCGGCGCTCCAGGCGCTGCACGCCGCCTCGCCCTCGCGCCTGACCTGGAACATCAGCGGACTCTCCACGCGCAACCAGGCAAGCTTCGGCATCCACTACGACGCCGCGCGCGACCTGACCGTCGTGGGACTGCTACGCATTCCGAAGGGAACGACGCTCATGGTCCGGTGAGAGGTGTGAAACGTGAAACGTGATGCGTGAAACGTGATGCGTGAAACGTGATGCGGTGCGGCCAGTACCGACAGTCCCGACAGTCCCGACCATCGACCGGGCTCGCGCGGAGACGCGGAGTGGGGAAGCGTGAAGGGGCTGGGCCGTCCGATACGTCCGGCCCTACTGGCTTGCGCCGGTGATGAACGCGGCAGCGAAGTAGCGCGGGACGTATCGGACCGCGCCGAACAGATGCGAGAGTGAAAAAAATAGATGACATTGACGTCGTTTGAAAATAGGCCCCGGCCGGATGCCGGCGCGGTGGCGCCGGAGGCCATTTTGCAGCGGGTCACGGCGGCGCTGGATGTCCTGATCGCCTGCGGCGAGCCTTATGGCGGCTTGTTTCCGTCGCTGATCGACCGGCGGGAGCGGCGGATGCTGACGGCCCTGCCGCCGACGATCCCCGGCCAGCGGATCGGCGACCGCGCCTTTCTCGGCTCCAACCTGATCCACGACGAGCCGACCCTGCACACCCTCTACGGACTCGCCGCCGCGCTGGGCCGACCGGACTACGCCGAGGCCGCCGACGCCTATCTGAAGCGCTTCGCCACCCATTGCACCGGCACGGTCACGGGCCTCTTCCCCTGGGGCGAGCACAGCTTCTGGCAGCTTGTCGAGGACCGCCCCGGCGATGGTTCGCACAACGTCAATCCCGGCCACCGGGGTTCGCCCACGCACGACCATCTGCGCCAGGCGCCGGTCTGGCTGTGGGACAAGCTGCAGGCGTTCAACCCCCTTTGCGTGCAACGGTTCGCGGAAGGTCTGGAGTTCCACTGGGTCGATGGCGGGCGCCACGAGTACAACCGCCACGCCACGCTGCAGACCGCGACCTATTGGCCGCGCCATGAGCGGGCGTGCGACTTCCCGCGGCACGGCGGCTTCTACATCCTCGACTGGGCGTTCGCCTGGTCCAAGAGCGGCCGTCCCGATTTTCTGCGGCTGATCGACGACATGCTCGGCTACTGGTGGCCGAAGCGGGGCGCCGACGGCCTGCTGCCGCTGACCAGCCGCGAAGTCGGCACGCCGCTCGTCGGCGCGCCGTCGCAGACCCTCTCCCTCGGGGTCAGCCTGCTGGAGGCCGCCGAGCTGCTCGCCGCGCGCGAACCGGTGCGGGCCGCAACGATGCGCGCGCGGGGCGGCGTCTACATCGCCGGCTTCCTGGCGGCGCCGCACGACCTGGAGCATGAGGTGTTTGTCAGTCTCATCGATGGCGCGACAGGCGCCGCGAAAGAGTCGATGCCCGTCTGGGGCAGCCGGTACGGCGTCTGGCCCGCGGCCTACACGGCGCTCACCGCTTTGCGCGGCCATGCGCTCGGGGGCAACGCCGGACTGCTGGCGTGGGCCGAAGCGGTGGGACGCGCCTATGCGGCCGCCGAGTTCCCGTCCGGCGTCGCCGTGCCGGCCATGGACGCCGGGCTGGCGCTGGGCCTATTCGCCGAACTCTACGCGACGACCCGGCAGGAGGTCTGGCTGGCGCAGGGCCGGCGGTTGGCGGCGACGCTGCTGCCGGTTTATTTCGACGGCGAGGCGCTGCCGCGCGGCGCGGCGGGGGTTGACTGGTACGAATCGCAGATGGGTCCGGGCTTTCTCCTGCACGGCCTGGCCCGCCTGGCGCTGCTGACGCGCGATGGCGCTGCGGCCTGCGCGCTGGACGGCGATTTCACCGCGCGGTAAGGGAAATCCACAGAGGCACACCATGCGAAAACGTTTGACAGTCATTGAGGTTTTGATTCTTCTCGCCTGCGCGCTGGGGGCGGTTCCTGCGCAGGCATCGCATCCCCCCGTGGTGCTTCTGGGCGGCCGCGGCGGCGCGGCTCCCTGGGCGAGCACAAACGGTGTGCTCGAAGCGGCGCCGAACGGAGCGGGCGACGCCGCCTGGCGCTGGTTGCCGAATCCCGGGCAGAGCGCCACGTTGAGCTTGCGGACCGACCTGCCGGTCTTCGGGGCCTTGCGCTACTACGACCATCTGCAATTCCGTTTCCGCGTCGCCTCGGGGTCGATCCGCTCGTTCGAGTTGCGCGCGCTTGGACATGTATCGGGGGCGCGCGCCTACAAGCAGCACCAATGGAACCTGGCGCTCGGTTCCACGGCGACCAACACCTGGCACGAACGCGACATCGACCTGACCCGGCCCAATTGGCTGGTCTGGGACAATCCCGACGGGGAGGGGAGCCTGGGCTACTTCGTGCTGGAGTGCCTTTCGGACGAACCGGGGACGGTCGTCGAACTCGCCGG
>CAZQKI010000318.1:0-4246 GCA_964592855.1 uncultured Lentisphaerales bacterium
GCACGCGGAAGGTCACCATCTCCGGTCCGTCGTGAACCACCGAGACCTGCGCCGCACAGGCCGTCGAGAGCCGCTGCTCGTCGTTGAGCGAATGACCGTGGAACCAGCCGTCGCCCGTTTCGCTCCGGTCCTCAAAGGTCAGGAGGTCCGTGTAGACCTGGCCGGTGGTCTTGTCCGTAAGCGTCAAGGTGCCATTGCCCGCGATGGCCACGGCCAAATGTTCGTTCTCGGCCGAGGTCGGCCCCGTCCGCAGGGTTCCCACCGCCCGCACCGGCATCGGGGACGGTTTGACGCGTAGCGAGGCAAACCCGCAGGCCGGCAACGCCACTTGAGCGGCCACGGTGTAGCGGGTGAACTCGCCGTCGCTCTGGAAACAGAAACGAGCAAACCGGGACCGCTCATTCGTTCGCGGGAGGAAGGCCAGACGCTGGTACGGAACGGGCTTGCCGTCGGCATCTTCCAGAATGAACGACTTCAGCCGTTGGGTGAAGAACCCGTCCGCGAAATCGCTCGGCCAGTCGAGCGGAAGATCCACGTCGAACACCACGACCTCGTCGCGCTGGTGCGGCAAGGGATTGACGAGGGTCAGGGTGAATTCGTCCTTGCCCCGCGCCAAGTCACGGCTGCCGGCGGTCAGGGTGCCCACGGCCTGGGTCCGGAGTTGCTCGCCGAGCACCCGGGCCTGATCGAAACGACACATCATGTCGCGGTGAACCTGGTCAATCGAGCATCCGCAAATCGAATCGTGGGCATGGTTGGCAAGCACGTTACGCCAGGCGACCCGGAGATGTTGTTCCGGGATCCCGGCGCCGTGCAGGTTGGCCAGTGCCACGAAGGGTTCCGCCCACTTCTCCAGCAGGTTCTGGCACGCGTCGTTGGCCTGTTTCATGCGCACCCGCGCCGAGACGCAATTGGGGATGAGCCACAGATAGCCGCACTTGTCGCGGCTCGGCTCGCGCAATTCGCCCCGGCGTACGGGGACCGACCGGGCCGTGCGGCGCGCCTCTTCGAAGAAAGCGGGCAGCGTGGAGTGGCGCGACCGCACTTCCGGGGAGCCTTTTCGGATCAGGCACAGGTAGCGCTCCACGTCGGTGGCGGGAAGGATATGATCCATGGCATCCATCAGGCAGAGCGTCGAACCATTGGCTCGCTGCATCTCGTGCTTCACGTACTTGGCCAGTTCCAGTTGGGCATGCTTCTCCCTGACTTCGGCCTGCCGTGCGGGGTCATCGCCGGCGGCCGCGAGTTCGGCGCAAAACTCCTTCATCGTAGCCAGGATGAACGTGGGCGATTCCCGCACGGCGCGCGGCAACGCCAAGGCCCCATAGCCCTGGGCATCCTGCAACTTGAAGGTGAAACAGCGGGAGCCGTCGGGGGCCTGCCAAGTGAAGAACATGGGCGTGGTGGATTCGTTCGTGCCGCGCCCCAGCACCACGTCGTCAATGCCGAAGCCCGCAAAGAGTTGCGGCAACTGCGAGGGATGCCCGAACATGTCGCACACAAACCCCACAGGCATGGGTTCCGTGCCCCATTCACGGGCGATCCGCCGCCCGAGCAGCAGGTTGCGGACAAGAGCCTCGTCACCCACGCAGAACAGGTCGGGCATGGTGAACCACGGGCCGATCAGGATGCGGCCCTCGCGGATCAGCGCGGCGAGCCGGTCGCGGTTTCCGGGCCGGATTTCGAGATAGTCGTCCAGCACGCAAGTCTGGCCGTCGAGATGGAAATAGCGGAACTCCGGATTGCGCTCCATCAGGTCGAGCAGGTCGTCCATCAGTTTCACGAGCAGGAAGCGGAATTCCTGGAACGGCCGGTACCATTCACGATCCCAATGGGTTCCGGAAATGTAGTGCGCGCTATAGGCTTTTGGCTGTTTCATGTTTTCCTTATTTTCATTGCCTTTCAAGATATTGCCTGCCCGTCCACGATGGCCCCTTGACGTTTGAGGGCATCACGCAATGCCGATGTGTCGACTTTGCCAAAGCTCACTCCCTGCCGCACGACCTGCACGGCCGCCCCGCCCGCCGCCTCGCCCATGGCCATGCACGGGGCCATGACGCGCATGGGGCCGAGAATGGCGCGTTCGACACTGACGGCGCGGCCGGGACAGATCAGGTTGCGCACCGGTCGCGGGACCATGATCCGGTAGGGGATTTCAATAAACGTCTTCTTCACTCCGCGCTGCCGGCCGACATCGGGATTGTCGCTGGGGCGCTTCGGATCGGGCAGGTCCCAGCCGTAGGCGCTGAGACCGATCACATCAGGCAGCGGCACCTCATCCACCATATCCTGGACCCGGAGAACAAAATCGCCGACGATGCGGCGGGTTTCGCGCACCCCGAGCAGCGGCGCGATGGCCTTGATGCGGGCATTCTGGAAGCCGGGGGCGTGTTTGCGGAGGATCGCCAGCAGTTGCAACGACTCGCGCCGCCCCTGCGCCATCGCCCTCGAAATGGACGCGCCATCCGTGCCGTCGCAGCCGACCAGGCGGGAAGTATTGATCATGAAGACGTCCTTCTCGGTCAATTGAACGGTAATCAGGCGATTGAAGGTAAAGGGCCACTCGCCCTGTTTCATCAGCGCTTGAATCTCGTCCAACCACCGAAAACAACCTCCGTTGTCGTGGCGGTTCGCGTATTCGGCGTACGCCTCGGCGTCCACATGGTCGAAATGCATTTGCAAAGTGGTCGGCGCCATCAGGCGGTCCTCTTCGCGCCCCAGTTCCGTCTGACACCCGCTGAGGGCGGCGATGTCCGCATCGCCGGTGGCGTCGATGACAGCCTTCGCCGATACGGCCTGGAAGCCGCTCTTGTTGTGGATGAGGACGTGCGCGATGACGTTCTCCTTGAGCACGACATCCACCGCGCGGGTTAAGAGCAATACCTCGACTCCCGCCTCCGCGAGCACGTCATCCAGCATCGCCGCCATCGCGAAGGGATCAAAGGGAACCCCGGCGGTGATCGGTCCGGCCTGGCACCAACCGTGCGGGGAGAGTCGGCCTTCCGGCTCGGGCACCGGCAGCAGCGCGATGCCGCGTTCGACCCCCTTGAGGGTCAGTTCGCGGAAGATCCCGCCCACGACCCACCCCTGGCAGTCGTAGCTCCGTCCGCCGAGCCAATGCGAGACCAGGCCTGACGTACCCATGCCGCCACACTGTCCCTGGGACTCGATGAGCAGTGCCTTGAGTCCCTGCCGCGCGGCTGACAACGCCGCGGCGCAGCCTGCCGGCCCGCCACCGCAGACAACCACATCGTATGCACCAAAGACCGGAATATCCCGAGCGGGGGCTCTATGTGATTTCTTCATGTTTGTTCTTCCTGTTTATGGTTAACGAGCGATGAACGATTGAGCGATTCACTACTCGTAATCCGCTCTCGTCGCCGCTCTCGTCAACCCTCTCCCGTTTTCATTCTTTCATTAAACTTTTGACAGTTCCATGGTTAACGCTTCTCTGCAAATCGAAACCCCGTGTCGGACATCGCCAGGATGTTGGCGGTCGGAACATCGGTTTGTAAAATATGGCATGGGGCGAGGATATACCCGCCGCCAGGACTAAGAATCTCGAGGCGGTTTTGCACAACGCGACGCACTTCATCCACGCTGCCGTTGTTCAGCACATGCTGGGTGCAGATCCCGCCGTGCAGGCAGAGGCGCGTGCCATAGTCGGCCTTCAGCGCCGCCGGATCCATCCCCGTGGCCGCCGCCTGGAGCGGGTCGAGGATATCGACCCCGGTTTCAATGATGGCTTCAATCAGCGGACGGATGGCGCCGCAGGAGTGGAACATTACTTTGACGCCGTGGCAGTGAGCCATATCGACCAGTTTCCGCAGCCGCGGCTGGATGAACGCACGGAACATTTCCGGGCTGAGGAGCAATCCCAACTGCGTCCCCATATCGTCCGCCACCCGCATGATATCGACCTTCCCCGGTGCCGCCGTGAACATCCGGTCGAAAAACTCCAGATAGTAATTCAGGAAGCGATCCATCAGCCAGTTGGCCATCTCCGGCTCAGACGCCATATCGCAGAGCAACGGCTCCATGCCGCGCAGGAAGGTGACGTGCTGAAAGACGCTGGGGCCGGTGGCCATCACCGCGAAATCCCGCCACTCGTCCAGCCTCCCGGCGAAATCGGAGAAATCGAACCAGTCCGGACTGGGCCAGCGGTGCCGCTCGAATTCCTCGATTGAGTTCGCCCCGGAGAGGATGAAATCCACAAAGCAATCTTCGACGCCGGTCTCCGTCTGCA
>CAZQKI010000319.1:0-4172 GCA_964592855.1 uncultured Lentisphaerales bacterium
CGCGTCTCCATGACGGCCTTCGTCTTCGCCTCGAGATTCAGCCGCACCAGCGGCTCCGTGTTGGAAACGCGCACGTTGAACCACCAGTCGGCGAACTCGACCGTCACCCCGTCCAGTTCAGTGGTCTTTCCGTCGCGGTAGCGGGCGCGCAACGCGTCCAGCACGGCGGGCGGGTGATGGACCTCGGAATTGATCTCGCCGCTCGCGAAGTACCGGTTGATGGGTTTGATCAGTTCGGACAACGGCTTGCCGGCCCGGGTGATGATATTGGCGATGTGCAGCACCGCCATCGCCGAGCTCTCAGTCGTGTAATTGTCGCGGAAGTAATAGTGTCCCGAGAGTTCACCGGCGAAAATCGCATTGTTCTCACGCATCTGCTGTTTGATGAAGGCGTGCCCCACCCGGCTCATCATCGGCGTGCCGCCGCTTTCGAGGATCACTTCCTTGACCGCCCAACTGCTGCGCAGGTCGTAGAAGATCACGCCCTTCTCCTTCTGCAGGATGCTCTTCGCAATCAGGGCGGTGATCATGTCCATCGGGATGACCGCGCCCGTTTCATCCACGAATCCCGCGCGGTCGGCGTCCCCGTCGAAGGCCACGCCGAAATCATAGCCGCCCTCGCGGATCGTGTGCTGCAGCGGTTCGAGCGTCTCGACCATCAGCGGGTTCGCCTCATGGTTAGGAAAACTCCCGTCAAGCGTGTCGAAAAGCCGCGTCATGGTGAGCAGGCCTTCCAGGCAGCGCGCCTCCTCAATACCCATGGCATTGGCGAAGTCGACGGCCACGCGCACCGGCCGCTTCAGGTCGGCGACCGCCCGCACGTGCGCGCTGTAGGCCGGGGCGATGTCGTGGACGCTCACCTGGCCGGGCCGGGCAGCTTCCGGCGCAAAGGCGCGGGTCGTCACGATGCGTTCGATGTCCTTGATGCCGGTGTCCCCGCTGATAGGGATGCCCTGGGCACGGCACAGCTTGAACCCGTTCCATTCGCCGGGATTGTGCGACGCCGTGATCATGATGCTGGCGTCGGCGCCCAGGGATCCGTTGGCGTAATAGGACATCGGCGTCGAGCACACGCCGACGTCAATGACATTTGCGCCCCGGCTCGTGAGCCCGTCGCACAGCGCTTTGAGCAACCCCGGCGAATGGGGCCGCATATCGCGCCCCACGACCACCTTGCGACAGCCCAGAAACGTCACGAACGCGCGCCCGATATCGGTCGCCATCGCCTCCGTCAGCGTCTTCCCGTAGATCCCCCGGATGTCATATGCCTTGAAAATCCCAGCCATATCCAAGCCCTCCTGTGATGTCAATCGCCGTCACCCCGGACACCGTCCCGCCCGATCAGGCATGCCTTGCCGGCAAAAAAACAGGGACGCCAGATGACGTCCCTGTTCGCATGCATGACGAGTCCGGCTTTAGCGTCGGGCAGCGGTTTTCTTAACCGTGCTCCTGCTGGAACCGGCCTTCGTCGCCGACTTGGCCGGCGCCTTGGGAGCCGTCGCCTTGGCCGCGGCCGCGGCCGCTTCCGCCTTCTTACGCATTTCCGCCTGGATCTGCAACTGGTGCTGACGGGTCCACTCGAGGGCCGTCTTGCGCAGCTTGTCCGCTTCCATCATGCGACGCTCGGACTCCATGCGAATCTGCTCGGCTTCAATGCGGATCTGTTCCTTCTCCTGGGTCAGCCGATCGCAATTCTCGCGGTGTTTCGAGGCGATGACGCTGGCGACAATGCCCCAGATGACCGCCGCCACGAGAAGCAGCGAAAGGAAAACCACTGTCGTATTCTTGGAACTGCCGCGCAACGATTCATTGTCCATCATGATTCACTCCTATGCCGAAACAGGACGCCCATGCGCCATACAAATTTGCAGAAGTATCTCGCAACACCCGGCCCAACACAAGCAAAAACAAGCCGTTTGCCTGCGCTTACTCCACGCCCTTGGCCCAGGCAATGATCTCGTCAGGCAGCCCGCCGACTTCAGCGATGGTGATGGTCACATCGCCCGATTCGCCGGGAACAACCACGACATCGCCGGGCTTGTGCCCCCCGAGCACCTTGCCCATTTTGCTGCCGCACGAGATGATGCCCCTCTCGGTATCCTGGTCCCACTCACCCAACACGTAAAACTGCTGCGTGGCCCCATCCGCGTGGCGCAACACCACGCGCGTACCGATTCCGGCCACCGCACACGGCATGCCGGAGAAATCGGTGCCCTTGATGGCGGCCAGTTCGGTCTCCGTCTCGGCTTGACGGTGGAGGAGGATGCCCTGCTGCTCCTTGGCCGTCTTGTATTCGAAATTTTCGCGCAGGTCGCCGTAACTGCGCGCCACAGCAATGTCGCGGCTGTTCTTCGGTATGTCCTCGGTGACGAGTTTCTGGAGCTGCTGCTGACGCTGCTTCAAGGAGCGCCAGGATGTGAGTCCACCCTTGAGCCGCTCGTCCGTTTCCTCGCGGCTCTTGTCCTCCATCAGTACGGCCAGCTCCGGATGCGTCATCACGAGCCGTCCGATCATGGCCTGCGCATCGATGGGCACGCGCCCCACGGCCGCCTTGAGCAGCCGCACGAAGCTGGTGCGTTGGACTTCGTTCATCGTCGCGGAGGCCGCTTCCAGCCATTCCCGACCCTCCACCAGTTCGCCGAGCTGGTTGGCTGCCCGCAACCGGTCGCCCATGTAGTTCTTATCCATCGCCTGCAGGATCTGGAACGCCAGGTCGCCCGGCGTACCCAACTGCCACGACATCAACCGGTCCGGCCGCTTCGCCAGCCAGAACAGCACCTCGATGCCCGCCTTGCGCATACCGACAAGCTCCCGCAGCAGCGTGGCCAGGCGGCCTTCCTCACTCTTGGCGAGCAGGAAGTCCATGCACACATTCAGCACATTGAGCGTCATCGACGGCAGTGTCGTCAGCAGCAATTCAATCGTCTGCGTAGGCTCCTGCTCGAATAGAAAATTGAGCAGGGCGTCAAGGCGCTTGGACGTCAGCGACTGCGTCGCCGTCAGGAACACCTCGGGCACCCGGATCGCAACGGCCTCGCTCACCAGGTCGATCTGCGCCGTGTCGATCTGCCACTGGCAGGCAGCCACCAGAACGCGCGCCCGCACCGCCGGATCCCGGTCGCCAAAGCCGCGCAGGATGAACGCCAGGCGTTCCCCGACACCCTGCCGGCCGGCCGGCGGCAGTTCGGCCGGCGTCATCGCCGATTCAAGCTCATCCAATCGCGCGAATACGCCTTCAACGGTCCGTTCGCCGCCCAGGGTCCGGTACCAGGTCTCGTCGATGGAACGGGCGCGTTCGAGCAGTTGCAGCGGCTCGTTACGCTTGGAGGGCACCACGGCCAGCGAATCGTTCTTGAGTGCCTTGCGGGCCGCATCCCAGAAGCTTTTCCACCCGGCGACGGAGACCAGCCCCTCGCCGGTCAGGATTTCCTGCAGGCGGGGCGAGGTCACCGGGCCATAGCTGCGCAGCGCGATCCGGACCACCTCGGCGGGATCCTCTTTCAGCAGGGCCGTCATGATCGCAGGGTCGCGATGACGCCGGGCCAGCAGGTGGTCCTCCCCGACAAACTGCAGCGTCTCAGCCGCATACGCCATCGACATGTCGTGCCCGGGCTTGCGCGTGAAATCGACAACGACTCGCCCGTAGAAGGGATCGACGCTCCGGATCACGCCGAAGCCCCATGTCTTGTCCATGCAGTACAGGCCCGGCGCCATGCGGGTGAGCGTATCGAGGCGCCGCAGGCATTCCTGCAGCGAAATCGTCTTGTCGAAACCCGCATTGGCGATCAGGGCCTTGCGGACCGTGTCATTGCGCGCCAGGGCAGACAACTTCTTTTCGCAATACGCCTTGAAAGCGGTGTCGCCGACATGGAAGGTGGCCCGCAGCCGCAGAACGCGCAGAACATCGTCGCCCCGCCCCTGCTCCGTCAGGGCCTCCTCCATGAGTTCCCCCCAGCTGTCGAGCTGGGACGGGCTGGTGTCGATCCGGCGCTCCGCCAGCGATTGAAGCATGGCGTCCATCGGCATCGGGTCGGCGGAGACCGATGCGAGAAACCATTCCTCAAAGTTCTCTCCCTGTGCTCCCGCGATCGTCTGTTCCGTTTTCATGGTGCCCCCGGCAAAAGCTGATAGTTTTACCAGAGTTATCCGGGCGGCTCAAGCTCCATGGTGGC
>CAZQKI010000320.1:0-4164 GCA_964592855.1 uncultured Lentisphaerales bacterium
TCACATGCAGGAACGCGAAGCTGATCAAATGGGTCGAGGACGTGCGGAACATGGTTACGCCGGACCAGGTCGTCTGGTGCGACGGCTCCCAGGCGGAATACGATGCCATGATCAAGATCATGGTGGACGCCGGCGCGGCAACCCCGCTGAAGAAGCGGCCGAACAGCTACCTGTTCCGCAGCCATCCCAGCGACGTGGCGCGCGTCGAGGACCGGACCTACATCGCCTCCGTGACGCAGAACGAAGCCGGACCGACCAACAACTGGATCGATCCGGTCGGCCTGAAGGAGACCATGCGCGGCCTCTACAAGGGCTGCATGAAGGGGCGGACCCTGTACGTGATCCCCTTCAGCATGGGCCCCATCGGTTCGCCCATCTCGAAGATCGGTATCGAAATCACCGATTCGCCCTACGTCGTGGTGAACATGCACATCATGACGCGCGTCGGCGACAAGGTCATTGAGTCCCTTGGCGAGAATGGCGAGTTCATCCCCTGCCTGCACTCCGTCGGCGCGCCGCTCGAACCTGGCCAGAAGGACGTCACGTGGCCCTGCGCCCCCATCGAGAAGAAGTACATCGCCCATTTCCCGGAGGAGAACCTGATCTGGTCCTTCGGTTCCGGTTACGGCGGCAACGCCCTGCTGGGCAAGAAATGCCTGGCCCTCCGCATCGCCTCGACCATGGCCCGCCGCGAGGGTTGGATGGCCGAGCACATGCTCATCCTGCGCCTGACCAACCCGCAGGGGAAGCGCTTCCACATTGCCGCCGCCTTCCCCAGCGCCTGCGGCAAGACCAACCTCGCCATGCTGCAACCCACCCTCGAGGGCTGGAAGTGCGAGTGCGTCGGCGACGACATCGCCTGGATGAAGATCCGCCCCGACGGGCGCCTGCACGCCATCAATCCCGAATCGGGGTTCTTCGGCGTCGCCCCGGGCACCAGCTACAAGTCCAACCCCATGGCCATGGAGAGCATCAAGGAAAACGCCATCTTCACCAACTGCGTGCTGACCGATGACGGCGACATCTGGTGGGAAGACATGGACGTCGCGTGCAAGCACGGCATCGACTGGAAGGGCAACGACTGGACGCCGGACAAGAAGGACGCCGACGGCAAGCCCGTCAAAGGCGCCCACCCCAACGCGCGCTTCACCGCCCCGGCGCGGCAGTGCCCGGTCATCTGCCCCGACTGGGAAAACCCCAACGGCGTGCCGATCGACATCTTCATCTTCGGCGGCCGCCGCTCCAAGCTGGTGCCGCTGGTCAGCCAGTCCTTCGACTGGGATCACGGCGTCTACATGGGCGCCACGGCCGCCTCCGAAGCGACCGCCGCCGCGCTGGACGTCAAGGGATCCATCCGCCGCGACCCGATGGCCATGCTGCCCTTCTGCGGCTACCACATCGGCGACTACTGGCAGCACTGGTTCAACATGGGCGACAAGCTGGGAGACAAGGCGCCCAGGATCTTCTATGCGAACTGGTTCCGGAAGTCCGCCGACGGCAAGTGGCTGTGGCCGGGGTTCGGCGACAACATCCGCGTCCTCAAATGGATGTGCGAGCGCGTCGAAGGCAAAGTCGGCGCCGTCCAAACGCCTGTCGGCTACTTGCCGCACCGGGACGATCTGGACGTCGGCGGCCTGAAGATCAGCGCGGACGAAGTGGAAGAGTTGCTGCGCATCGACGTCGACGGATGGAAGGATGAAGTGCCGGAGATCGAAGCCTATCTCAACGAGGCCGGCGACAGGCTGCCGGCCCGGATGAAGGCCCAGCTCGCCGGATTGAAAAACCGCGTCGGTCTGTAAAGGCGTTGCCGACGCGATGACCCCACGACGGCAGCCGGCAGTATTCCTCGACCGGGACGGCACGATCATCGAAGATCGCGGCCACCTCCGGTCGCCGGCTGATGTCGTTTTTTTTTCCGATTCCGTGCCCGCCTTGCGGCGTTTGCAGGAACGCTTCCGCCTGTTCATCGTGACGCACCAGCCCGGCGTGTCGGGCGGCATTCTGACCGCCGGCGAGGTCGCACAGGTCAACGCGCACGTCGTCGCGGAATTGCGCCGGCACGGTGTGACCATCGACGCGGTCTATTGCTGCCCCCACCAGCGCGCAGATCGATGCGCATGCATCAAGCCGCGGCCATTTTTTCTGGAGAAGGCCGCACGGGAGCACAACCTGGATCTGACGCGCTCGTTTGTCGTCGGGGACCATCCGCATGATGTCGTCCTCGCCGACCATGCGGGAGCCACGGGAATCTATGTCCTCACGGGCCATGGCGCGAAGCATCGGGCGGAGATCCCCCTGCGCCAGGCGGTCGCACCGGGCATTCGCGAGGCCGTCGACTGGATCTTCGCCTGCTGTGAAATGCAGGATCTGGAAACCCGCCAGCCGGGTTCGCTGGATCACGCCGCGGCCCTGTTGCAGAGCGGCGGCATCGTGGCGTTCCCCACCGAGACCGTTTACGGACTGGGTGCGGCCGTCTTCGACGAAACGGCCGTCGCCCGCGTGTTCGAGGCGAAGCGGCGCCCCCGCTTCGACCCCCTGATCGTGCATGTCGGCGGCGCGGCGGAGTTGCCGCTCCTGGTTCAGGAGACGCCCGCGATGGCGCAGGCTTTGATGGAACGCTTCTGGCCCGGTCCGCTGACGCTCGTCCTGCCCAAGTCCCCCCGGGTGCCCGACCTGGTCACGGCCGGACTTTCCACGGTCGCGGTCCGCATGCCGCGGCATCCCCTGGCCCTGGCATTGATCGCCCGCGCCGGAACGCCCATTGCCGCCCCCAGCGCCAATCCCTTCGGTTATGTCAGCCCCACCGAGGCCGCGCATGTGCTCCAGCATCTCGGGGATCGCGTGGATCAGGTGCTGGACGGCGGCCGCTGCGCCATCGGCCTGGAATCCACGGTCCTGTCGCTGGTCAACGGACGCCCCACCCTGTTGCGCCCCGGCGGCATCGCGCGCGAGGCGATCGAAGCGGTGATCGGCGCCACGGTCGTTCACAACTCCGCCTCCGGTTGCATCACATCCCCCGGCCAGACACCCGCCCACTATTCACCGCGAACGCCGATCCTTCTGGCTCCCGCCGGAACCGTGCCACCGGCGGGCAAACGGGCCGGACGCCTCTGCTTCGGGCGGAGCGGTTCAACGGCCGGTTTCGCGGCGCTTGAAAACCTCTCCCCTGACGGCGATGTGCGGGAAGCCGCGATTCATCTCTTCGCGGCCCTTCACCGGCTGGATGCGCTGGGGCTGGACGTCATCCTGGCGGACCCGGTTCCTGAAACGGGACTGGGGGCCGCCGTCATGGATCGTCTCCGGAGATCGGCCGGCGCGCATGGGTTCCCCTCTCAGGTTCTCCCAGCGAGCGAACCCTTTACCCGTATACGCGAGTAGCCGCACGATGCATTACGATCACAACACCTAACTCAAAGGGAGCATGACATGAAGACCGACGCACTCGTTTCCATCGTAATGGGAAGTCAATCGGACCTCGATACGCTCAAGGAGGCCGCGGCCGTTCTCAAGGAGTTCGGCGTGCCCCACGAGGTCCGCGTGATCTCGGCCCACCGCACGCCCGAAGTCGCGCGGGAGTATGCCCTTTCGGCCTCCGCGCGCGGCCTGAAGGTGATCATTGCCGGCGCCGGAAAAGCGGCCCATCTGGCGGGCGTGATCGCCTCGATGACGGTTCTGCCGGTTATCGGGGTGCCCATGACAACCAGCGATCTTGGCGGTCTCGATTCCCTATTGTCCATGGTGCAGATGCCCGGCGGCATCCCGGTGGCTACGGTGGCCATCGGCAAGACCGGCGCCAAGAATGCCGCGCTCCTCGCGATCACCATCCTCGCGCTGGCGAACGATGATCTCCACGCGCAATTGGTTGCCTATCGCGAGCGCATGACCCAGGAGGTGGTGAATGCGGATCGGGCACTCCAGGCAAATGCCGGTGAAGGTTAAGCTTGGGCCAGGGCCAGACCCCGCGTGCGACAGAGCCCTTCCCGCGCGGTCTCCGGCAGTGAACAGCCAGCCGGCCAAACGCAGGATCATCCTGCCGGCGGTCATCCTTATTCAGACCTGCCTGGGCGGCGTCTATGCCTGGAGCGCGTTTGTTCCGTTCCTGACAACGGACTATGGCTTGTCCATGCGCCACGCGCAGTTGGTCTTCGGACTGGCCATCCTGAC
>CAZQKI010000321.1:0-4145 GCA_964592855.1 uncultured Lentisphaerales bacterium
GCATCAACAATGCCCCGCAGAGCGTCAAACCGAAGGAAACGTCGGCCTTGATTTGCAGAAATGCAAAAAGAAAGCACCCAGCCCGTGTTAAACGGGTGGGGACGTTCAGTCGAAGCGCCTGACGGGACGGTGGCAGTAGGGCGTTTTACCGTTTTTGAAATAGTAGTCTTGATGTTTGGTCTCGGCAGGCCAGAACCGTTTGGCGGGTTCGACGCGCGTGGCCACCTTGAATCCCTTGCCCGCGAGCTGCCCGATGAGTTCTTCCGCCGTGGCCTTCTGCACCTCGTCCGCATAGAAGATGACCGAGCGATATTGTTCGCCGACATCCGGCCCCTGGCGGTCCGCCTGTGTCGGATCGTGAATTTCAAAAAAGAGTTTGGCGAGGGTTTCGTATTGGGTCTGCTTCGGGTCGTAGAGCACCTCGACCGCCTCGATATGGCCGCTCTTGCCGCTGCAAACCTGTGCGTAGGTGGGATTGTCGACCGTTCCGCCCGTATAGCCGCTCACCGCGCGAATCACGCCTTTGGTCTGTTGCAGGTAGAACTCGACACCCCAGAAACAACCCCCGGCGAAGATGGCGCGCTCGAACGACTGGTTCAGGTCTGCCTCCGCGACGAACTGCATGGAAATGGAGTTCACGCAGTGTCGGGTGTTGCGTGGCGTGAGGCGTTCGCCGGTGAAGACGTGGCCCAGATGGCCTTCGCACGAGGCGCAGAGGATTTCGGTCCGCCTGCCGTCCGCATCGGTCTTCTGCAAAACCGCGCCGGGGACTGCGTCGTCGAAGGCGGGCCAGCCGCAGCCCGATTCGAACTTGTCCGTCGAGCGGTAGAGGGCCGCGCCGCAGCGCTTGCAGGTGTAGACGCCCAACAACGCATGATGCTCGTATGCCCCGGAGAAGGGAGCCTCCGTCCCTTTGCGAACGATCACGCGCGTCTCTTCTTCGGTTAGACGGTTCCAATTGGGTTGCATGCCATCCTCCCCCGCTGCGGAGCAGCCGCCGGCAGCGAGAATTGCCAGAGAACAAAACCAACGATGGGCCCTCATGAAGTTCATTGTACACCCGATTTCTTGTGGTGCCCAGCGATAGGTTAGTCGCCGGGACGTGAAACGTGAGGCGTGAAACGTGAGGCGTGAACAGTTGTCAGGGTTTTTGCGCGGTTCCGGTAGCGGGAGGGGGCGGCAGGTCCTCCGGCGCGATTTGTGAAAAGCGCCGGAGACCGTTTGCCGTGGCGTGCGGGGTCGTTTCTCCCGTGCGCGGCAAACGCAACGGATAGTGGGCGACGAAGATGGTGCCGGAGCTGGCGTCGGAGGTGAAGCCGATGGCGCCGCCCAGATACCGCTCGGTCAGCAGTTTCATGCTGTAGGTTCCCAGGCCGCGGCCGGTGCCCTTGGTTGAAAACGAACGTCGGAAGATCTGGTGCTGCACCTCGGGCGGCATGACGCCGGGGTTATGCACGTGGAAGACGACGCCCGCACTGTCCAGGCCGCAGCCAAGTGTCACGCGCGCCCCCGGCGGCTCGGCCTCCAGCGCGTTGCGCACCATGTTGCCGAGAACCCGGCGGAGCAGCGTGGGATCGCTCTCGAAGGGTACGCGGACCTCTGACGGCGTTAGCACGATTTCGCGGCCGCGCGCGCTGGGGTGGCGCCGCTGCAGCGCCGCCACGTCGTGGATCAGCGAGACCGCCTCGGCCGCCTGGCGGCGCGGTTGAAGTTCGCTGCGTTCGGCGGCGGCGAGGTCATGCTGCGCACTGATTTCGTCCAGGAGGTGCTCGACGAGTTGCAGCGGCGTCTCGGCATCCTTGCACGCCGGCGGGGCGAGGCCGGCGGCCTGCAGGTGCAGCGCCCCTTGCAGCGACAGGATCAGGTTGGTGACGTCGTGGAAGAAGAGGCGCTCGAGGAAGACGCGCCGGCCTTCGGCGGAGACGTCGCGCAGGAGGGTGAGGGTCAGGGGCTTGCCCTGCCAGACGAGCCGTTGCGCCCGCACGCTCAGTTCGCGCGCGCCAACCTGCGGTCCGGTGACGATGTGGGAGGCGCGGGGCGGCTGACCGTCCCGTTGCGCGTCCAGGAAGGAGGCCATCGTCCCGCAGAACTGGCAGACGGGCCGCGTGCCGCACACACGGCCTGCCGACGTGACGGCATCCTGGCAGCACGCCAGCGCCGCGCCCGTGGTCAGCCCCAGCACCTGCGCGACGCTGTCGGTGCCGGCGAGCGCCAGGAAGGCGGGGTTGGCATAGACGATCCGGCGCTGTCGGTTGAGCAGCAGCAGCCCGTCGGGCAGAAGCCCGGCGACGGTGCCGAACGCCGGGGCGTTGGCGAAGTCGGCGGCGCCTGCGATGGCGGGGTCAGGAGACCGTGTCCTGCGCTCCCGCTTCTGCACCTGCGATGCCCCATGGATGTCGCTATTTTTCTGTTCGTCCATGCTCGTCCTCGTCCCGTTGTATGTGACCGATGGGCCTGGGTGCACCCGCCAAAAGCCAGCCGGTGCAGACAATAGGCCCCTCTTGCGAGAAGTTTGCGGGATGCGATCAGGTGTGTCAAGTGGTGGATTCCCACCTATCCGGACGCCCGGGATGAAGGCGGATTTCGATGCGTTTGCCGGGTCAACCAATGGGGTAACACCGTCTGGAAATGCCCTGCGGCCCCTGCGAAAATGGCTTTCGGCTCGACAGGGCGCGGGGCGGACGGTATCGTAACGCCCATGGACTATCTGAGCACGCGTGGCGGTACCGAGCAACTGCCCTTTTGCCAAACAATCATCACCGGCCTGGCCCGGAACGGCGGGTTGTTCCTTCCGGCCGAAATCCCCGACGTGCGCCGCCATCTGGCCGACTGGGCGAAGCTTGCCTATGCCGATCTGACCTTTGAACTGATCCGCCTGTACGCCGATGATCTTTCCGATGCGACCTTGCGCGAAATGATCGGGAAGAGCTACGCGACTTTTCGCCATGCGGAGATCGCTCCGGTCGTCTCCGTCGGAAATCTGCACATCCTGGAGCTTTTCCACGGACCGACGCTGGCCTTCAAGGATCTCGCCCTCCAGTTCCTCGGCAATCTCTTCGAGGAGGTCCTTTCCCGCGACAATGCCGAACTCAACATTCTCGCGGCGACCAGCGGCGACACGGGAAGCGCCGCCATCCAGGGGATTCGCGGACGGCAGCGGATGCGCATCTTCGTGCTCCACCCGCACGGGCGCGTCAGTCCGATCCAGGCCCTCCAGATGACCTCGGTCCTCGACGGGAATGTCCACAACCTGGCCGTCGAGGGGACCTTCGACGACTGCCAGGACATCGTCAAGGCGCTCTTCGCTGATCTGCCCTTCCGCGACCGTCACCACCTGGGCGCCATCAACTCGATCAACTGGGCCCGGGTTCTGGCGCAGATCGTCTACTACTTTTACGCGGCCTTCCGCGTGATGGAGAAGACCGGCAGCACCCAGGTCCGCTTCAGCGTGCCGACGGGCAACTTCGGCGACATCTTTGCGGGCTACATGGCCTGGCGGATGGGCTTGCCGATCGACCGCCTGATCCTGGCCACCAATGAGAACGATATTCTGGCGCGCTGCTTTGAATCAGGCGTCTATCGCTCCGGCGCCGTCGCCGCGACGCTGAGCCCCTCGATGGATATTCAGGTGGCGAGCAACTTCGAGCGCTATCTTTACTACCGCGCCAACGGCGACACCGCCCAGGTCTGCGCCTGGATGGAGTCCTTCCGCAGGACGGGCGCCATCGCCCTGACCGCGCAGGGTGCGCCGCTGCACGACCCCGTGATGGTCGCGGGGCGCGGCGACACCGAGGCGACGCTGGCGACGATCCGCCGCTACTGGGAACGCCACCGCTATCTGCTCGATCCGCACACCGCCGTCGGGGTGCATGTCGCGGAGCAGTTGAGCGACGGCGCCGTTCCGACCATCTGCCTGGCAACGGCCCATCCCGCGAAGTTCGGCGACGCCATTTTTCGCGCCACGGGCGCGGATCTGGCGCACCACCCGATCCTCGACGCGCTGCGGAACCGCCCGACCCGTTCGACGCGCCTGCCCGCCACGCAGGCGGCCATCGCGGGCTACGTGTCGGGGGCGCTGGAAGCCTCGTCGAGCGGCCGGGGTTGACGTTGGCGGCGCATGCTCGTTTTGTCGAAGCGTATCGCTC
>CAZQKI010000322.1:0-4145 GCA_964592855.1 uncultured Lentisphaerales bacterium
CAACCTGGCAACGTAACCTCCCGCCAGTCCGCCCCGCCGCATCGCCATCGGGTACGCATACCTGAGGTTGTCCGGCGACAGCCGCAGGGCCTGGATGCCCAACACCATGCGGCGCCACCAGGACGCCTTCCGGTATTCGCATAGCAGACGGGACATCGTCACAGGACTCGAGCAGGCGGAAAGCGCAACCGCCAAAGCCGCGCGCCGCTCCTGCCGCACCCCGTCAACATCCCCGGCAATCCAACCCGACAGCGCGGCCGGAGGTTCGGCGCCGCAGATATCGTGGGCGACCCGCCAGACAAAGGGTGCGCGGAAGCCCAATCCCCAGGCGCGCGCCTCGGCGGCCAGCACATCGGTTGAGATCGCCTGGACGTGACGTCGCCCCAGCAACACCAGATCGAGGTGGGCGCGCGCCGGAAAGCGCCATTGGTGGGCTTGGATGTGATAGGTCAGGTAGACGAGGTGCATGGCGGGCGGAAGGACCGGGACTTCGACGCCGGCGACTTTGGTGGGCGTTGCCGAGGACCAGAGTCGGCTCAGATCCTGCCGCGGCAACAACCCGTGGCTCGGATGCCAGATCTGCCAGTGCAGCTCAACGCCCAAGCGTTCCTCCGAATGCCGGAAAACCCGCTCCTTGCTCCATCCGCCCGGAACGTCGTCATGCGTCGTGACATAACCGGCAGCCGCCAATGCACGTGCTGCGGCATCCACGTCTTCCGGCCGCACCAGCAGATCGATGTCGCTCATTGGCCGATGAACGATGTCTTCATAGACATGTTCAGCCAGCCAGGCGCCCTTGAGCGGAATGGCCGGCACGCCCGCCCGCTTCAGGGCAGACAGGATCACCGCAAGCTGTTCGTGTGTGCGGACAGCGGCAACAGCCCGTGCAATCAGCGCCTGCTTCCACAGCGAGAGCGTCGACGGCGGCGGTCGCCGGTCGAGGGGCCACGCGTTGACAGATGAAAAAAGATAGGCGTCCAGATGGTGCTGTCTGGCCTGTAGAAAAACCTGCGGCCAATTGACGGGGGCCGCGTCTGCAACCACGCCGTTAACTGCGGCGCGCAGCACACGCAGAAGATCCTGCTGTTCCGGCATCGATTCCGACAAGGGCGGCGTACACGCGCTCATGGCGCATCCCCGCCTTCTGAAAGATTGAACAACCGGGCAAATTCGCCATGGCCCTGCCGCAACGCATCGACGGAACCCGCTTCCACCACCTCGCCCGCACGCAGCACGATGACGCGCTGAGCCCACGCCAGCATCTCGGGGCGGTGACTGACGACCAGGGCGGCACGGGAGGCGGCCGCCCGCTTCAGCATGCCGATGATTTCTTGCTGCATGCGCACGTCCAGCGCGCTCGTGGGTTCGTCCAGAATCAGCAGATCCGCATCGCGCAGGAAGGCACGGGCCAGCGCAATCCGCTGCCACTGGCCCATGCTCGGCTCAACGCCCTCATGCAGCCAGCGTCCCAGCGGCGTGTCGAGCCCTTGAGGCCAGTTCGTCAGCGCCTCTTCCAAGCCGGCACGTTGAGCCGCTGCGACAACACGCGGATCCGCTGCCGTTCCGCAGGGATCGCCGATCCAGATGTTTTCGCCCGCCGTGAGCGGGTACCGCCCATAATCCTGAAACAGAACGCCAATCCGCCGACGCCACGCCTCCGGATCGAGTTCACGCAGGTCCACGCCGTCAACCCGGATGCACCCCTCCGTGGGATCGTAAAGACGGCAAAGCAGCTTGACGACCGTGGACTTGCCGGCGGCGTTTGCTCCGACGATGGCCAGCCGTTCGCCTGGACGGATGGCCAGGGAAAGGTCGCGCAAAACCTGCCGGCTGGTGCCGGGATAGGTGAAGGTCACATGTTCGAATACAATGCCCTGCCGCATCGGAACAGCCACCTCGCGCGGAACTGCGGGGGCGGCGACATGCGCAGGCCGTTTCATCAGTTCATCGAAAGCCTGCAGAAACAATGCCGACTGGTGCAATTCCGCAACCGCGCCCACCAGCAGACCCATCTGACTCTGGCCGCGTTGCAAAGCCTGCACGACCATCACGAGCGTGCCTAGGGTCAGCGCGCCTCCGACCAACCGTCCGGTCATCCAAAGCAGCAGCGCCGCCAGGATCGCCAACATGAATATCTGCATGGCCAGCTCGCTTGAAAGCACATAGCGCCGCCACACCAGACGTTCGTTGCGAAGCCGCCTGCGAACGTCCTCGAAGCGGGCCCTGCAGAACGCGCCATGTCCGTGCATGCGCAGCTCTTTGGCAAAGTCCGCACCCGTCAGCACACGATGAAAATAGCCGGCTTCGCGCTCCAGCGGAGCGAGGTCCCGGCGCCACGCATAGAGGCGCCGTCCGCGCCGGAGCCGCAGGATCAGCGCAGGAACGCCAGCCAGCGCCAACGCCAAAGCGGCAAAGGGATGCACGGCGCCCAGCAACAGCAGCACGCCGGTCATCCCGACCAATCCACGCAGAATCTGAAAAAGGCTGTTTAGCACGCCGATCGGCTGCGCCATGGCCTGTGCCTGGGCCAGATGCAGACGGTTTTGCTCGCCGAGGTCTTCGAAGAAGGCCAGGTCAACCGTCATCAGCTTGGCGTGCAGCTGGGCATGCACACGGTCGCTCACGGCCATGGCATGCTGTTCGGAAATCCAGGAGGCAAGCGCGCGCAGGCAGGCGTTTGCACCCATGGCCGTCGCGCCGACGACGAACCAGAGGGCGACTCCCTGTCCGGCGGGGCTCTGCAACAGCAGGCGCCAGCTCCCCGCCCCCGTCCCGCCGACAGCCGTCATCGCATGAACCACACCGCTTGCCGCATCCACCGCACGCTTGAGCGCATACAGTGTCACCAGCGGCAGCAGCGCCTGGGCGACGGCCAGCAGCCCCTGCTCCACCGCAAGCCGCGGCGCACTGCGCCACACCAACTGCAGCGCGCGGCCCAGAGACGATGCCAGAACACGTACAGGCTTGCCGTTCAAGTCAAGTCCTCCCTGCGGTCTTGCGCAAGTCGGCCCGAATCAGATCCGCCACGTCGAGAGTAGGCCGGAAGGCGAGCACGGCGCAAGGCACCGTGCCCACAAGCGCGTCAAGCGTTGCCAGGCAGGGATCGAAGAAGTCGGGGGACTGCCAGGGAATGGTCGTTACGGGGATCAGACGCCGCACGGCTTCGCGCGCTGCAAGGGGCGTGATCCGATCCGTTTCCCCGTGTTCGAGAAAATAGAGGCGCCGGAGCGGAGCCCAGGCATTGCGGGCATAACCGGCCGAACTGGGCCAGGGCGATCCGTATACGCGAAACGCGCGCGTCGGTGCCACACCGGTTTCAGGGGGCGGCCATTGACGAAGGACCGGGCGTTCGTCGGTCAGCACCCGGGCGGCGGCGGCCTCGAGAAGTCGTGAGAGCGTGCTCTTGCCCCTGCCTGAAATCCCCGCGCAAAGGATGCCCTGTCCATCCACTTCGGCGGCCATTCCGTGCAACACGAGGCCGCCGTGTGCGCGCAGGCGCAACACGAGCAGCGACAGTCCGATTCCCATGCTCAACGTACGCTCGAAAGAACCGTAGACGTCAACAAAGCGCAGGGGGTTCCAGCTAACGGTAGCCGTTTCGAACGCAAGCGGGCCGGCGATCTGCCAGCGCACGTCGCCCTCCTGGTTGCGCCGAATCACTGTGCAGCCGTTCTCCCGAACGGCGAAAGACCACGGCTCGCCGGGTGCAGGCGGTTGCGACATCATGGTGTCGTCCGGTCCACGGCAAAACACTTCGCAACCGAGATCAGCTGAGGAGGAGCCGTCCCGAAAGGGCTGAAAGGCCGGAGGAAAAGCCGCCGCGTTGACGGGTCCAGCAAAGGCGAAACGTACACCGGCAATAGTCAAACCGCAAAGGCCGATTGAGGTGGCGTCGTGTTGAGCCATGGTCTATGGACTTGCCCTTGACACAATAAAACTGCACACACCCCCGTTGGCACGCAGCCAAGCCGCCTAACGCCTTGTAATCACGGAGGATCGATCGTCGAACCCAGAGTGCCGGCATCGCGTTCCGCCGAGCTTGCTCCGACATAATTGCCACCCGAGTCCAAGGATTCCTCCGTTACCCGGGGAGCTTCATACGCGGTGTCTTCAGAATCATCAAACGAACCCATAATGCCGTCTCC